>NZ_CAMTIK010000051.1 GCF_947072685.1 uncultured Cetobacterium sp. | reverse complement strand
TTTTTTAAAATGCAAAGACTGAAAAAATAGTACGTTTGTGTTTAATTTTATTAAAGTTCTTTTACAGAGGACAAACATACTAAAAAAATGTAAAAAATATATTGAAATTTGATTTTACTTATGTTATTATCTCCTAAAATAAAAAATAATTTTCAAAAGGGACGGTGATAATTATGAGTAATGAAAGAGGTAAATGGGGCTCAAGTATTGGTTTTGTTTTAGCGGCAGCTGGGTCTGCAATCGGTCTTGGAAATCTATGGAAGTTTCCATATTTAGCAGGGAAAAATGGCGGTGGAGCATTTGTTTTGGTATATCTATCTCTGATTGTGATACTTGGATTCTCTTTGATGTTGGGAGAGATGGCAATAGGAAGAAGAGGAAAATCAGATGCTTACGGATCATACAACAACATTAAAAAAGGTTGGGGTGTCATAGGTGTACTGGGTATTTTAGCTTGTTTTTTAATCTATTCATACTACGTTGTTATCGCTGGTTGGATTTTAAAATATATTGGAATATTTGTAACAGGAGGTTTAAGTGGAGATCCTGTGAATTATTTTTCAGATTTTATAGCTTCAGGGACATCTCCGATTATATATAGCTTTGTGGTGCTTGTTGTGACAGCTGCTATCGTTTTAAAAGGTGTTGCAGGTGGAATTGAAAAGGCCAGTAAAATAATGATGCCAATTTTATTTGTATTCATGTTGGTTATAGTTGTGAGATCGGTTACCTTACCAAATGCTTCCGTAGGTATAAAGTACTTTCTAAAACCGGACTTTTCACTTATAACTCCACAGGTTGTAATTGCTGCTTTAGGACAGGTATTTTTTTCTTTAAGTTTAGGTATGGGTGTTATGGTAACTTATGGAAGTTATCTGCCATCAGATACAAAACTTATAAAAAGTGCATTCTATATTCCTGTTCTTGATACAGCGATAGCTCTTTTAGCAGGGCTTGCAATACTTCCAGCAGTTTTTTCTTTCGGGCTTGAGCCCACAGCGGGACCAGGACTTATATTTATTACACTTCCGAAAGTTTTCTCAGCTATGCCTTTTGGAAATATATTTGGGATTATATTCTTTTTACTTGTGTTGTTTGCGGCTTTGACATCAACAATATCTCTATTAGAAGTAGTTGTGTCTTTTGTTGTGGATCAGTTTAAAATGGACAGAAAAAAAGCGACACTGCTTGTAAGTGTTTTGATAGGGATATTAGCAATTCCAAACTCTAACTCGTTTGGATCGATGGCCGATGTAAAAGTTTTCTTTGGAATGAATTTCTTTGATTTCTTAGGCTATGTGACAGACAATCTACTTTTACCAGCAGGTGGACTGTTCCTATGTATCTTTATAGGCTTTGTTTGGAATAGAGACGAGGTTAAAAAAGAGATTACAAACGATGGAGAGATTGAGTTTCCAATGTTTTCTGTTTGGATGATTGGGGTTAAATATTTAGGAATTCAACTGCTTTCACTTATTCTTTTACAGGCGGTTGGAGTACAGAATACAGCACTGGTATATGCTCTTCTCACTATATTTGTTGTGCAGATTCTATGTGGAAGACTGGAGGGAAAAAGAGGAGTAAAAACGGTGTAAAGTATATTTAAAAGTAAAAAACCAGATTCAAAAAATCTGGTTTTTTTATAATTTTATTATTTTTTTAAGAATCTTTTCTCATTGTGAGCGTATCCTGCAACTGAATCTTCAGTTATTTTTGTATCTTTTTTACCTACAAAATTAGCATTTAAGTATTCAATTGAAGTGTTCATATCCTGAAGAAGTAAAGACATCTGTTCCATACTTTGGTCAGCTCTTACAACAGCTCTCATCAGTGTAACATTTTCAAAGTTTTTAGCCAAAGGGTAAGCAGGAAGTTGCCATCCGAAATATCTCAATCTATCTGATAGATCATATTCTGTCCAAGTTCTCTTTGGATCATCTTTTAAACTCCAACAAACTATAGGTATATTTTTACCATCATTTAATATTTTAAATATTTTTAATTTTTCTAAACCTTTTGCTAGGAATAGTCCAACATCTCTAGATTTTTCATGTACAGCTTTATACCCTTCTTTACCCCATCTAACAAAGTTATAGTATTGAGCCCAAATTTGGCTTCCAGGTCTTGAGAAGTTAATTTGGAAAGTAGGTTCAAAAGCTCCAAGGTAAGCTACCTTGAACAGTAACTCTTCAGGTAGATATTCCTTATCTCTCCACAATACCCAACCAAGTCCAGGGTATACAAGTCCAAATTTATGTCCTGAAGTACTGATTGAAACTACGTTTTTAAGTCTGAAATCCCAAACTAAACTCGGTTCTACAAATGGAAGATAAAGTCCTCCAGATGCAGCATCAATATGGATAGGGATAGATAGTTTAGCAGTTTTATTATATTCTTCAACCTCTTTATCAAAGGCCACAACGTCATCAAAAGTTCCTGTATAAGTGATACCCATAATAGGTACAATCCCGATTGTATACTCGTCACAAGCGGCAATAGCAGCTTTAGGATCAAGTCTTAGATTTTCCATATCTGTCATCGGAATCTCTCTTAACTCAACATCCCAGTAAACACAGAATTTTTCCCAAACAACTTGGAATCCAGAACTGACAATCAGATTTGGTTTTTTAGTAACAACATCTATACCAAGTGCAGCAGCTCTTTTTCTCCATCTAAATTTCATAGCCATTCCACCTAGCATACAGGCTTCAGAGGAACCAACAGTAGATGTTCCCATATATGTTTCGTTCTCAGGAGCATTCCAAAGATTAGCTATAATATTAACACATCTTTTTTCAACCTCAGTAGTTTGAGGATACTCAGCCTTATCTATAGCATTTGTAGC
>NZ_CAMTIK010000050.1 GCF_947072685.1 uncultured Cetobacterium sp. | reverse complement strand
TTTAATAAAATTAAACACAAACGTACTATTTTTTCAGTCTTTGCATTTTAAAAAACATAGCTCAATCCAGCTGAAACTTTCCAAGAATCATCCTTTGAGAAATAATATTTATAATCTCCATATACAGATAATCCATTCCATAGATTTCCAACCTCCACCTTCATACCAACCTCTTGAGAGAATCTATTTTTGTTTTCTATATCTATCTTCCCTGTCTCTTCTCCAAGAGATTTTATTTTAAACTTTATGTTGTCATCAATACTGTTTAGATCTTGTTTTAATCCAGCGTTTATAGATAATTTCAAATTAGTTTTATGAATATCAAACACTCTTCCTATGTCTGCACCTATATATGCAGTATTTAAAAATCCTTTCATCTCATCAATATCTAGGTTATATGTTCCACCACCTTCATTGATTCTCTTTTGAAATACTCCCATAGACTCGATTCTTCCTTCAGGTTCTATAAATATTGATGATAAATTATATACTTTAGATACTTTTCCCATACCTCCAACATACCAATTTTTAATATCTGAATTTAAGCTCTCATTCAACCTTTTATATTCTACGCCTGTTAAATCTCCATTATATTTCAAATATTCTAGATTTACATCTCTTGTCAAATCTCCTTTAGAGTATCCTAAGAAAACTCCTCCAAAAGCATTTACATCATCTTTATTGTAGTTTAAGTACCCCGTTCCTTGAAATAGATTGTCCTCTCTTTTTCCTGCGCCCTCTTTAAAATCGCTATCCATTCTTGTATAGCTTAAAATCCATCCAGTACTGAGCTCACTATTCAATGGATAATTTTTCCCTAAAAATACACTATTTAAACTCTCATCATAACCCAAATTCCCATCCCTAGAACCTTTTCTGAATTTTTCAAAAGAGTATCCCAAAATATAGCTCTCTTTCCCTGTCGCCTGTGTTTTTCTAGATATTTGATCTATAATTGTATCGTTTCCAAATGTTATTGCATCTTTTGTTTGATAGATTAAAGTTGGAAAATATTTTCTTCCAAAAATCTCATCCACTCTTTTTTCAAAATCCTGATTGTTATCTGCTGATATCAAGGCATCAAACATATCGTCCTTTTCACCTGAATTTGAATCGTAATATATATCTTCTAAATATTCACCTATCGAATCATTTGTTAATACTTTGAAATTTTTTCTTTGGGATAAAATAAGTCCATTTTCAGTTTCAATATCATAGACAATACTGTTGCTTTTTATACTTTTAGCACTGTCAATAATCGATTGATCCAAATTTAAAATTGCCGAGTCAGTATATCTTTTTTCCAAATAACTCTGTCCTATATATATATCCTGCTTTAGGTGCAGATTAAGAGGTGTTATTGTCCCACCTTTTTCCATAATCAACTTCCCTTTATTATATGGAATACTCACACCATTATTATTTAAATTTATAACAATTTTTCCCCAGTTATATAGATTCCCTCCTGTCACTAAAAATCCATTCTCCCCTAAATTTATAGTTCCACTTGCTTTATTGACTCCAACCGCTCCACTTGATAGATTGAATGCAAAATCAAATACATTTGAGTTTTTTGCAGAAGATACATCCGTTGCATATAGATTTATGTTGCCGTTATTTTCTAAAACCACATTTCCTACACCCGCCATTCCACTAAATCCTTGTATTGTATCAGTTGTAGAAACTCCAATATTTATTGTCCCGTTGTTTATAGCAGTTCCACTATTTGAAACATGCATCCCACTGCTTGGATATAGTAGAGCATTATTTCCTGAATTTAATGTGGTCATTGTAATTGTACCATCATTTGTTATACTCCCTTTGGATACATACATTCCAACTCTTCCATCAGCCATAGTTATATCCCCTCTATTTATACCTGTTCCACCATTGATAACATATATTCCCGCATATCCATTGGTGTTTGATATTGTTCCATTATTTTCTAGTGTTCCTAGTCCAGATATATTCATTCCTGCAAATGAATACCCTGCTATTGTCCCATTATTTTCAAATTTTGTACCGGAAGTCCCACCACTGACATAGACTCCCATAGCCTGACTATCATCAAGATTTATTGTTCCAGATGAACTATTTTCTCCAGTTGAATCCCCCGATAATTGGATTCCATTTCCGACATCCGACACATTGATAACACCGTGGTTCACAGCTCTTCCCTTGCCCTCTATACTCATACCGACACCCGCAAAAGAGTTTACATCTATAGTTCCCGATGTTCCATTAACTATCTCTCCCCCTCCTGACCCCTGCATTCCAATCATTGTTGCATACTCTGGATTTGTATTTAAAGTTATTGTGTTGTTATTGGTTATGGTATAACCTGTCATAATACTTCCCATTCCTATATCATTGGCAGCTGAAAGAGTCAAATCTCCTCCAAGCGGAGATTGACCTGTAAAAAGATTATTCCCCTCATAAAAAACTTTGTTGTAAAATATATATTTTGGTGGAGCCGGTATTGAAGGATTTGGAGTAGGTTTTGGATTTGGAACTATTGGCGGTGGCTGGATATCTGGAGTCTCCGATTCTTCCAATTTAAAATAACCCCCCCTTTTTATTTTATAATCTATCTCGTTATTTTTATAGTAGTTAAAATCTGTCCAAAATATGAGTCCTTTCTCTTCGCTTGAAAACGAGTTTACACTTTGTAAGGCTAAAATTATCAGTAATAGTTGCATCTTTTTCATTCTACCACACTCCTAATTTTTTAAAATCATTTGAATTTATGTACTATTTCATTTATGTATTTCCTATAAATTTTACGATAACAATAAAAAACTCTCCGGACAATATTTCACAAAATACTGTCCGGAGAGTCTATTATTTT
>NZ_CAMTIK010000049.1 GCF_947072685.1 uncultured Cetobacterium sp. | reverse complement strand
ATACATTTCTTGATATGGATTAGGATTATTTTTCTCATTTTCATTACACATATATTTCTTTAATCTCATTTTATAACCCATTTATTTTACCCCTTTTAAGATTTTTTTAGTCGTTTCCGACTAACTATCGCCTTCAAAAGTAATTTAATCTATTACTTTTTCAGTTTGATTCTTCAGATTATTTATATGGTTTTAGAATTAAATCACTATGAACCATAATGTTAAATCTATCACCTTGTTTGATTTGAATTGTTGGCTGACGATCTAATGCTTTATCTGCAAATTTATCTCCAACTTTTACAATTGTTTGTCCTGCTCCTTGTCCTGCTGCATATTTCCAATCATCATTATTACTATTATCTTGTGTTACGATAGCTGCTGTCGCTCCCATAGCTGATGATAATAAAACACCTTTCATTAATGTTGCAAAATGATTATTAACTTTTCCAGTTAATCCTGCCTGTCCTGTTAAATCTACTCCTTGCATATTATCTAAATTTATACTCATTCCATTTGGAAATATCATTCTTTGCCAAATGACTAACAATCTATTTTGTCCCCAAGTAACATTTGAATCATATGTTCCTGTTATTCTAGTTCCTTGTGGAATTAATAAATAGTTTCCTGTTACAGTATCAAATACATTCTCTCTTACTTGAGCTGTTATTACTTTTGAAGGTAAATCACTATCCATAGCTGTTATAACTATTGCAGGTATAAAATCTCCTGCTTTTACTTCAAATGGCGATATACTCCCTTCTAATTTTGAACTTATATAATTTGAATATGTTGGTTCATTATTTAAAAAACTTTTTTTTGAGCCTTGTCTATTTAAATCATAATCAGTATAATTTCTATTTGCGTCATTTTGAGCGACTCTATTTTCTCTCTGATTTTGATTTACTGGAAAAGAAATAGAGCTTCTCTTTGCATTATTTGCTTCTTCTCTAATTTTCCTTAATGCTTCTCTTTCTTCTTCGCTTAATTCTCTCTTACTTGTTTGTATAACTTTTTTATTTTCTATAACATTATTTTGTTGAATTGAATTATCTATTTTATCTTGATTATTTTCTGCTTCAACTCCACGATCTGTAACTATCATTTTAGAATAATCTGTTTCTAATTCTAAATTTAATTGTTTTTGTTCTTTCTCTTCTTTTTTAGGTTCTTCTATTGGTTTAGTATTAGTTGAAGGTGTTTTAAATATATTGTAAATCAATACACCAACTAGACACACAATAGGAAATATCAAATATTTTTTTTTGATATGTGTTCCTTTATAAAGCCTTTCCTTTTTTTCATTTTCTTGCTCTTTAGATTCTTCCTTAATTTCAATGTTTTCGTTATTTATTTTTTCTTTAGATTCCTCTTTAATTTCAATATCATTGTTATTTATTTCTTCTTGTTTAGATTCTTCATTTTCATACATAAATATCACATCCTAATTGGGTAATAATCTTTCTCGTTTTTTATAAAACTTCCATCTTTTTTTATAACAACTTCTCTTTTTCCTAATTTCAATACTGCTTGTTCAAATAATCTATCTACTATGTAATAATTATTTTTCACTCTGTATCTAACTAAAACTACTTTTCCTGTTTGGTCATCTTTTATAAAAAGAGCTGGTGCTTCTCCTGTACTCATTTCAGGTTTCATAACTATATAAGTTTTTTGTCCATCATCAAATACTTGTTGAGGACTCCAATTATATTTTTTATTATTCCATTCATATTTATTATTTAAATTATTCAGATTAACTAAACTTGTTGTTTCCTCATTATTTGCTTTAATCATTTTTGCAATTTTAGCTTCTTGTGGATAAACAAACTCTACAACTGGGTTATACCATTCATTAGCACTTTGTAAAAAAAAGTTATAACTTCTTTTATTAGTATTTACTACTAAATTTGTTTTTATTCCTGGATAAAAAGGTTTTAAAACAATTGCTTTTCTTTCTCCTTGTTTTGAACCTGTTACTCCTTCATCAATCGCCCATCTTGCTGTATCTCCACCTGCTAAGTAAATAACTTCTTCATCTGAATTTAAGTAAATTGTTGTTAAAAATCCTGTTCTTGCATAAACTCTATACATATCATTTTCGTTGTAAACAAATGTTGTTTTAACATTTTGCTTTGCTTCCTTTAATCCCGTTTTTATAACTGGTTCTTGATAAGAAAAATCTTCATACTGTAACTCAACTGCTCCTAATGCCATACTTGACAAAACTGTCATTAATATTGCTATCTTTTTCAATTTTTTCACCTCTACATTTCATTGTTAAAACTATAATCTGTTATTGTAATTCCTACTGGATTTATCAATAGTTTTTCTTCTGAATTAGATTGAATTATTTCTATTGTATAAATTCCTGATTTTTTTATCTTTTCAACTATATTTCCTCTTTCATCATAGCCCGTTTCAATCCATCTAACTTGATAATTTTTATTATCAACTTTTAAGATTGTTGTTATAGAAATATCTCTAGTTTCTTTATTTTTCATTTTATCTTTTGTATCTTCTGCTATTATTTGGCTTTTTAATTTCGTTTGTGCTATTTCTCCTAAAAAACTATATGCTTCTTTTATATTTCTTCCATACATAATTGGGTCTAATGGAATTGATCTAGTTTTTAATATAAAATTTCTTAAAGTTGACATGATTAATTTATCATTTGCAACATAATTTATTCTATTTATTGCTCCAATATTTTTTACTATTCCTTCCTCTTTATTAACTTCTACAATATATGGAATTATTTGAGTTTGAGTAGCAACTTTTATAAATCCTAATAAAGAAATTGTAAATAAAATTGTTTGTGATAAAAAAGCAATTTGCCAATTTCTAAGCGATTTTGCTAACTTCATATACTTTTCATTAAAAACAGAATCAGGGTTGCTTGGCAACCCCCCTTGTGTCTTTAATTTTTCTCCTGGTTTAAACTTCATTTATGCCTCCAATTTACATTTGTACTGACCCTGAAAATCCAAAGAATGATAATCCCCATGTTGAAGCAGCAAAAACGATAGAAATACCAAGAACAATATTTAACATTCTTTTCATTGCACTTCCCATTTCTCCAAATGCCATCATTCCACCACAAGCACAAATTGCTAAAATTCCTACAGTTTTTGCAACTGGTCCAGTAAACGATTTTAATAGTTTATCTAATGGTCCTTCCCATGGCATATCTGTAGATGAAGCGAAACTAAATTGACTAACAATTATAAGTAACATTACCACAAGAATAAATTTATAATTCTCTTTTAACCAACCTCCTTTTTGAGATTTTTTTGCTCTGTTTTTGATGAAAATTGCTTTTTCCATTTTGATTCCTCCTGCTTATTTTTTTTATAAAAAAAATGCCCTACACGAATAAAAATAAAATAGCAATAAAACTATTTATATTTCATATTGTGTAAGGCATTTCAGTTTTCTGATTTTCCTCATATATTTTATTATTATTTCCTAAAAAGACATTCAGTTGTTCTGTTGGTCTTTATTCTTCTTTTTTGTCTGTAACTATTATAAAAATTACTATTAGTATTATCATAATGAAATTCGGTACTAACATTTTTGACATTAATGTATTCAAA
>NZ_CAMTIK010000048.1 GCF_947072685.1 uncultured Cetobacterium sp. | reverse complement strand
TTATAAAAAAAAATAATAACTCGTTAAAAAGATTTTCTAATATTCATCTTCTCTTAAAAGAGGAAAATTTAATATAAAGATGTGGTAGATGAAGAGGCTTCTTCAAATTTTGTGTAAACTTCTAAAAATTAAAAATAATATTTTATATTTTTTTAGGGATGATTTATTTTTAAGTCATCCCTTTTTAAATATCAACTTTTAAATATTTTAGTGTAATTTTAAATTCTTCCTTCAAAATCTATTTGAAGCTGCGATATGATTTGACCCCAATCTCTTTGACGACTTGTCCATTTCTTTGTAATATCTTGTGTTGCTAAGTAAAGCATTTTTAACAAGCTATCATCTGTAGGAAAAACTGCCTCTAAGGGTCAAGTTTGCCATTCTTTAACAAAAGGCCGTTTCTTGAGTTATTAGAATCTTTATCCCTATAGTCATATTTAGTATACCCTAACTCCTCTTATAATTCACCTTGGTAAAACTCTTGGCGTTTACAAATAGCTACACTCGGCTCGCTAATAAAACACTCAAAATAGCTCCTGCCTTGTTTGATTAAGTCAGTTTCGTCTATAGATATAAGATAGTTCAATTTGGCATACATGGATTCTTCAGGAAATCTAACAACAAATTCAGGTCTACTAAAAAGATTGCCCTGAGAACCTTTTTCCGCCACTCAATCCCTCACTACTATACTTCCTACTGGACAAACTAAAGTACAAGCTCCACAATTTACACATGCTGAAAACTTTATCTCTCTTTTCTTATTTTCTTTTTCGGAGATACAACCAACTATACAGCTCACTTCACATTTGCCACATCCCACACAAATCTCTTTATTTATCTCTCTTATCATTTTTTTACCATTAAAGTGTCTGCTTATATGAAGTAACTGTAATCTCCAAAACTCTTGTTAAAAAAGAAAATTTTTCTTTCATCATATCAAAATATTCTCCTGACTTTAAAAATTTTGCAGTTCCTTCAACTAAAAAACCCGTTCCCATATATCTATATCCCATAACTTCATGACTTCCAAGTGTAAGTTTAACTTTTTTATTAAAATTAATATTTCTTTCAGTTACTATCATAGCTGCTGCTGGTATAAGAATTTTATTCCCATCAACTAGAGTTAAATAACTATTCCAAGAATTTGATACATGAGCTTCTTCAGGACCTGTTGTTACAATAGATACAACTCCTTCATGTGAAATAGCTTCTAAAAACTTTTCATTAAACATAAAACCTCCTAAAATACTTTTATTAGCGACACATATTGTCGTTAATAATAATATCACTTTATTATATATATGTCAATAACAAATATCCTACTTGTATCAATAATATTTTGATGATAAAATATAACATGATAAAATTCAAAGGAGTGAACAA
This sequence comes from uncultured Cetobacterium sp., assembly GCF_947072685.1. GTDB lineage: Bacteria > Fusobacteriota > Fusobacteriia > Fusobacteriales > Fusobacteriaceae > Cetobacterium_A. The sequence continues at coordinate 2,589 of NZ_CAMTIK010000048.1, read as the reverse complement.
ACTATGAAAATGTCAATAGGTGTTGAATATGCCATACATTGTCTTCTATATATAGTAAAACTTAAAGATAAAAATTATGTTGGAATTAAAGATTTAGCAGAATTTCAAGGGGTCTCAGAATCTTATTTGGCCAAAGTTTTCACAAAATTAGGAAAAGTTGGAATAACTAAATCAGTTCCAGGAGTTAAAGGTGGTTATGAATTAGCACGAAACCCTGAGGATATATCTTTTTGGGATATTGTGGAGGCTATTGAAGGAAAAGACCCACTTTTTCAATGTGCTGAGATTAGACAAAAAAATGTTTTAGTCGATCAAAATAATCTGCCAAAATCATATACTAAGTGCCCATGTTTTATTAAGGTTGTTATGCAAGAAGGAGAAAATGAGATGAAAAAATATCTTTCTAAAAAAACTTTATCATGGCTATATGATGAAGTTTATGGAAGAATTCTTCCGCAAGAAAGCGAAATTGAAACTCTTAAATGGTTTAAATCTAAAAGAAACCTTTCAATGAAATAGATTCAAGGGAGAGTTATAATATGAAAAACAAAATCAATTTAATTATACGCCATTACAAACCAACTGATATTGAGGAAGTTGTAAATTTATTTTATAATACAGTACATTCAATTAATACTAAAGATTATACCAAAGCTCAAGTGAATGTTTGGGCTAGTAAAAATATTGATTTGGATAACTGGAATAAGACTTTATTAAAACATCATAGTTTTGTAGTTACTAATAGTTTTGGAAAAATTATTGGATTTGGAGATATAGATAGTACAGGTTATTTAGACAAATTATTTGTACATAAAGATTTCCAAAATATAGGGATAGCCACTCTTATATGTGATGAATTAGAAAAAATAAATACTGATATTATATTCACTTATTCCTCAATAACTGCTAAACCTTTTTTTGAAAAAAGAAACTATAAAGTTATAAAAGAACAAGAAGTTGAATGCCAAGGAATTAAACTTAAAAATTATTTAATGGAGAAAATCAAAAAAAGACAAGATTTTTGACAGAGTTTAGTTAGAATCTAATCGTATATCGGAATATCAGAGGAAATATTTCGTTTGGTGAACTGCCACCACCCTAATAGAGGAAGAGGTTTTCTCAGGGCGTTTTGATAAAAAAACCTTCAAGTTAGATAATTTAATATTACTCCAACTTGAAGGTTTACACAAATATTTAATTAGACCCCAAAAGTTTGATACTTAACTTTTGGAGGCGTTTCACTTTAATCAATATCCTGTGAAATACGCAATAACGATTGCAGCCGCTCCGATACTCAGCCAGATTCCCATAAGAGGTGCCATCCACTTCACCCATTTTTCATATGAGATTTGTGAAATTGCAAGATAACTCATCAGTCCTCCTGCAGTTGGACTGATATAGTTTGTAAATCCATCTCCATATTGAAAGGCTAAAACGACGGTCTGTCTAGAAACTCCTATCATATCTCCCAAAGGAGCCATAATAGGCATAGTTGTCGCTGCCTGGCCACTTCCTGATGGAATAAATAAATTTATTATAATCTGAACACAATACATAAGTAAGGCTGAAACAACTCCCGGTAAAGATGAAATTTTACTAGAAAGATAAAATAAAATTGTATCTATAATTTGTCCATCTTCTAATACAACTAAGATTCCACGAGCTAATCCTACAGCAAGTGCTCCAAATACAACTCCTCTTGCTCCATCTAAAAAGTTATTTGCAGAATCAGTGGGTGAGATTCCTGCCACAAAACTAGAGGCAATTCCCATGAACATAAATATACTAATTAGTTGCTCCGTTCCCCATCCATGTTTTAAAACTCCATACGTTAAAGTTATAAATCCAACTAACATAACTAAAAGTACACATTTTTGTCTAATAGTTAAATCTGGTATCTCTTGACTATCTGTCGACATACTAGACATAGATTTTTGTTTAACTTCTAAATCAAATACCACACTACTAAATGGATTTTCCTTCACCTTTCTAGCGTATCTCATAATATATAAAACTGTAGCAATGTATAAAACTATATAAACAGCTACTCTAAACCCCATTCCAGAGTAGATAGGTAGTCCTGAAATTGAGTGAGCAACTCCAACTGTAAATGGGTTTATAAATCCACCAACAAAACCAACTCCAGCTCCCAAAGCTACCATAGCCATTCCAACCATAGCATCAAATCCAAGCGCTCTTGCTAAAAGAACTCCCAGTGGAACAAAAGCTATAGCTTCTGTGTTCATACCAATTGCTACTCCTCCGATTGAAAATACAAACATAACAACTGGAATTAAAAGCATTCCTTTATCTCTAAATAGATAAGCCACTTTTGCTATTCCAGAATCAATGGCGCCTGTTCTTTGAATCATATTAAAAAATCCACAAACCAAAAATGTAAAAAAAACAATTCCAGAAGTTGCTTGAAGACCTCTAATTAATACAGTAAATAGATTATGTTCAGTAAAAGAGAAAAACTTAACAGGTGTATTGACAACGTATGTAAAAGTTTCTGGAGCTATAATCATTCTACCAGAATTTACATCTTTAACTCTTTCATAAACACCCGCAGGAATTATATAGGTTCCT
>NZ_CAMTIK010000047.1 GCF_947072685.1 uncultured Cetobacterium sp. | reverse complement strand
AGAAAACAGCAGTATGAATACTATAGAGATAAACTTCTAACTTTTAAAAAATTAGAGGCTTAAAAATTTAAATAAAGATGGGGAGAATCTTATGGCTGACTATAAAACAATTACAGAAACCAATAACTTTATAGTTTTAGATAGATACAATAAAATAGCTCAACAAGGTGTAAGTTATCAAACAGAAGCTCAATTAGAAGAAGAACTTATAAAAGACTTACAAAATCAAGGTTATGAATACTTACCTAAGCTTATAAATACAAAAGAGATGTTGAAAAATATTAGAATTCAACTAGAGAGTCTTAATGAAGTTAAATTTCTAGATTCTGAGTGGAAAAGATTTTGTGAGGAATATTTAGATAAACCAAGTGACAACTATATAGATAAAACTCGTAAAATTCATGATGATTATATTTATGATTTTACCTTTGATGATGGTCATATTCAAAATATATACCTTGTTGATAAGAAGAATATTACAAGAAATAAGTTACAGGTTATTTCACAGTTTGAACAAAAAGGAACTCAAAGTAATCGTTATGATGTAACAATTCTGGTTAATGGATTACCTTTAATTCAAATAGAACTGAAAAAACGTGGAATTGCTATTCGAGAAGCCTTTAACCAAATCAATAGATATACTAAAGAGAGCTTTAATTCAGATAACTCTTTATTTAAATATCTTCAGATTTGTGTAATTTCAAATGGTACAGATACAAGATACTTTGCTAACACCACTAAAAGAGATAAAAATGGTTTTGATTTTACTATGAACTGGGCAAAATCTGACAATACTCTGATTCGAGATTTAAAAGATTTTACAGCTACATTTTTTCAAAAAAATACGCTGTTAGATATATTATTGCACTACTCTGTTTTTGATTCAAACGACATACTTCTAATTATGAGACCATATCAAATAGCTGCAACAGAAAGAATTTTATGGAAGATAAAAAGTTCATATTTAGCTAAAAAATGGAAAACTCTTGAAAGTGGCGGGTATATTTGGCATACGACAGGGTCAGGAAAAACTTTAACAAGTTTTAAAGCTGCACGTTTAGCAACAGAGCTTGATTTTATAGATAAAGTATTCTTTGTTGTAGATAGAAAAGATTTGGATTACCAGACAATGAAAGAGTACCAACGATTTTCTCCAGAGAGTGTTAATGGATCTGAAAATACTGCTGGACTTAAAAGAAATGTTGAAAAATATGACAATAAAATAATTGTAACTACTATTCAAAAATTAAATAACCTAATAAAAACTGAAGCAGACTTACCAATCTACAATAGACAGGTTGTCTTTATTTTTGATGAAGCTCACCGTTCACAATTTGGTGAAGCTCAAAAAAATATTGCTAAAAAATTTAAGAAGTACTATCAATTTGGATTTACTGGAACACCAATATTTCCAGAAAATGCTACGGGTTCTGAAACTACTGCTAGTGTATTTGGTCAAGAGTTACACTCGTATGTTATAACTGACGCAATTAGAGATGAGAAAGTTCTTAAATTTAAAGTTGATTATAATGATGTACGTCCTAAGTTTAAATCCGTTGAGATGGAACAGGATGAGGAAAAACTAACTTCAGCAGAAGCAAAAAAAGCCTTTTTACATCCTGAAAGAATTAGAGAGATTTCACAATACATTCTTAATAATTTTAAAATAAAAACTCACCGTACATATAATGCTAAAAAAGGATTCAATGCAATGCTTACTGTGAGCAGTGTTGATGCAGCAAAACTTTACTATGAAACATTGACAAAATTACAACAAAATAGTGAGAAGCCTTTGAAAATTGCAACTATCTTTTCTTTTGCAGCTAATGAAGAACAAAACTCCATAGGAGAGATTCTTGATGAAACTTTTGAACCTTCAGCAATGAATCAAAGTGCAAAGGAGTTTCTAACTTCAGCTATTAATGACTATAATACAATGTTTAAAACAAACTTTGGAATTGAGAGTGATGAGTTTCAAAATTATTATCGTGATATTGCTAATAGAGTGAGAAAGCAAGAGATTGATCTATTAATTGTAGTTGGAATGTTTTTAACAGGATTTGATGCTCCGACATTAAATACACTGTTTGTTGATAAAAATTTGCGCTATCATGGATTAATACAAGCATTTTCAAGAACAAACCGTATTTATGATTCTACAAAAACTTTTGGAAATATTGTTACTTTTAGAGATTTAGAAGCAGCAACAATAGACGCCATAACTCTATTTGGTGATAAAAATACAAAGAATGTAGTTCTTGAAAAAAGTTACAAAGAATATATGGAAGGGTTCACTGATATAAGTACAGGACAAGCACGTCGTGGTTATATAGAAGTAGTTAGAGAACTAAACTCTCGTTTTCCTAATATTGATGATATTGTTACTGAAAGAGATAAAAAAGATTTTGCTAAACTTTTTGGTGAATATTTAAGAGTTGAGAATATACTACAAAATTATGATGAGTTTACAAGGTTAAAAGCTTTACAATCTCTTGATATGGACGATTCAAAATTAGTTGAAGAATTTAAAGCTATGTATTATGTAAGTGATGAAGATATTGTAGCGTTGAAGAAAATTGAAATACCTAAAGAAAGAGTAATTCAGGATTATCGTTCTACATACAATGATATTCGTGAGTGGCTTCGTCATGAAAAGAAGCAAGGAACGGAAGAGGACTCTACACTTGAATGGGAGAATATAGTTTTTGAAGTAGATCTTTTAAAATCACAAGAGATAAACTTAGATTATATTCTTGAATTGATTTTTGAAAAACATAAAAAAGTAAAAAGTAAAGACGTATTAATCCAAGATGTACGTCGTTTAATTAGATCAAGTACAGGAAATCGTGCAAAAGAAAGTCTAATAGTAGATTTTATTAATCAAACAGATTTAGACAAATTTGATGATAAGGTAAATATTATAGATGCATTTTTTTTATTTGCTCAAAAAGAACAAGAGAAAGAAGCCGAAGAGCTGATTAGAGAAGAAAAGCTTAATATTGATGCTGCTAAAAGGTATATTCTGGCTTCATTGAAGAGAAAACAGGCTAGTGATAATGGAACTGAATTAAATGAAGTCATTCCTAAGATGAGCCCACTCAACCCTAATTATTTAACTAAAAAACAAAGTGTTTTTCAAAAGATATCTGCTTTTGTAGAGAAGTTTACAGAAATTGGTGGTAGGGTATAAGACAAGCAAATATTTAATAAGCCCAAGAGGATGACTTTTTGTCATCCTCTTTATTGATTTTCTCAGGACAATTTTTTTAGTTTCCATCTTCAAAAACTTGTTCCTTTTGTGCTTCAATTCACTAAAATAGCTCCAGCCTTAGTGGTAAATACAGTTCCCTCTTCCAAAATAATCTTTCCATTTATAACAACATACTCTATCCCCACAGGACACTGAAAAGAATTTTGAAAAGTGGAGCTATCTTTAATTTTATCCAAATCAAAAATGGTAATATCTGCAAAATTTCCATTTTTAATCTCTCCACGTCCCTCTAGCCTAAAGAGTTTAGCTGGTCTTTTGGTAATTCTATTTATAATATTTTCTATTGGAACCTCATCTTTAATCATCCATATATATTTTGGAAATGTTCCAAAGTTTCTCGGATGAGGATTTCCTAGCTCAAATTTATCCTCCATTGGTAAAGAGTTTCCATCGCTAGCAATAACTCCCAAATCACTTTTGAAAAACTCTTTCACATCCTCTAAATCCATAGAGAAATAGATTCCCTGGGCCTTTCCCTTAGATTTTTCAAGTATATATAAAACAGTTTTCTCCTCACTTAAATTCAGATATTTTGAAATCTCAGAGATTGTCTTTCCATTGAAATAGGTATCTTTTAAGTAACTATTAGACACCACAATATTTTCACTTCCCCCTCTCTTTTTAATATTTCCACTTATCAAAGACATTACTTCATCAGAAAAATTAGGAATCTCTTTTATAAAAGTTTCAATGTCTCCATCAAAAATATTTTGAGGCATAAGAACAAAAAGGTTTGTACAAGTAGCTTCATAGGGATACTGATCAAAAGAGATTGATATTCCAGATTTTGAGGCCTCCTCTAACATACTTATAATTTTTTTAGACTTTTTCCAATTTTTCTTATTCATAACTTTTAAATGAGAAATATTAACCTTTGCCTGAGTTTCTCTACCATAATAGATAACCTCTTCTATAGATCTTTCAATCTCATTAACCTCATCTCTCATATGAAAAGAAGCAATTTTATCATATTTTTTTACAACTTTTAAAAGTTCTAAAATCTCCCTTTGGCTCATAAAGTTTCCGGGTTGATATATCAATCCAAAAGAGATTCCAATAGCACCCTCTTTAAATTGTTTTTCTAAAAGTATCTTCATCTTTTCAATTTCATTTTCATTGACCTCACTTGACTTAAACCCCATTATGGCTATTCGAACGCACCCAGCTCCTACAAGAAATCCTTGATTAGTAACAAGTTTTCCATTTTCAAAAAATTTTTTTAAATCTAAAAAAGATTTAGTTTTAT
>NZ_CAMTIK010000046.1 GCF_947072685.1 uncultured Cetobacterium sp. | reverse complement strand
TCCTCTACATTGATAAATCCTGTTAAAGTTAGCATAGGCTTTACAGGAATATGAGCTACTATAGTAGCTGTATTTTTCCCTTGAACTTGTACCTTATTATTTCCTAATAGGAAATTAGGTTTTTTAATCTTAGGTTCTAAATCATATGTTACATAGTTTGGAACTCCATAGAACATAGCTTCTCCATTTTCATTGGTATTTATCTTTTGTTCTCCTATTTGAACCTCAACATTTTTAATAAGTTCCTCTCCTTCGTCATAAATATCATTATCATTTTTATCTACAAATGTAATAACTTTAAGAGGACTGCTGTCCATATTTTTGATTTTAGCAGTTGGATTTCTTAAATCAGTAATGTGATCTATTCCGAATTTGTGTTCTTGGTTTCCTTTTTTATCAATAAACATTTCGTAGTCAAACCAGTTGTTGTAATTAGTTGAGAATCTAAATGTAAATTTATCTTTCTCTTGCTCTGTATATCTAGCTTCTAGATTATAATCAAATAATCTGTTTCCGTTGCTAAAAATACTGAAGGCAACTTCATAATCTTTACCATCATTTTTCCAAGTATTCTCTAGTTTAAGAGTTGCTGTTCTAAGCCCAGTATAGTAGGTATTAAAGCTATATTTTCCTTTATCTTCTGTATGGTATTCATATTCTCCTGTAAGAAGTAAATCTTTATATGCTTTTGAATACTCTATGCTGTATTTATTAATTTTCTCTTTATAGTCTACTCCATAAATTCCATCCCTTTTAGTTGCTTCTTCTCTTTCATACTCCAAATCTAAAGCCTTTATAGGAGTGTATCTTACATAGAATTTTGTCTTATATTTATCTTCGTAAAATTCGCCTTTACTTTCATGTTCAAGTCTTAATCTAACTTTTTTAATATCAATTTGACCTAAGAAATCATAGGAGTAATCATCTTTAGTATTTTTTTCATTTACTTTATACTCAAATTTATTAAATACTTTATCCCCACCAACTCTTAATGTGTATGGTAATGAGTAAACATAATCAGAATAAACAGCTTCTAATCTTCCTTTATCCAAATACTCATATTCATCATTTATTAGTTCAGGCTCTCTTAAATATCCCATTCCTAATGTTAAATGATCTGTAAGACCATAGTAAACTTTAGAATCTGTTGTTGGTTTTCCACTTTCGTGATTTTCACGAATATTTATATCGTATTCAACTTCACCCTTATTCTGTTGATTATAATTTGAAGTTGTATTTATATCTTTTATTAAAATTTTTCCATCAGGAGTATAAATTTTTAATTGATAACTTCTATCCTCTTTAATTTCATCATTTTTAAACTCCACTACCCCATTTGTTGCATTTTGAATATCTATTATGATACCCATATATAAAAGTTCAACTCTACTTCCAAGAGGTACATTTTCTTTTATAATATAATTTTTAGAACCTGTTACTATATATCCCTTATCTTTTTTAAAAGATATATCATACTCTCTAGCTCCACTATCCATGTATTTATAATTTGCAATTTCCAAAGTATGACCTTTATAAATATCGTCATATCTTAGTTTTATATCTTCAAACATATGGTTTCTAACATCATAATTTGCTGTTATTTCTCCATAAAGAAAAGCTCCTTGATATTCAAGATTGGCTTCCCAATCACTTTGCCAATCTCCATTTTTTTCATATTCATTCTTTTTAAAAATTTGATTAAGCTCTGTTCTTAAATATCCTAATTCAAATAACTTTTTATCATTTGTATAAAGAATATCTTTTGTTGTTTTCCCTTCTTTTAATAACCTCTCATTGTTATTTTGTCTTATTCCTATTTCTTCAGGTGTTGAAAAATTTAATGTCATATTAATTTTTTCTTTCTCTTTAGAAAGAGCTAGATTAGTTAAAAATAATTTTCTAAAGATATCTTTTTCCAAATAAATATCTCCATCAAAGGCTTTGATACTATCAGAAGTTAGTTTTAATTCTTGATTATTCTTTAAAATTCTATTATTTTTTGTGTCTATAACTACATCTTCTAGGCTATCACCTAGCTTTGCATTTACATTATTTTCTATTCTTTCAAAATTTCTAAAATTTATTAGTTCAAAAAATGTGATTAGGGGAAAATAAACCTTTTCATTCTCTATAAATGGAGAATAAGACTCACTTTTTTTATCTCCATTTACGTATAATGAAAAAAGATGAATACCATCTTGATTTATTTCACCCCCATTTTCTAATAAATATTCTTCTTCACTTATAAGTCCTTTTGCTTTTAGTTCTTCTAATTCTCTAGCTGTAGCTTGTCTTATTTTTTGATTTTTGATTTTATTATTATTAAGACCTTCAGTTGCTACTTTCTCATTTTTATTATCTTGATTTATTGAAATATTTATATCTTCATCTACAAAATTATTAACTTCAATATTTTCAATATTTTTTAAAATAATATTCTCTTGTTTAAGATTTTTAATCTCATTAGCCTGGATTTCTTTTGGTTCAAATTGCTTTATATCTTCAGCATTTTTTTTAGGAATATATTTTGCTGAAACAAGTAAAAGTGCGATAACTCCTAAAAAAATAATAGTATTTTTCTTTTTCATTATTTCCCTATCCCCTTTTCTAAAATTTTAATTCCTTCCATATCTGTTATTACTAATCTTGGATTTCTAAGATTACCTATATCTAATTTTTGATTAAAAGTATTTTTATAACCTTTTAAAAGTCTAAAACTATCAAGATATTTTGCTTCTTTCAAATTATCACTTTCTAAGTAGGCTTCTACTTTTGTTCTAATCTCTCCAATGTTAGAGATTTTAAAACTAAGTTTATTATTTTTTAATTCTAAATCATCTATTTGAAGTTTTGGTTTTAAATCTCCTACATATCCTCCAAGTTCTAACTTCAAATCTGTATAAATAATTACACTTCCATTTCCCTTTTTTTCAATACCTGGAATATTTATTTCTTTTATCCCCATTATTGCTGTATATTCACCTTGTTTTGCTTCTTTTGGTGCTTCTATATAAACTCTAACTTTTTCACTTTGCCCTGGTTTAAGTTTTAAACTTTTAGGGTAAAATTCCATATATGGTGTCATATCTAGTCCATTCTCACTTTTTTCCTTATAAAGCCTATATCCAACTTCTTTAGCAGTTGGATTAGTAATATAAAATTCTTGTGTAGCTCCTTCTTTATCTATTCGTTTATCAAAGATAATAGGTGCTACTTGCATATATGCAAATGTTTTAAAAGTAAGTATAAAAAATATAATTAATTTTTTTAAGTTTTCCATCTAATCCCTCCATTATTTTAAATTTATTAAATAGAGAGCAAGAATATTTTTTCTTGCTCTTAATTTAATGAATCTAACTAACTTTTATTATTTGTTTTTACTTTGCTTCAAATTGAAGCAAAGTTTTATTTAACTGTTAAAGTTGCTGTAAATGTTCCATTTCCTACATACATTCCAGGGTCAGCTTTAGTTCCTGCTTTGATTACTGATTGTACTAAAGTTCTCATATTGTTATCTGTTGCTTTTATAGGTCTTTCTTGTTTTATAAAATTAAATTCTGTTGGCATAGTCATTGTTGTTGAACCTGTATCACCTACAGAAGATAATTTATCTAAAGTTAAAATATTTGTTGTTGGGTCATAATTATTATTTGTTGCTAAAGCGAATTGACCTATATATTGAGTTGTTCCTACTTTCCCACTTGCGTCTGCTGAAAATGGGTGATTATCTGTTCTTTTTAAAATAGCTGTTCTTTCAACAACTGATCTATTAAGTGTTCCTGCTAATTTTGTTCCATGATCAAATACCATAGTGTCGTAAATATTATCATTTTCATCCACAATCACTAATTCTGGTCCTTTTGGTGCTATATTTACTCTAACTTCAAAAGGTACTCCTGCTCCCACTTTATCTCCTGGATTTGTTGCACTTAAAGTTGAATCAACCATTTGTTGAGTTGAAGCTCCAAATGCCATTGATGATACTGTTAATACTGCTAATGCTCCCATTAATAATTTTTTCATAATTTAATTCCTCCTGTTATATATAATTTCAAACTATAAATTTTTAGATTTTTATAGTTTGTTTTAAAACTTTAATATTGTTATAATCGTAAAAAATTATATTTTTTGCGTGTTGTGGTATCTCTACATCTATAACTGTTTCATTCCCATTAAATAATCTTCCAACAGGATATAAAACTGGCAATAAAACATTATTTGAATCTGTAAACCCTACAGCTAATTCATATCCTCTACCAGTTGAATTTTTAACATTCGATCTGAATTTCTTTTTTCCATCTTTTTCATAAAATTTTTCCTTAGATAATTCAAACGGTTTAGTTAAATCACCAACATGAGCAAACATTTCAAGTTTTAAAGCCTGTTTAATTTCAAAACTTTGACTTGTTGTTCCTCTTTTTAATTCTTTTAAATTTGGAGATTTCAAAGGCTTTATTTCTAAATTAAAAGAATATTCTCCATCTTTTAATTTTGAATCTTCTTTTACATATACTTTAAAGCTTTTTTCTTCTAAAGGCTCAATAGTTAAAACTTTTGGATATATCGTTACTAATTTGGATATATCTGTTATCTTTTTTGTATTTGTCGCTTCTAATTTATATCTGATTGGTTCTTTAGAAGTATTCACTAATGTAAATTCTCCATAACCACCATCCAAATCAATCCTTTTATCATAATTTAAAGGATAGAATTTTAGAGCATAGCTCGGAACTACATTTATAATAAATATAAATGCAAATAAGGTTGACATTAAAAATTTTTTCATGTTAAATTTCCTCCTGATTTTTGATTAAATAATAAAAAAAGCCCTGCAAAAACAAGCACTTAAATAAGCACTTACTTTTACAGGACTACGTTATCATTGTTTCCGATTTCCCTGACAAAAATATTCAATTGAAAATTAATTAAAAACAAGGACTACGGTATCACTGTTTCACGATTTCCCTTTATTTTTAGTTGCATTAATTTCTACTAGAATTATATCATATATTCTTTATTTTTTCTATAATTTTATTGTTCGTTTTTAAACTTTTAATTATATTTTATAAATTAATAGTAATATTTCAATATATTATCTTAATGATTTTTTTAATTTTTTACTTAATTGTTTAATTTACTTTTCATTTCTTTTAAACTATTCATTATTCTAAATCTCTTTTGATTTTAATTATTATTTCCTATTTTAGCTAAATATATCCCTATTAAGACAATTAAAATACCAAAAATTTCTTG
>NZ_CAMTIK010000045.1 GCF_947072685.1 uncultured Cetobacterium sp. | reverse complement strand
GGTACTTTCAATATTAACTAGGGGTACTTTCAATATTAACTAGGGGTACTTTCAATATTAACTAGGGGTACTTTCAAATTTTCAATATCAATTAGGGTTATTTCTTTAAAATTATTGTTTTTTGACAAAAAAAGTGTTAAAATAGTAAAAAAAATACCCTATATAATATTGAAAAATAGATAAAAAGCATGTTTTTTATAAACAACCCCTAGTTAATATTGATTAAAAGGAGATAAAAATGTCGGAGTGGTTTGAAGATGAATTTATAGATACTCCTGAAACAGAAATTGTAGAAGAAAATATCTATGTAGATGAAGAATTAATTAAAAATAAAAGTTTAGTTAGAATGGACATGAATTTAATTCAATATCCACTTTTTTCTAAAAACACAAAACGTAAAATAAATCAGGTTGTAAAATATTTTTTCAACAAAAATAGAGACACTTATATCAATGTGGTTCCAATGGCGGGAGATTATATTCCTGGAGAAGCAGAAGAAAAGGTATTTATAGCTCTTATGAAAATAATGAAATCAAAAGGTATGTCTAGAAGATTTATTGTTACAGCATCGGAGCTTAAAAAAGAACTTCATTTAAATACAAAAGCCTATTCAGCAATAGTAAGAGATTCTTTAAAAAGACTATCATCAGCTAATTATCAATTTAAGAATACTCTTTATTCGAATAAAAAAAATGGAATTCTTTCAAAAGAAACACACACTACTATTTTATCCTTGAAAATATTAACATTAGATGAAAAAGATAATAAAGATTTAAGAAAAAAAATTTCAGATAAAAGGATAAAAGAGGTCTATGAAATATCTGTTTCAGACCATTTCTACGACAATATTGTAACAAAAGGTTATCTAGTTTATGACTCTGATATTTTGTTAAGTATTGGGACTAGTACTGCCCGTACAATCTACATGTTAATAGAAAAACTTAGATTTAATCAGCTTTATTTAAAAATAGATACAATATTTTTAATAAAAAGAATCCCTTTAAAATGTGATAAAAGAAATATTACTCAAACAATTAAAACGTTAGAAAAGAATTTAAATGAGTTACTTAATAAAAAGTTAATAGAAAAATTTAATTTTATAAAGGATTCCACTTGGGAAAACTCAGAGATAGAAGTATATTTTTCTGAAAATGTAATCAGAGAAAAACAAGATAGATTCTTTGGCGATTTGAATGATTTTAGAAAAATATCGTCAAGCTTAGAAATTTCTGGGACAGAACACGCTTTAATAGCTTCTGAAAATACAAAAATTGATGATATTGAAAAATCAGATATCAATAAAAACTTAAAGAAAGAGATAATAAAAGAAGTTGTAGAAGAGATATTTAATCTTATGCCTAAAAGTGCAAAAAAATTAAAAACAATACCGAAAACAATAATGGACTCTTTAGAAAAATATGGATATGAAAAAGTTATGAGAGCAACTCTATATATAAAAAGACAAGAAAAATTAACTAGTCCGAGAGCATATTTTTTGAAAACTTTAGAAAATAATTGGGCAGATGATATTTTAATTAAAGAGACTGAAGAAAAAGTAAAAATTGTTTCCTCTGGTGTAATTGATGAGGATATTCCAGATGAAAAAATATTAGAAAGACTTAAGAATTTACAGTTGAAGTTTGAAGATTTATCTTTAGAAGAAAAAGTGAAAATTGAGCAATTGGCTTTTGAAAGTTATATAGAAAAGTGTGGGGCTAATACTAAAATTCAAAGTATAGCTTTCAAAGCTGGAAAAAGAAAGATTATTTTAGACTATTTAAACGATAGCGATTATTTTGATTCTAAAATAATAAAGTTTGATGCAAATAAAAATAGTTATAAGATAAAAGAGGAATTAAAGCCTACTTCTTCAATTTTAACTAAAGAGTTTTTAGAACTCGCTAAACAATATATCGCAAATGTTTTATTGATGCTTGGAGATGATCTTTCTAAAGAGGAGATTATTAAAGTGAAGATGACAATAACTACAAAAGTGATGACAGAAAATATTAGAACTATTGAAGATATTCAAAAGCAATTGGAAGAGATTTTGTTGAAGAAAAATTAAGTATAAAGCTAAGTGTGGAGGGAAATGTGAAAGAAAAAGGAAAAGTATATACAATAAAAGTCAATAAAGGTGGTGTAGGAAAAACATTCTTGACAGTTCAGTTGGCAGTAGGATTATCATTAATAGGAAAAAAAGTTTTAATTTTAACATCTGATTCTCAGAACAATGTTTTGGACTATACAGCTCCACAAGAGCATAAACCAATTTTTAAAAATGGATTGAAGGCTTTTGTAAAAGGTGAAGATGGTGATATTGTAAGAATAAGAGAAAATGTTAACTTTATTCCTTTGGAGGATTCCAAATTTGCATCAACATTTTTGAATAATTTGCCAATATTTATAGAAAAAATGAAAAGTGATTATGATTACATTCTAATAGATAGTATTCCTACTATGAAGTTGGATACGATATTTGTGGAATGTTCTGATAAAGTTATCATTCCTTGTTTTTGTGATCGAGTGACAGTGGAAGGAATAATAAATGTAGTTGAGGAAGCGGGAATAGATAAAATATACTCTATTGTAGTCAATAAATATAGAAATACAGCAAATCAAAACAAATATTTAGAGGACTTAAAAAGCGTGCTAGGAGAAACCACTATTTTATTACCAGAACCAATAAAAGAGTTGTCTCAAATTGAAATTCTTTTAGAAAAAGGGAAAAGTGTTTGGGAGACAAACTCTAAGGGATTACAAGAGGTTCAAGACAGTTTAATAGAAGTAATAAAGGGCATGTAACACATGTGTTACATGGAAAAATTATAGCAAGGGGTGTTAGATGGGAGCGATAGATAGATTGAGAAAAGCCACTGAAACTGCGAGTAAAGAAGTGGTAGAACAAAAGAGTAAAGATATTGGTTTAGATATTATAAAAAATATAGTAAAAATAAACTTGTGTGAAACGAAAGAAGAAAATGAATTTTTAGAATTGAAAACAAAAGAACTTTTAAATGTGCAAGCTAATGCCTCGATTCAACTTGGAAAAATTATGACAGAGGTTTCACAGAAAATAACTGAAGATATAACTTATTGTCAATGGTTAGAGTTAGTAGGATTTAACAGGATGACAGCTTTGAGACATAGAAGAAGATATGATTTATTTCAGAGTGTAAACAATAGTATAGCAAAAGAGATTGTGGCTTCTTTGACTTTTAGAGAAATAGAAAAAATATATAAAAATTTATCTGAAAATTTAGTATGTTTAAACACATCAAAAACAGTTATGGAATTTAAGAATATTTTAAAAAACGAGTTATTTATTGAACAAAAAGAATCTAAGAAAATCCAAAAAATGGATATAAATTTTGAAATTTTTAGTAATATTAAAGAAAAAGTAAACCAAATGGATGATAAAAAAAAGGATGAAGTGGCAAAATTATTACTTAAAATAGAAAAGTTATTAAAAGATTAAATCTAAATAATAGTGAAAAGAAAACTAAATAGCTTAAGCCTCTAGAATATATGGCTTAAGCTATTTTTTTCTTTCAATTGGATATGTCCATTTAAATGTTTTTAGACTAATCTGTTACTAAAATATGTTATAATAATATATTAAAATAAGCTAAATTATGAATTTGGTTGATGTGAATAAATGGAGGGAAAAAATGTCGAGTATAGCACAAAGAGCTGAATTACAGTCACAAATTTGGAAAATAGCCAATGATGTCCGTGGTTCAATAGATGGATGGGATTTTAAGCAATATGTTTTAGGAACACTGTTTTATAGATTTATTAGTGAGAACTTCTCTAGTTATGTTGAAGCTGGAGATGATAGCTTTAAATATGCAGATTTAAGTGATGATGTTATAACAGAGGAGATTAAAGAGGATGCAATAAAAACAAAGGGATATTTTATCTATCCAAGCCAACTGTTTGCTACCATTGCTAAAAATGCGAATACCAGTGAAAGCTTAAATACAGATTTAGCAGCAATATTTTCATCTATTGAAAGTTCTGCAAATGGTTATCCTTCTGAATCAGATATTAAAGGATTATTTGCCGATTTTGATACAACAAGCAATAGATTAGGGAATACAGTTAAAGATAAAAATAGCCATTTAGCTGCCGTTATTAAAGGTGTTGAAGGGCTTGATTTTGGTAAATTTGAAGATAATCATATAGATCTGTTTGGTGACGCATATGAGTTTCTAATCTCTAACTATGCAGCTAATGCAGGTAAATCTGGAGGAGAATTCTTCACACCTCAAAGTGTATCTAAGCTTATTGCAAAATTAGCAACACACAATCAAGAAACAATCAATAAAATTTATGACCCCGCTGCTGGATCAGGTTCACTATTATTACAAGCTAAGAAGCAATTTGATGACCATATTATTGAAGATGGTTTCTATGGGCAAGAGATTAATCATACAACGTATAACCTTGCTCGTATGAATATGTTTTTACACAATGTAAACTACGATAAGTTTGATATAGCATTAGGAAATACTCTTTTAGATCCACATTTTGAAGATGAAAAGCCATTTGATGCTATTGTATCAAATCCTCCATATTCAGTTAATTGGATTGGGAACGATGACCCAACTCTTATCAATGATGAGCGTTTTGCTCCTGCAGGAGTACTTGCTCCAAAATCTAAAGCAGACTTTGCTTTTGTACTTCACTGTTTAAATTATCTTTCAAGTAAAGGTCGTGCTGCTATAGTTTGTTTCCCTGGAATATTCTATCGTGGTGGAGCAGAGCAGAAAATTAGAAAGTATCTAATTGAAAATAACTTTGTTGAAACTGTTATATCGTTAGCACCTAATCTTTTCTTTGGAACTTCAATAGCTGTTAATATACTAATTCTTTCAAAACATAAAGCTGATTCTAAAACTCAGTTTATTGATGCAAGTGGAGTGGACTTCTTCAAGAAAGAAACAAATAATAATATCTTAACAGAGGAGCATATCGAAGAAATTTTAAGAATATTTGATACTAAAGAGGATATTGACCATGTTTCAAAGTCTGTTGATAACTCTAAAATAGCTGAAGAGGATTACAATCTTTCTGTTAATACTTATGTAGAGCAAAAAGATACAAGAGAGATTATAGATATAAAGGAACTAAACGCTAAAATAAAAGCAACGGTAAGCAATATAGATAGACTTCGTATTGAAATAGATAAGATAGTTTCAGAGATTGAGGTGGAATAAAATATGATTTTAGAAAACAAACTTAATATTACTAGCCAGATAGAGCTTTCAAAAGTGGAAGAGAAAATTAGCAAACAAAAAGCTAAGCAGCTCTTTGACTCTGGAGATATTAATAAAGTTCAAATAGGAACTTTTGAAGGACTTCAATACATTCACAAATATCTATTTGAAGATATTTATGATTTTGCTGGGAAAATAAGAAAGGTTAATATAGCTAAAAACAACTTTCGTTTTGCACCACTAATGTATCTTGAGCACTCATTAAAATATATAGATACTATGCCACAAACAACATTTGATCAGATTATTGAGAAATATGTTGAGATGAATATTGCTCATCCTTTCCGTGAAGGGAATGGAAGAGCAACTCGTATATGGCTTGATTTAATATTAAAAGAAAATATTAAGCAAGTAATTGATTGGAATCTTGTTGATAAAGATGAATATCTATCAGCTATGGAGAGAAGTGTTATTAAGGATATTGAGATTAAATACCTTTTTAAACAAGCTCTTACGACTGAAATCAATGACCGTAATCTATTCATGAAAGGTATAGATGTTAGTTACTACTATGAAGGTTACAGCGAATATATCACAGAGGAGGTCTAAGATGAGTAAGTTAGAGCA
>NZ_CAMTIK010000044.1 GCF_947072685.1 uncultured Cetobacterium sp. | reverse complement strand
CTTCAAATCCCATAACATCTTCCAATAGATTTATTACCTCTTTTTCATACCCCATGAAATCATAGGATAAAAATAAAACCCTCTGTTTTTTCATACTCTCTACCCCTTAAAATCTAAAGCATTTTTAAAATCTTGTATCGAAATACTGTTTATTCCTAGTCCCGGATATTCAGGATCTACTATATCTTGTCTTATCTCTTTTGGATAAATCAAATTTAACCAGTGTTCTTTATGAAGAAATGCTCCCGACTCCTCTTTAAAAAGTATAATCCCATTTTTTCTTAAAGAAAAACATAGATTATATAGTCCTGACTCAAATCCTATAAAAAGATAACTTGTGCTAACAATTTCAAATACCTCTTTCAATGTTGTTCTATCAACTAAATTCTCAACTCTATCATCAGATAACATACTCTTTAATTTTTCAGCATATGCGTTCTGCCTTGCTCCATTTCCAACTAGCTTTATTTTTTTATCTGGATATTTATTTAAAATTATTCTCAAATATTCATCCATGATTACTGGAGAGCATACTCTCGTTTTTTCTGTTGAGCCAACTGCTACAACTATATCCTCTTTTGTAACACTAAATCTATCTCTCAAATCTGGCAATATCTCCTCTTTTGATATCTTTTCCCCCAATATATACTCCGCCATTTTTCTCACTTGATCTAAAACATAACCATCTTCTAAAAAATAACTTTTTGTATAATATTTATTATTCCTAGAAACTTTCCAATTTGTATCAATTCGTCCAATTCTTTCAGGTATAAACAGATTTCCAGATGTTATATCATTTGTAAATTCAAGGTTTATATATGTTGAAAACCCCATTGTATTGAGCTCATACATCTTTTTTAATCTTTTAAAAAAACTCTTTCTATCCTCTCTTGAAAACCCGATACTTTTGTAACCTAAGATATCTCCTATCCCAACATATCCTTTTTGCATTAAAAAATATATGTTTTCCTCTCCATATTTTTGGATTATTTTTTCTACAAGTTTAGTTCTTACAAGAATATCCCCTATTCCATCGCAAGATTTTATTAAAACTTTTCCTTTCGGTATAAATCTACTCCTAAAAAAGCTCAGTATAAATCTTATTAGGTAAAGATTTATTCCCTCCATTATGTATGACTTTTTAAAATAGTTTGCCACATCTTCCTCCATCAAGCATCTATAAGATTTTCATACTCTTTTATTACAACTTTAGCATCAAAATTTTTAGCTCTTATCTGTGATTTTTTTTCAAATTCATCTTTTAAAAAGGTGTTTTCTAACAGCAATTTTAACTCTTTATATAGAGTCAATGAATCCCCCACTGGAAATACCTTTCCATATTTTCCCTCTCCAAGTATCTCTTTAGGACCAACTTCACAATCAGAAGCAACTATTGCTTTTCCTAAACTCATAGCTTCCACTAAAACTAGTCCAAACCCTTCATATTTTGAGCTATGAACAAAAAGTTGAGAATTTTTCATCCAAATATATGGATTGGATCTTTGACCCAATAATAAAACCTCATTTTGCAGTTCCATATCATCTATCATATTTTGAATCTCTTTTTTAGATGGTCCATCCCCTACAATATATAACTTTTCCATCATTTTATCCTCTTTTAAAAGCTTAAAAGCCTCAAGTAAAGTTTTGTAATCCTTTTGAGTTGTATCCAATCTTGATACAGCCAAGATATACTTATCTTTTAAAAGGTCTAAATCTTTTTGACTGAGTTCAGAACTATCCTCTCCCAATCTTTCAATTCTATTAAAATTAAATGGATTGTATATCCTTTTAATTTTATTTTTTAAATATGGATATGTTGACTCTAGCTCTTTTTTCATCTCATCACAAATTGCAACTACAACATCATACTTATCCAAATTTTTTCCAAACCTTTTTATTTTTGAAGGCTTTTTTAACATTTTTGGAACTGAGTTATGAATCCAAACTATGCTCTTTTTTAAAAGTAGTTTGTCCACATATCTTCTAGCTCCCCAATCATAGTCTATAAACAGATCAATCTCACCATTTTTTTTCTCTATCTCTTTTAAGACCTCTTGGGTTCTTTTTACAACTATTGAATGTTCTTTACTCATTAGATAATTATACATAAATTTATTGAATAGATTTTTTTTACGCTCTCTGTGGTAATGAGTCTTGGCTATCAACTCCTCAGATTTTAAAAAATATATATTTATCTCCTTAGGAACTTGATTTAAAAATATATTGTCCTCTCCCGAATTATCTTCAATTATCAGGGATATTTTATATTTTTTTAAATCTAAATTTTGGAGCATCTCTATTAAAACTCTCTCTAGTCCACCCATACGAAGGCTTCCACTTCTAATCACTAGATTTTTCATAACTCCTCCCACTAGACTTTAAAGCCTTTGTTTCTTAGGTATACTTTGAATTTTCTTATCTGTTCAACCACTGGTAATTTTTTAAAGTTTTTAATAAAATATGCCAATATATAACCTAAATCTCTTTTTACTCTATATTTTTTCTCCACATCATAACCATACCCTAAAACCAAAAGATCGTTTTTCAGAGTGAGTATATCGTAAGCTCTTTTAAAGTGCCACATGTACTCTCTTTTAGCCTGAGAGTCAATTATTTTTATCCCTTCATGAGTCTTAATAAAGTTAGATGTATTTAAATCCCCGTGATATATCCCCACACTATGAATTTTTTTTACCATCTCCATAATCTCGTCTATATCCTCAGTTGTTCTTATTATATCTCCTGCCACATACTCCATTAAAATAAAACTCTCTTCTAAAAATAGTCCACGCCTCACCATAACAGCAATAGGTTCTATAAAAAAATCCAATCTATCTTTTTCAATAGCTCTATCTATATTCATAAAACTTGTAAGTCCCTCACCTTTTTTGAATATAGTTTGAACCCTTCTCTGTGGAATAACAGTTTCTGATTTTGGAGACTTCAAAACAAACATTTTTCCATCTATATCTATCTTAGCCACATAATTTCTTTCCGTATTTTTATACTCGGATAAAACTATATAATTCTTAGATAAAACTTTCTCCCCTAATTTTTTCCCCTCATCAGTTTTATAATAAAGTTTATAATCCTTAAACTTTTCAGCTTTTATCATCTTAACTCTCTTTCCTTATTTTAAGATTTTTAACAAATCTTTTCTCACATATTCATATGTGAATTCGTCCATTTTTTTATACATCTCTTTTTTTATACTCTTTTGAAGTTCTTCATCCTCAAGTATCTCCATAACTTTATCTTCAAAAGCTTTTTTATCATTTAAAGTTATAAGCCCTCCAGCTTTTCCATCGTCTAAAATTTCTCTTGGTCCAGTTGGACAATCATAAGCTACAACTATCGTATCACATAGCATAGACTCAATAAATACTGTGGGCAATCCCTCACCCATAGATGTATGCAAAAATAACTTTGCATTTTTCATCCAAGGGAATGGATTTTTTTTCTGTCCTAAAAGTAAAACATCTTCTTCCAGATTCAATTCCTTTATCTTTCTTTCAATATTTCCTCTATCTGGACCATCACCTAATATATACAACTTCTCTTTTCTACCTCTTTTTTTAAGCTCAGCATATATTTCAATCATTCCAACACGATTTTTTCCACCTACAAGTCTTGATACACCTATAAAATAATCCTCTTTTAATAGATTTAGCTCCTCTTTTGAAAGGTTATTTGTATCTTCAGATTTTTTTAATATTGTATCAAAATCCATAGGATTATATATTCTAACACCTTTATCTTGAAACTGTGGATACATCTCTTCCAACTCTTTTTTCATATCCTCACAAATTAAAACTATATCCCTATATATTTCAAACTTTTGTCTATACTGCTCATATTTTTTCCCCTTTTTACCACTCAAAGAAAAATGAACCCATCCTACTGACCGAGTTTTAATCCCCTTTAAATACTTCCAAAGACTGGAATCAAAATCCACTATCACATCAAAACTATTTTTTTCAAAATACTCTTTCACCCATTTTTTTGTAACAACTCTTTCATAGTAAAGTGACCATTGATACATCAGTCTGGAAAAAATATTAGCTCTATTTTGTCTATAGCTATCTGTTTTTCTACAAAGTTTCTCGCTTTTTATATATTCTATTTTTATATTTTTAGGAACCTCTCCTACAAATACATTTTTTTCAGGTATATTTTCTTTAATTATAAGGGTTATATCCAGTTCTGGTTCCAGAGATAACTTCTCCAAATAATTTATAAGAACTCTCTCTATTCCACCCATATACAGTTGCCCGTTATATATTGCTATCTTTTTTTTCATAACAATCCCTCTCCTGCAATCTCTTCTACATCAAACATATTTATGTCCGCTTCCTCTCCCAATTTAGGAATATCTTTTGAAAAAACTTGCTTTACAAGTTTTGAGTTTGGCCCCCAAACAACGGAGTTATTATCTCCTGTATCCAATCTATAGACAGCTGTCATATGAACTCCCTTTGCTACCCCGATATGCACAATAGAGGTATCTGGAGTTATAACGTATCTTGCTCTTCCCACAAGTTCAGCAACATCTAAAATTCCATGAAGCATAGGATATTTCGCTCTTTCTCCGAGCTCCTCTGCAATTTTATAGATCTCCTCACTTTTACTCTCCTCACCTATAAATACAAGAGTGTTCTCTGGATTTTTCAAAACTTTTTTCCCGATTGCTAAAATTTTCTCTCGGTTAAAACTTCTGTGTTTACTTGCTGCATAGGGATTAACTAGGATAATATCTTTGGGATTTCCAATCTCTCTTAACTTTCTATCGATTCTATCCACAGATTCAGCATCTGTAAACACATCATAACTCAAATCTGGACTATCTATCCCTAAAAGCTTTAAAACTCTAGCATACATATCGGTTATATGCTTGGTATAATCTTTCTCATAGCTCAAATCAAAGAGTTTCCACCCTTTTTTATCCAGTCCTATATTTATCTTAGCTTTACAAAGATTTATAAATTTCATCTGATTGACACGAAGCATCTCTGAGAAATCGATCAAAATATCGTACCCTTCAGATTCTATCTTCTTTGCAAGCCTAGCTTCATCTCCTTTTTCATAGTTATATATTCTATCCACATAGGGATTGAATTTTATGATATCTGAAGCTGCTCCTCTTGCTACAACACCTATTTTTATATCTTTATATCTTTTTTTTATCTCTCTGAACATAAGGGTATTTATAACCATATCCCCTATTTTTCCATCATAACGTAAAAAAAGAATAGATTTCACATTTTTCATTTTGACTCTATTCTCTCCTATTAACTCTTCATTTTTTTTATCTTTTCTATCCCAAAAGTATCTTCCCAACATTAATCTTTTTGGTCTTAAAAAGTCCTGTATAATCCGATTTATTTTTCTTATCACGAGTTCCCCTCAATGTTTTTTTATTTTTTTACATTTTTATTATAACATAATTCAAAATAATTTTAAAAGATAAATCTACTCAAATAACCACACATTCAAAAAAGGGAGAACCGTGTAGGCTCTCCCTTTTTTTAGTTGCTATTATTACTTTTCTCCATCTCTTTTCTAATCTCGTCATTTTTATGGAATTTTTGATTCAATCTATTGTAATACTCCTTTGTTGCCTCTTGAATTGACATTCCACTTTGCTTTGAATAGTTCTCAATAGCTTCTTTTTCTAAAGCCTCTCTTCTCACTAAATTTGCCTCATAATCGAATGAAACTTCACTCTCTGCATAAGCTATTCCACCTAATAATAGACTTGATACAACCAACAATGTTTTTATTTTTTTCATAAACCTTCACTCTCCTTTTCAAATCTTTTCTTTATACACATATGATAATCTATTTATTTTAAAATAAAAAGCTGGAGCGTTCACCCGTGAATTCTTCACCCACCAACCAAGCTTAAAAATACTGACCCCATCGAATTATAATTTTGAAATATATTTTGATTTTTTTGAAAATAAAAGTATAATTAAACCAATTACCAAAGGTTTCATTACAATTCAAAGGAGTTGAATTTTATGAATATTAAAGAGGGGCCAATTATTTTAATATCCACAATCAATAAAGAGATTGATTTTTTATTTGAGAGTTTGTTGACAGACTTAGGAATCACTAAGATGGAAACTATGTACCTTAGAACCATCTATGAAAATCCCGGTGTCACCCAATATGCCATTGCTAAAAAAAGAAGTATCGACAAATCTTTAGTTATAAAATATATAACTAAATTGGAAGAGAAAGGTTTAATTGAAAAAAAACAGTTAGATAGTAGAAGAAAAGGTCTATATCTTACAAAAGATGGAGATAAGGCCATTAAATTTATAGATGGTTTTCTTCCAAAACTTCAAGAAAAATTTCAATCTCTATTCACTAAAAATGAATTTGAAA
>NZ_CAMTIK010000043.1 GCF_947072685.1 uncultured Cetobacterium sp. | reverse complement strand
CGATTATGTAAATGGTCATATTCTAGCTATCGACGGTGGATGGTTAGTTAGATAAGAGTGAAGAAATTCTCCTCTATAAAATGAAGTTGTGGAATAAAATCCACAACTTTTTTTGTTCACGGTTGTTACATGTGATATAATTTCAATGTAAAGAAACAGGAATGGGGGAAATAAAAATGTGGTCTTTAAAGTTGCTTGAAATATTTGAATCAACTAAAAAAAATGGAAAGACAATAAGTATAAAAGATCTCGCAGAAGAGTTCAATGTGTCACAAAGAAGTATCAGGTATGAGGTTGAAAAATTAAATGAATGTCTGGTAGAAAATGGCTATCAAGAGATAGAAAGTGCAAAGGGAAATTTGAAAATTGGAAACTTAGGTGGCATCAGAAATATTTTAGAGGCTGAGGAATTATACAACATCTCATCAGAGGAGAGAGAGAACTATTTGATATTGAAAACACTTTTGGATAGAGAGATAAATCAAAGAGAGATTTCAGAGGAGCTAGATATAAGTAAAACAACAGTTAAAGGTCATTTGAAAGAGGTCAAACTTTTTTTAGAACGTTATAATCTAACTTTAGAAATTCAGTATAGAAAAGGACTCGAGCTTAAAGGGAAAGAAGAAGAGATTAGAGGGGCACTTTTAAAAATTTTAAATACGATATCTCGTGGGAGTTCAGTATATCTTAAAAATAAAGTTAAAGAACTTATCTTGAGTAAAATTGATGCGATTGGGATAAAAAGATTTATAAACTATTGTCAAAAGCTTATGGAGATAATAATATCAGATGAGGCACATGATATTATTTTGAATTATTTAAAGATAAGTTTATATATGAATAAAAAAGGATATACGATTGAAAGCATAAAAAACGAAAAATTTTTGTCTGAAACAAAAGAGTATAGGTGTATACAAAAAGGCTCTCCAATACTCGAGGAGTGGTATGAGATAGAGTTTTCAAAATTTGAATATCTAAAACTAACAGATTATTTTTTAGGAAGTAATACATATAATTTAAATTATTCATATTACGACAACTGGGTTGAGATTGAGGTTGTGGTTAAGGATATGATCCAGGAATTCAATGAAAAGATAGAGGAGGATATATCTCAAGACAAGGTACTTTTAGAAGGATTGTTAAATCATATAAAACCAACAATATATAGAATAAAAAATCATATAGAGCTTGAAAACTCAATATATAAAGAGGTGTTGGAAAGTTATCCACATCTCTTTGAGATAGTTCAGTGTGTTATTAAAAAACTTGAAAAGTCCATGGGAGTAAAGTTTACAGAGGATGAGATTTCATTTTTGGTGATACATTTTAAAGCCGCTATGGATAGAAATACTGTTAGAAGTAAAAAACAAAGAGTTTTGTTGGTGTGTGGCTCAGGGTATGGAACTTCAAAACTGTTAGCGCAACAGATAAAACAGTATTATGATGTTGATATAGTGGATATAATTCCAAAATATATGTTAGAAAAAGTTATATCTAAAGAGAGTATAGACTTAGTGATAACAACAATGGATATTGAAAAAGATACAGTTCCTAAACCTGTAATCAAACTGAATGCTATTTTAAATGAAAATGACAAAGTAAAAATTGAAAGTCATGGAGTTTTAAGAAACAATAAAAAGGTATCGATGAAGAGCTTAGTTGAGGTGATAAGGCAAAATTGTAAAGAAGTGGATGAAAAAAGTCTAAAAAAAGAGTTGAAAGTTCTTTTAGAAGAGTTTTTGATAGACGATATTTTTCATAAAAAAAATACAATTTTTGACTACTTAAGATCGGATAGAGTACTGATTAATGAGAGAGTAAAAGATTGGAAAGAAGCCGTTAAAAAAACGGGAGATTTACTTATAAAATCTGGATCGATAGAGGAGAGCTATATAAAAAATTCTATAAAAACAATTGAAGAGTTTGGAGGATATATGGTACTAGGACCACAAGTTGTATTTCCACATGCAAGGACAAAAGGGGATGTGAACGAAACTGCATTTGCTGTCTTAACCTTAGAGAATTCAATTGAACTTCCAAGTGGGGAGGAAGTTTCTATGTTTATTCTCTTTTCATCAAAGGATAACAAAGAACATCTAGATACATTTATGAAACTAGTTGACATGTCAAATAGAGACGGATTTATAGAAAATGTGAAAAAACTAAAAAAAAGTGATGAATTTATAAAGTTGTTAAAGAGAGAGTTTCCTAATTAGGAAACTTTTTTTTATGGATAAAATTGAAAAAACTAGCCTCTTTTAATTGTAGAGTGTTTCGAATATAATTTAGTTATATTAAAAAACATCAAAAAGGTTGGTTATGTATGAAAGAAATTTTAGAAGGAAATATCTGTGTAGTTGACAGAGTTAACAGCTGGAGAGATGGAGTGGAAAGAGCGGGCAATATACTTTTATTTAAAAATAAAATTGAAAAAAAGTATATTGAGGCAGCAATTAAAAACATCGAAAAATTGGGGAACTATATCATTTTAACAGATGGGGTGGCAATGCCACATGCAAGACCTGAGGATGGAGCACTAGAAACAGCAGTTTCTCTTCTGGTAATAAAAGAAGGAGTTGTTTTTTCAGGAGAGGAGGAGAGGGTAAAATTAATCTTTATGCTGGCCTCTAAAGATAACTCATCTCATATAAACATTTTAAGAAAGCTATCAAATTTGATAGATGATGATGAGATGATTGGAAAATTATCGAACTCATCAAACGAAGTTGAAATATTAAATTTTTTATAAAAAGGGGAGATTGAAGATGGTAAAGATATTGACAGTGTGTGGGAACGGAATTGGAAGTAGTTTAATGTGTGCTATGAAGATAGAGGAGATCTGTGAAGAGGAAGGAATAAAAGCCAGTGTAAACTCTTGTGATTTTAACTCTGTTACAGGAAAGGATGTCGATTTAATTGTGACTATCAAGGAGTTAGCAGATCAAATAACAACAATAAAAACAGCTCCAATTAGAAGTTACACAAATAAGAAAAAAATAAAAGAGGATGTTTTGGAAGCGATTAAAAGTTTGATAAAGTAGAAATAAGGTTACAGGAGGATAAAAAATGATAATGGGATTATTACAGATAATAGGAAATGATATTTTGACAAATCCAGCATTTTTGTTAGGACTAATGTCTTTAGTTGGACTTGTAGCTTTGAAAAAACCAATAAATAAATTGATAGTTGGAACTTTAAAGCCGATACTGGGATTCATAATGCTTGGAGCTGGAGCCGATTTTATAGTTAAAAACTTGGATTATTTAGGGAAAATGATAGAAAAAGGGTTCAATATAACAGGGGTTGTTCCTAATAATGAGGCTATAGTATCAATAGCTCAAAAAATTCTTGGAAAAGAGACTATGTTTATTTTAGTGGCAGGTCTTATAATAAATATTTTAATTGCAAGATTTACAAAGTTTAAATACATATTTTTGACAGGACATCACAGCTTCTTTCTTGCTTGTATGTTTTCAGCGGTACTTGCAACAATAGGGTTTGAAGGATGGACACTTGTAATTGTTGGGGGACTTCTTTTAGGTATGTGGTCAGCGATATCCCCGGCTATTGGACAAAAATATACGGATCTAGTTACTGATGACGATGGAATAGCTATGGGACACTTTGGGTCAATCGGATATTATATATCCGCATACATAGGATCAAAAATTGGAGATCCAGAGGATAGTACAGAAAATATAAAAATTCCTGAAAAACTTAACTTTTTAAGAGATACAACAATTTCTACTGGAATAACTATGTTGGTGTTCTATATAATAGCGGCTGTAGCAGCTGGGCCAGAGTATGTAGGAGAGCTTTCAGGTGGGAAAAATTATATAGTATTTGCAATAACATCAGCTCTTAGTTTTGCTGTTGGAGTTACAATTGTTTATAATGGAGTGAGAATGATACTTTCTGAGCTTATACCAGCTTTTCAAGGGATTTCACAAAAGGTTATACCTAACTCAATTCCAGCAGTTGATTGTGCAGTATTTTTTACATATGCACCTAATGCAGTAATAATAGGGTTTCTTGCATCTTTTATAGGTGGTGTTATAGGTATGTTTATTCTGGGAGCTATGGGTGCTGTACTGATTATACCAGGACTTGTGCCACATTTTTTCTGTGGAGCTACCGCTGGAATATATGGAAATGCGACAGGCGGGAAAAGAGGAGCTATTGTAGGAGCCTTTGTTAATGGATTGTTCTTATCGTTTTTACCGGCACTATTACTTCCAGTACTTGGTGGAATAGGATTTCAGAATACAACTTTTGGAGATATAGATTTTGGAGTTTTAGGAATTATAGTTGGGAAAGTAGGAGAGGTATATAAAGCACCAGGAATTTTGGCAATAATATTGGTTTTGATTGTGTTTATGGCTCTTGTATCGTTCACTCAAAAGGATGTAAAAGTAATAAATGCAAAGGATGAGTATTAAAATGAAAAAAATATTGTGTGTGGGACATTCCGCTTGTGATATTACTTATCTTATGAAAGAATATCCAATAGAAAATAGAAAATATAAAGTAGATGAAACAAAGATGATGGGAGGTGGTCCCACTGGGAACGCTTCCTATCTACTTGGAAAATATAAAGAAGATGTTTCTTACATAACAACTTTAGGAACTGATCCATATGGAAAAAGTATAGTTCAGGAACTTGAATCTGTAGGTGTAGATTTAGAAAATACTCTTATCCAAGAGGTGTATAAAACTCCTTGTAGTATGATTATAACAAATACTTCAAATGGCAGCCGAACTATATTGAATCATAGGGTGAAAAATATAGTCCCTGAAAATTATCAGATTAAATATCTAAAAAAACCAAAATTTATTTTGTTTGACGGGCACGAGATAGAGCTGGCAAGATTAGCATTGAAAGAGTTTCCAGAATCTATCACGGTTTTGGATGCGGGAAGTTATAAAGAGGAAACTGTGGAACTGGCAAGTGAGGTTGATTATCTTATATGTTCAGAGGATTTTGCCAGAGATTATACAAAAGTAGAAAAATTGAACAATGAAAACTACGAAGAGGTATTTTCTCAGATGGAGGTGTTAAATGGCAAAAATGTCATAATAACTTTAGGAGAAAAAGGGTGCATATATAGAAGAAATGGGGAACTATATAACCATCCAGCTTTTCAAACAAAGGCTGTTGATACAACAGGAGCAGGGGATATATTTCATGGTGCTTTTGTCTATGCTTTAAGCAATGAGTTTGATTTTATAAAAACTATAAAATTCTCTTCAGCTTGTGCTTCGCTTTCAGTAGAAAAGATAGGCGGAAGAGAATCTATACCGGAATTAGAAAACATATATAAAAGGATGGAAAAATGGCAAAGTATAGATTTCAAGATTTAGGATTAGAAAATACAAGAGAGATGTTCAAAAGAGCCAATGAGAATGGACATTCAGTACCAGCTTTTAATTTTGCTAATCTAGAGCAGCTAAAAGCAATACTTGAAGCTTGTAGTACAGCTGATTCGGATGTTATTTTACAAATTTCAGATTCAGCTAGAAAATATATTGGAAAAGAAACTTTAGCACTTATGGTTAAAGGTGCAATTTTGGATATGAGAGAGAGTGGAAGTGAGATATCTATAGCACTTAATCTGGATCATGGAAAGGATTTTAAAGAGATTAAGGACTGTTTAGATTATGGCTTTTCATCTGTTATGATAGATGCTTCTCATGAGGAGTTTTCAAAAAATGTAGAGAAAACTAAAGAAATTGTGGAGTTAGCAAAAGTTTATGGTGCTAGTGTGGAGGGGGAGTTGGGAGTTTTATCAGGAGTTGAAGACGAAATCTCATCTGAGGATGAAAAGTTCACAAATCCAGGTGAGGTTGTAGAGTTTGTGGAAAAAACTGGAGTGGATTCTTTAGCTATTGCTATTGGAACAGCCCACGGAGCACATAAATTTAAACCGGGAACTGATCCTAAATTAAGACTTGATATACTTGAAAAAATAAAGGAAAAACTGGGTAATTTTCCAATAGTTTTACATGGTTCCTCATCAGTACCACCTGAATATATAAATAAATTTAGAGAGTTTGGTGGTGAGATTAAAGATGCTATTGGAATACCGGATTCAGAACTTCAAGAAGCTTCAAAGTCAATAGTGACAAAGATAAATGTGGATACAGATGGAAGACTGGTTTTCACGAGTACCCTTTTAGAATATATGAAAAATAATCCGAAAGAGATGGATTTGAAAAAATATTTAGCTGTTCCTAAAAAAGAGATGACCAACTATTATACTAATAAAATTCAAAATGTTTTTAAAAAATAAAATATGTTATTTTGGTTGTATTTATGTTATATTAGGGGTAGAAAATCTAATATAAAGGCAAAATACGGGAAACCATATGACGCAAAACTATAGGGTCTTTAAAATGACAGCCAGGTACAATTTATTTTGTACCTGTTTTTTTTATTTTTATATTTAAAGGGGGCGGAGAATATTTTAATGAATAAAAAAAAACATGAAGAGATTATATTAAATTGTAGAATATTTTTAAGGGGAAAAAAGTTATCGTTCGAATTGATAGATACTCCAAAAGAGATGGAAAAAATGAATTATTTGTCTGAAATTTTGGAGCGCTCACAAGATTTGATGTTTTTTAAAGACAAAAAATTGAAATACAAATATGTAAATAGTAGTTTTGCAAATTTATTTGAATGCGATAGAGATTTGATATATAATAAAAGTGACCGAGATATTTTACCAGAAGAGTTATACAATCAATCTGAAAGAGGGGATTTATTAGCTTTAGAAAATGGATATTATCTGGAGATTGAATA
>NZ_CAMTIK010000042.1 GCF_947072685.1 uncultured Cetobacterium sp. | reverse complement strand
TCTTTTAAAACTGAATTAGCAAAGGAATTTAAGGTTTCAAGGTCTACTATTTAGAGATAAATCAAAAATATTAAAATTAGATAAATTAAGACCATTATCAAAAGAAACTGATGATATGTTGGATCGTTATATTTTTCTTTGTGGTAAGAATATATAGTAAAAAGTCTAAGTCAAGAGAGGACTCTATTGAGCATAACTTAATAAAAGATAAATTAGTAGAAGAGAACCTTGAAGCGAGCAGCTTCTAGACGCTCTTTTACATAAGATACAATACTCCACAGTCTATGTGTGGAATATTGTGTCTATGGAATCTTTCCGCTCAAGTTTAAATAAAGAACTCATATGTCCAGAAAGAATCAAAGATAAAAAGGAAACTCAGTTAAAGATTTTCGATTATATCGAAGGATTCTATAATAAAAATAAAAATCATAGTAGCTTATGTAAACCTTCAAGTTGGAATAATATTAAATTATCTAACTTGGAGATTTTTTTATGGAAAGAAGACATATAATTGTTTATAAATTTATTTTAAATCATTTTGCTTAAAAATACTATGTATTGTATTAAAGCCCATTTCAAAGTATTTATCTGGATTTTCTAGAATAATTCTTGAAATGATATAATCTAAAATAAAAATTAATGTAATTTGTGGGGAGATGAAGTGCCCCATTTCTAAAGTGTTTTTTGAGATTATCTTTATAATTTTATCAGAAAATTCCCCAATTTTTGAATTAGGATAATTTGTAAAGGCTATAGTTCTAGCACCTTTATTTTTGCCAATATTCATGGATTCTATAACATCATTAGTCAAACCAGACAAGCTAACTCCGATAATCAAATCCTTTTCGTTACAAAAATTTGCATCTATTTTCATCTCATGAGTTTCTGTAATAGCTTTACTATCAAATCCTAATTTTGATAAACGAAATCCCATCTCTTTAGCAAAATATCCAGAAGATCCAATACCATATACTTTAATTCTAGAAGAGGTTTTTATAGAATTTATTAAAAAAGAAATTTCTTCATTTTTTATTAATTCAACATTTTGATCTAAATTTTTTTTATAATCATTAACTAATCTGTCTAATATAGAGCTATTGTTATGATTTGTTTCAATATTTACTCTTTTACTTTCTTGGTCTAAAATGAATCTTAGTTCATTGAAACCTTTAAATCCAATTTTTATGGCAAATCTTGATAGTGTGGCATCAGAAATACCAATTTTAGATGAAATATCTCCGATTGAATGCTCTAAAATATATTTAGAGTTTTGTAATATGAAATTCATGACTTTGATTTCTGATTTTGTAAATTTATTATGATTTTCTTCTATTTTTAAAATTATTTTATTTATATTTTTCATAAAAATTCTCCTTAAAATTAAAATTATATTAAAATTAAACTAAAAAAAATAGGAATTGTCAAGAAAAAAATGAAAGTATTTTCTTTGCGTAAATATTTTATGAAAGTATTTACAAAGTTGGAATTATAAAGTATAATCAGATTAAATCAAAACAGGGAGAGTGATTTAAAATGAAAGATAAAATTTTAGGGAATCTTCAACAATTAGGAAAAGCAATGATGCTACCAGTAGCAGTATTGCCAGTAGCTGCATTATTATTAAGATTTGGAGCAAAAGACTTGCTAGATATTTCTTTTATCAATGCATCAGGAAATGCAATTTTTTCGAATTTAGCATTAATATTTGCTATTGGAATTGCATTGGGTTTAGCTAAAGATAATAATGGAACAGCAGCTTTGTCAGGAGCGATTAGTTATTTAATTATTAATACAGGTGCAACAACGATAAATAGCAAGATAAAGATGGGGATACTTGCAGGAATATGGGCTGGAGTATTAGGAGCTAGAATGTACAATAAATATAAGGATACAGTGTTGCCAGAATGGCTTGGTTTTTTTGGAGGAAAAAGATTTGTTCCGATAATTACAGCTTTTTATAGTTTAATCTCAGCAGCCTTTTTAGGATATATTTTTCCTATAGTTCAAAATATTTTAGATAAATTTGGTCAGTGGATGATAGATACAGGTTCAATAGGCCTTGTAATATATGGTTTTTTTCAAAGAATGCTAATTCCATTTGGATTGCATCATGTACTGAACACAATAGTTAGATTTAGTTTTGGAAGTTATCTAGATCCTGTAACTGGAAAAACAATAATAGGTGATCAGGTTAGATTTTTTGCAGGAGATCCAAGCGCAGGCATATATATGACTGGAGGATTTTTAGTTATGATGTTTGGACTACCAGCCGCAGCACTAGCTATATACAAATCATCTAAGATTGAAAAAAGAAAATCTATAGCCGGAATGTTAATATCAGTTTCTTTAACCTCGTTTTTAACAGGGATAACAGAACCAATAGAATTTTTATTTATGTTTACCGCACCAATTCTTTATGTGATTCATGCTCTATTGACTGGATTTGCCTATATGATAACTTATTTATTTGGAATTAGACATGGGTTTGGTTTTTCGTCGGGACTTACAGATTATCTTTTGAATTGGGGATTGGCAACAAAACCAGGAATGATTATACCGCTAGGAATTGTCTATTTTGTACTTTATTTTTCAATTTTTTATTTTATAATTATTAAATTTAATTTGAAAACTTTAGGGAGAGAAGAGGATAAAGAAACAACAGAAACACAAGAGACTCTTTTGAAAAATGATGGAATTGTAGGTATTTCTAGAAGGTATCTAGATTCATTAGGTGGATCAGAGAATATAAAAATAATCGATTCATGTATTACGAGATTAAGAGTTTCGCTGGAGGATACGTCTAAAATAAATGAAAATGATTTTAAAAAAATAGGAGCTTCAGGAGTGGTTAGACTTGGAAAAAATGATATTCAAGTTATTGTAGGAACTAAAGCAGGGTTAATATCAGAAGAGATAAAAAGAATAATAAAAGGAGAATAGTCAATGAAAAAAAATATTTATTGGACAGATATGCATTCAAATTTGCATTACCATCAAATAGAAGAGTTAGAAAAGTGGTATAATCATGCAAAAGAGATTTTAGATTTTTGGCCCATAGCTTATTACCCTTATTATATGAGAAAAGATAAAAGTGGATTGAGTGTTGAAGATATTTATCCTATGGATAATATATTGAAACACTGGGAGATAATTAGAGAATTTTTTAATAAAAAAGAGGTGGAGCTTCCAAATTTTCCAGTATTTATGGGATATGAGTGGCAGGGAAGTGGAGAGGATGGAGATCATAATGTATTTTATTTAAAAAATGATGAAACAATTCATAATCCAAGAAGATACTCAGATCTAATAGAATGCTTAAAACCACAGGAAGCGATAGCAATACCTCATCACATAGCTTATGAGCTGGGACATAGGGGAAAGAATTGGGAAACTCATAGTGAAATATTTTCTCCATTTGCAGAGATCTATTCATCTCATGGAAGCTCGGAAAATGGATATACAGATCTTCATATGAGCAGACACATTCACATGGGACCAAGAACTGGAGGGACAACATATTTTAATGGTCTTGAAAGGGAATATTTGGTTGGAGCTATAGCTTCAGGAGATAATCACAGTGTGCCCGCTATGTATGGGCATGGGTTTATGGCAGTTATTTCAGAAAAATCAGACAAAAAATCTATATGGGAAGCAATGTTAAAAAGAAATGTATATGGAGTAAGTGGAAATAAAATAGAGCTGCATTATGGGGTAAATAATGGGATTATGGGAGATTTAATATCTAGTGGAAAAATTCATGACCATAAGATTAGTGTCAATGCAGGAGATGCTATTAATAGAATAGAACTCTATAGAAATAATATTTTAGAAGATACATATATTCATGGTGGAAAGTGGGAAAGAAGTGAATTGTGTGATGTTGTAACTTTTAAATTTAGAGTTGAATTTGGATGGGGACCAGACACTAGAATTTATCCAGATATAACTAAAAAAAATTGGCATGGAAAATTGAAAACAGATGGCGAAATTTTATCTATAGAAAAATGTTGGACTAGTTTTGACCAATATTTAAATTTAGTAGATAAAAATAGTTGCGAGTTTCAATTAGTAACCCATAAAACATCTCAAAGTGGGAAATGGATGGGGCCATCTCCTATTTTAACAGAGGGGTTCATTTTTGAAATAAAAGCTCTAAGAAATTCCAATATAACTTTAGAGGTTGATAAGAAAAAGTATAAAATATCAGTGGAGTCTATATTAAAGGATACTCAGTTAATAGTAGGTTTGGATGAGGCTAAAAAATTATCTAAAGAAAGATTTGGATTTGATGATTATTATAGAACAGATCCATTTTGGCATAACGCTTATAAAATAAGAATTAATAGAGGAACACCAGAAATTGGATATAAAGTAGATGTAAACTTTCAAACGAAAGGAATACTCAATGAAAGATATTTTTATATGGTAAAGGTGTTTCAAAGAGATGGGAATTTGGCATGGTCTTCTCCTATATGGGTTGATACAACAGAAAAAAATTAAAATTATATGAAGAGATTGCAGAGTAATATTTGCAATCTTTTTTAGTCTAAGGGAAGAACCGTTGATATTATATAGATATTAAAGTATAATATAAGAAAAATATAAGGTGAGGTGAATCATGAAGAAGAGATTACCAATAGTTGTGAGTGATTTTAAAGAGTTAATAAATGATAATTATTATTATATTGATAAAACAAAGCTCATAGTTGAAGCATTAGAAAAAAGATCTAAAGAAACTTTAATAGCAAGATCTAGATGATTTGGTAAAACTTTGAATATGACAACACTGAAATACTTTTTAGATATGAAAGATAGTGGAGAAAATAGAAAACTTTTGAGGGTTTAAATATAGAGAAAAGTGAATATATTGCAGAATAAGCTAGAGGATAAACTAAAATAGTAAAAATTGGAGTGGGTTTTAATGGAAAAAACTTAAAGTTTTACATAGAAAATAAAGGAGAGAAAAAAATGATTAAAGTAGGAATTAGGGCTCATGATATGGGGAAGTATTCTTTGGAGGAGTTTTCTAATCTTTTAAGTACAATTAAAGATTTAGATGGTCAGTGTATACAGCTAGCTCTAGGAAAATCGTTTACAGATTTTAAGGTTTCAAAAGAGGCTTTGAATATGAAGTTGAGCAGTTATTTAAAGTGCGATTTAGAAAGGGAAAATATTAAGCTTTCAGTGTTGGGATGCTACATAAATATGGGGAATCCCGATAAAGATAAGCGGGATCAAGAGATTGAAAAATTTAAATACCATTTAGATTTTTCTAAAAATTTTCCTAAATGTGTTGTAGGAACAGAGACGGGCTATTTGAGCACAGATTATACATACACACCTTTAAATGATAGTTTAGAAGCTTGGACTATTTTTTTAGACACTTTAGAAAAGTTAGTTATTTATGCTGAGAAAACGGGGACTTCAGTAGCTATAGAAGGAGTTAAAAAAGATATTATATCAACTCCAGAAAAAATGGAGCTAGTTTTAAAAAAAATACCCTCTGAGAGTTTAAAGGTGATATTTGATCCTGTTAATTTCTTAGATTTAAATAACTTTCAGGACCAAAAGAGTATAATTGAAAAATCATTTAAATTGTTTGCTGATAGAATAGAGATAATTCATTTGAAAGATTTTAAAATAGAAAATGGGGACTTCAAAGTTGTACCGATAGGAGAAGGAATTTTTGATATAGGAACATTGATGGAGTGTATTAAAGAATATAAGTTAAATGTAGATGTTTTATTAGAAAATTCAAATATTGAAACGGCAAAAAAATGTATTGATTTTATAAAAAAAATGAATAAAAATTAAAAATAAACCTTCAAAGGAAAAGCAGAGATTAGTTGTATATATTAATATGCGAACTTAGGAGGGGAAAAATATATGAAAAAAAAGATAAAATTAGTGTCACTGTTGATAGCAATTTTGAATATATCATACAGTCTTTCTTTTTCAGCTGAAGGTAAAGTTGGGAAGTCTATAAAAACAGAATATGAAAAAGACTACACCAAGAGTAGCTTGACAGTGATTCAAACATTTTCTGGAGATTCTGGAAAGTATGACACAAAATCTTCACACTCCTTTGCACTGTTAGATTATAATTTCAATAAAAATTGGAGTTTGTTATTACAATGGGAAAGATTTCTAAATCTCTATGACTATAAAGGGCAGGAAAATCAAATAAATAATGATTTTCATGTTCCTAAAATAGCTATAAATTACCAAGAGGAACAAATAGGTGAAAGTAAAATTGTACTAAATACTCAGTGGGGAGCTAGACAGTTTGATTATTTTAAATCATCTCAGAATCAAATCTGGTCTTGGGTAAATGTTGGTTTTGATTTTAAAAACTATTTTCCAAAATTCGAGAGTTTAGAAGTTATAAAGTTTTCTCTGATGCCGATGTTTATTCATGGGTGGTATACGGATAAAAAAGACAATGATTTGGGGTACATGAATCACGTATCTTTAAATCTTCTATCTCAATATAAACTTCCAAAAGATTTTTATTTGCAACTGGACTTTTTTTTATCCAAAGAGTTTTATGATGGGAACTATCGTCTTTCAAACACAGATGGAACCACTTATGACAGTGCAACATATTTGGGGTTTTATGCTTGGTTAGAGTATTCAAAAGAGGTATATAAATTTAATAAACAGTTAAATTTAAGTTTTAATTTTGCAACAGGATTTGATCCGTTTGTTGTTTCAGATAGGGATGCTAAGGGATGGGTACCTCCTTATTGGATGTTATCAAATACTTATGAATGGCCAACACCTGTGGCAACAAATTCAGGAGATTATAATGAGATGTGGGCACTTTTTGCTTTGCCAGAATTAGAATTGAACTACTCTTTTAATGAAGATCTAAATATGTCTTTGTTTGCAGGTGGGAAATATTCAAATAAAACTTGGGGAGGAAAAGGGAAAGAGTTTAAGTTTCAACCACAAGTTGGATTTACTATAAATTATAATTTTTAAAAAAATGTATAAAAATTAAAAATAAACCAGAATCTATTTTTCAGATTCTGGTTTATTTTTAT
>NZ_CAMTIK010000041.1 GCF_947072685.1 uncultured Cetobacterium sp. | reverse complement strand
TATTCTTATCAAAATCTAATCAATAATAATCTCTTCTACTGGTTGAACTTTTTCTTTATCCATCGGTAATATTTGCTCTTTTACTTTTTCAAAATCTATTTTTGTCAAATCAATCATTCTTATATTTTGATTATACATCGTTTTGTAGTAAAATTTCTGTTCATTCAAGTTAACAGCAGTTGTCCATTGAGTAGCACTTGGAAGCTCCCTTGGAATATTCTCCCTATTTTCATAAGAGATTCCAATAGGAATATCAAAATTGTTTAAAATATGAAAAGCTTGCTCAATTCCAGCTTCGTTACTTAATAAAATCGGCAAATTATTTGCATAGAAAGCAGCTCTCACAAATCTTGATGGTGGAGTTACATCTCCAGGTAATCCTAAAAATCCTGTTCCTGCTCCCAGAGGAAAAATATTTTGACCACCCAATTTGAAAGCTTTATCTTTTGATTTCCTTAAATTTACATAATTATTTAAATTAGTTAAATGCCAATCGAAATTTGGAGAATTTGTTAAAACTCCAACAGGATTGTCATAAATTTTAATCTCTCCATTATTTATTATTTCAATAACAATATTATTTCCGTTTTTATCTCCAACTCTCCAATGCCCTGTAGGAGAAGGAACTCCGTTTTGGATTATTATTGGAACAATTTTTAATTTAAAAATTTCTTTTTTAACTTCATCTACCGTAGAAAAATTTGTTAAAATCCATCTCACTAAATCCATATCATTAATAGATTTATTTAAGTTTTTTCCAGTAAATGGCTCTAATTTACCATACCCCGGGAAAAAGAAAACACCCGCATTCAATCCTTTCTCATTTAAGCCTTCACCAATTATAGAGCTATCTTGAACACTTGCTCCCACAACTCCATATTTTCCTTTCCATTTATATCCCAGTTTTCCATTTGGCATATGTGAAACATACTCTTTGTTTCTAGGCAGTATTACAATCTCACTATTTAAATAATTTTCAGACCACTCTATGGTTCTTGCTTGTATAATTTGTTTATTATCTAATTTTAAAGATATTCCCGTGCAAGCACTTAAATCAACTTTTAAAATCGAACCAACCAACAGTAACACACTAAGTTTTTTTAACACTTTTTATTCTCCTCATTCATTTTTTCACTAACGCTCAATTTTTACTTATATCTCGTCAGAATTAAGTATATAACTTCAGTAGTATATCAATAATTATACTATATATTTTCAAATCAAACTACAAAAAATTTCTAGAAATACCAATGATTCTAATGGCATACTTTTATCCTTCTAGCAACCTAATCCTAGATATATAAAATATATATAGTTATTTTACCAAGTAAAATGTTGACATATAATTTTAATATAGTATACTTATATCTATAACAAAACAAAACAGTAAATTTAAATACATTTATGTATACTGTTTGAGTTTACTTGAGGGGGATATAAAATGTCAAATGCCAATATTGGTATATTAAGCAAAACAATTAAAGTAGTAGAAACAACTGGAAATAAACTTCCACACCCATTTATTCTATTTGGGATATTTTCAATAATTACCCTTTTTATTTCTTTTAGTTTAAACAAACTCGGTTTTGGAGTTACATATTTTGAAAGTTCTAAAATTGCTGGCGAAGTTGGAAAAAATGTTACACTTATAGTCGAAAATTTATTAACAACTAAAAATATGAGGATATTAATTCAAGATATTCCAAATATATATGTGAATTTTCCTTCACTAAAAATAGTTATTTTAATGATGATGGCAATAGGATTAGTCGAAAAAACTGGATTTTTTACTGCTCTAATGAGAAAGTATCTATTAAATGCACCTAAAAGTATTGTCACTGGGGCATTAATATTTACTGCAGTCAATGCAAATATTATGTCTGATGCTGGTACAATATTTGCTTTTACAATTGGTGGTGTTTTATTTGCTGCTTTGGGAAGGAATCCAAAAATTGGAATAATCGCTGGTTTTGCTGCTTGTAGTGGAGGATTCACTGCGAATATGTTCGTAGCGGGAACTGATGCCTTATTGGCAGGAATAACAGAACAAGCTGCTGCTGCAGTAGGAGTGAATCTAACAATAAATCCCTTATGTAACTATTATTTCATGCTGGCTGCTACGTTTGTTCTAACAATAACATTAACTATTTTTACAGAAAAAGTTGTTGTAAAAACTGTAGGTGACACTGATTTAGGAAATAATGCCGAACTATTAAAAAGTTACAAACTTACTTCCAATGAAGAAAAGGGATTAAAATTTTCATTTTATGGTTTTTTAGGTTTTTTAATTATATTTTTCTTATTATGTTATCCAGAAAATGCATTTTTTAGAAATGATTTAGGAGGATTTCTCCCTAAGTCTCCTTTACTTTCATCAATAGTTCCTATAATTTTCGTAATGTTCACTGTTATCGGAACTTCGTATGGTATTGGAGTAGGAAAAATAAAAACAACTAGAGATATACCAAAGTTATTGCAAGCAGGTCTGACTCAAGCAGTTCCTTTAATGGTCACTTTACTTTCATCTTCAATATTTATATATTTATTGAATAAATCAAATATCTTCAAAATTTTTGCAGTAAAAGGATCATTTATACTAAAAGATGCAAATGTTGGTCCCTTACCACTATTATTATTAGTTGTATTAATAACAACAATGATTAATCCTATGATGACATCCGGTTCAACAAAGTGGATTTTATTAGCCCCAATGGTAGTTCCTATGTTCAGCTTATTAAATATTTCACCAGCCTATGCTCAATTAGCTTTTAGAATAGGTGACTCTTCAACTAATATTATATCACCACTACATTCATCAATCCCTGTTATTTTGGGACTTTTAGCACAATATGAGGCTGAAGGAAAAATTCCACATACAAAAGGTGATGGTGAAGCTGGATTTGGAACAATTTTTGCATTAACACTACCTTATTCAATAGTTATTTTAGTTTCTTTGGTTTCTTTAATGATTGTGTGGTATTTCTTAGGATTACCTATCGGTCCCGGATTTAACTTAGCATTGTAACAAATAAATATACTGGGAGGATAAATAGATGAAATTACTTAAAAATGCTCTAATAATGGATTACAAAATGAAAGAATATAAACTATCTAATATTTACTATGAAAATGGAATAATTCAAAATATAGTCCCTGTTAATAAGCCATTAAATATAAAATGCAAAGAGATTATAGACGCTGAAGGACTATTTGTTACATCAGGATTAATTGATCCACACACGCATCTAGGCATGAAAGGAGATAGTCAAGGTTTTGAAGGAATAGACCACAATGAAAAAAATGATCCTATCACACCAAATATGAGAGCTATTGATGGAATTAATCCCCAAGATATAACCTTTAAAGAAGCATTAAGAGCTGGAATAACGACAGTTGGAAGTGGTCCTGGATCAACTAATGTTATAGGTGGACAATATGCATGTATTAAGACATATGGATCTTGTATCGATAAAATGCTTATAAAATTCCCATTAGCAATGAAAGTTGCTTTTGGAGAAAATCCAAAAAAAAATTATAATTCAAAAAATAAAACTCCAATAACTCGTATGGGAATATATGCTTTATTGAAAGAAACCCTTCAAAAGACTATTGAATATAAAAATGATTCTAATAGAAAATTTGATGTAAAGCTTGAAGCTATGTTGCCTGTAATAAATAAAGAGATTCCTTTAAAAGCCCATGTTCATAGAGGTGATGATATAATGAGTGCTATTAGAATAGCCAAGGAGTTCGATCTGAACATGACTTTGGACCACTGTACATGTATATTGGATGTGCTTGATGATGTTCTCGAAGAAAAATTCCCATTGATATTGGGTCCGTCTTTAGGAGCTAGAGGAAAAATAGAATTGAAAGGTAAATCTTTTAAAAATGTGGCCATAGTAAGTGAAAAAATAGACATCTGTATAACAACAGATGCGCCAGTAATTCCTTTAGAATATCTTCCACTATGCGTAGGATTAGCCATAGAAAATGGTATGGATGAATGGAAAGCCTTAGAATCTGTGACTATAAATAGTGCTAAAATTATGGGAATTGATGATAACTATGGTTCTTTAGAAATTGGAAAGGTTGCTGATATTGTAGTTTGGAAAAGAAAACCATTCATTTCAGTAACATCTCCAAAAATTGTAATTGCTGAAGGTAAAAATATAATTATTTAAAATAATTTCTAGAATCTATAACTAAATCTGTTTCTAGGATGTGAAATTTTTAGCCAGTCATTTTATGGGAATAATAATTTTGTTACAGACAATACACATATTTTTTTATTGTTTTCCTTTTCCACTACAAGTTTTAACATTAAAAAAGAACTCTAAAGTCTATTAAATTGACTTCGAGTTCTTTTAAATTATAATTTCTATATCTTAATAATATATTTTTTTAAAACGTCAATTGTTTTAAATAGCTCTCTAGTATCAAGCTTTTCATTTACAGTATGAACACTTTCCATCCCCACACCAATAATTATAGAGTTATAACCTTTTTCAGCAAATATATTACTATCTGATCCTCCACCTATAACTTGAAGCTCTGTTGAAATTCCCATACTTTCATAAACTTTAGCAAATTCTTTCGCAAAAACTAAATTATCTGTAGGCTTTAAAGTTGGAAAAATACATGTTTTTTCAAAAAAATATTCTCCACCCAACTTATCAATACTAATTTTACAAGCATTTTCATATGAATTTAACGTTTCTAAAATAGAATCTAAAGAATGCCCTCTAACCTCTCCTGTTACAACACAAAGATCGGCCACTACATTACTTGGAAACTCCGAGTGAATTGTCCCTAAATTTGAAGTTGTAAGATTATCAATTCTTCCTATATTCATATTAGAAATTGATATTCCTGCAAGAGCGATCGCATTTATTCCCTTTTCAGGTTCAATTCCCGCATGAGCTTTTTTCCCTTTAAAAGTAATTTTAAAATCATATTTGCTTGGAGCTGTATGAGCAATAAGTCCTGCTCTTCCAGAGTTATCAATTACAACTACATCTTTTGCTGGAACCATATGATTTGGAACTTTACTCCAATCTATATTTTTTGCCCCTAACATTCCATTTTCTTCACATGGAGTTAAAAGAACATATATATCTTCATATTTTTCAGTTGTTTCAATTAAACTTTCTAAAACTTCCAATATAGCTGCGATACCGCCCTTATCATCTCCACCTAAAGTCGTTGTTTCATCTGTTTTTATAAAATCCCCATCTATAATTGGATTTATATTGCTACATGGTTCTACAACGTCCATATGAGCTGCCAAGGTAACTCCCAATCCAGATATATTTCCCTTCAATTTAGCAAAAATTGTGGGTGCATTTCCACCATAATTTTTATAACCTAAATCTAAATATACCTCAAGACCTAACTTTTCTAAATATTTTACTAGATACTCACTATACTCCTTCTCGTTTAGTGAGGGAGAATATATTTTTACCATCTCTATAAAGTTATTGATAACTCTTTCTCTATTCATTATTTA
This sequence comes from uncultured Cetobacterium sp., assembly GCF_947072685.1. GTDB lineage: Bacteria > Fusobacteriota > Fusobacteriia > Fusobacteriales > Fusobacteriaceae > Cetobacterium_A. The sequence continues at coordinate 1,858 of NZ_CAMTIK010000041.1, read as the reverse complement.
GTTTTTCCTTCCATTAATTTTTTAGCAAAAAGTATACTTGAAAATACTGATACTAATGTAATTAAAAATGCTGGCTTACCTGGTATAAAATTAACTATTTTTGTCATAGCAAAAGATACTGTTAATGCAAAAACTGCAACTTTAGGTGATTTTATTGCAAACTGAGCAAAAACTCCTCCAAAAAGACCAGGTATAACTAGAGTTAATAGTGACATGAAGCTAGGTGGTAGTTGACTCAATAGTGCTTGTCCAGCTAAAACTGACAATACTAAAAATACAATACCAATCCAAATTGAAACTCCAATACCTATCGTTCCCATAATAGAACCTTCTTCAGTTCCAGCAGGACATCCTGAAGCTTCTTGAGCTGATATAGCTGCTGGTATTCTCATATTTACAAGATTTCCTGATAAAAACCCCATATATAATCCAGCTCTTCCTACGATTGGATAGTAACTGATAGGCTCACTGAAGTAAAAAGCACCTGAAACAGAAACTTGTGATATAGCACCAGCAATTATAGCTGCAAGTCCTGGATTAAATCCAAAATAAAAAGTCATAATTAGTGCTGGTAAAAGAGAAGCAAATAATCCTAATACCATTGTACTTCTTCCAATTTTTGTAACGTCATCTATGTATCTATTGTAAATTCCCATATTTTAATCCTCCCAATATTATACAGCTAAAAGTCCGATAGTTGCCCCACCAAACATTGCAAAAGTTAGTGCCCATTCTTTCAACCAAGGCATTTTATCTCCAACCTTTAAACAAACTACCATAATAATCATTCCAGATACTCCGGCAATCGACACATCAGGATTTGTATTAATTTTCATTAAGTTTCCAACATTGAAAAAAGCAAAAGATCCTAACATAGCTCCTAATCCCACAGCTGGTAACAGAGCTTTTCTTCCATTTGTTAATAATCCATTAACCTTATCCATCTTATGTGCAAATAGGAAAACAAATACAATCCATCCCATAGACCCTAATGACATAGTCCAAAGAGCATTTGTAAATACCACTGGTAACATATTTGTAGATAACTCAGATCCCATAGCCTGAGCTCCAAAATTAGCTGCCATCGCTTCAAAGTTTGAACTTCCTATCAAACTAAGTCTCAAAGTTGAAACTGGTGATCCCATAGTAACTAAAAGTGCTAATAAACTTCCAACTACACCTAGTGCTGGTCCAATACTCGCCATAGCACTAACCTTAACTCCTTTACTAATTTTATCATTAGATATCCCTAAATCTTTAGCTGTTGATATTGATTTCTTAATGATTAACCCCGATTGAAGTAATACAATAACAATACCCAAAATAGCTGTTCCCCATATAATTGGGTGTGATGCATAAATCATATGCCCGTTCATAATCCCTCCTAAATTGTCTTAAATAAGTCTTTAATTCTTAAACACTTTGTTATAGTAACATTTTATACGTTAAATGTCAATATTACATACAAAAAAAACTTTTTAAGTTTAAAATACACTCTTTTAATCTAATATAATATCATTTAAACCCTAAATTTGAACTCATTAATAGTATCTAAAATAAGTTAAAAAAGGACTCAAAATCTATTTATAGATTTTGAGTCCTTTTTTAACTATCTAACTATTTAATTTATACTAACCTTTAACAATTACTTCTATTCTCTCGACACATCTTCCACAAGCTGAACCTGCCCCTGTTGTATCTAATACTTCCTCTAATGTTGTAGCCCCATTTTCTATTGCAGCTAAAACTTTCCCTAAAGTAACACCTTTACAGTAACATAACATTGTATTTTCAGACATTCCTTAACCTCCAACTTTTTATTAATTATACCATATAGGTATAGTTTTGTAAAGTATTT
>NZ_CAMTIK010000040.1 GCF_947072685.1 uncultured Cetobacterium sp. | reverse complement strand
TGGTGGATTAATCGGTGGTTCTACTGGTGGTTTGATTTCTTCATCACCTAGTTTAAAATCAAAAATATTTCTAATTTCTTTATTTTTAGCCTTAGCAAATAATCCATTTATAAAAATCATTACTTCGGTTTCTTCAGATTTTGAAATAAATTTATTTTCAATTGTATTTTTATCTTCATTAACTATAATATTCTCTGCATAAGAGAATCCCCCTGTTATAAAAAATGCTACCATTAATCCTAATGAATAACTTTTTTTACCTTTTAAAAAACCCTTGATTTTTGACTCGTAATTAAACATAAAATCCTCCCTGATGTATATTTTAACTTTATTTTTTATACAATATATGTTATACTAATTTTGCTATAGTGTTTTTATAAAACACTCATTACCATTTTTGCTTCCGTTGAGGTTGTGAAGATGGTTTTTTATTTTGTAACTTTTTTTACATTTAACTCTTTAGTTTCAGAATTAAAAGTCAATTCAACCTCTTTCTCGTTTTCAGAAAGCTCCATTTCTCTAGCCCATTCAATCGGAATGGTGATTCGTGGAGTCAAATGACCTGACCCTGATTTTACAAAAGTTACATTTTTTACTACTTTTTTTATATTCATTTTCCAACCTCCAACACTCGTACGAGTGTAAAAATATAATATCATACACACTCGTACGAGTCAAGGTTTTTTTATATTTTATATTCTAAATTTTCTACTTCTCTTTTCTTTACTTTGATTTCTAGTGATATTTTTGTTAATGTGCTTATAACTTTTATATATATTTCTTTTCCCCTTATTTGAAATATATTGATTTTTAATTTTTCATTTTCTTTTAAAAAGCCTTTAATTAAGTATTTATTTTTTAAAAGTTTAATTGCATAACTTCTTTTAAAAATATCTTTATATGATTTTCTCTTTATTTTTCTCATTTTCTAGTTCTCCCAGTGCTATAGTTCTTTTATAAAAAATCCATCAGTTTACTGTAAATACCCCAATGCTATTAAAAATTTTACATCATTAAATTTTGCACTCATATTTATATTCACAACTGAAACTTGCTCATGTCTTTTATTAAAATTTAAATTATAAGTTGTTATAGCTTTTAAAATTTTATATTCTTTATTATCTAATTCTCTCATTAAATCATTAAATGCTCGATTACTTGCTTCTGTTATTTCATCCTCTGTAAACTTTTTGTTATTAATAATTTCTTTACACATAATCCTTCTCCCATTTCTTTAATCTTAAATCCTAATATAAACTTTGCTTCAACTTGAAGCAAAGTTTAGAATGAATATCTTATTCCAATTCCCCCGTATACTTGATTATTGCTTCTTACGATTGGAGAATCTGAAATTTTATCATCAAAATACTCTACTCCCACAAATGTATTAACCACAAGTTGCTCTGTTATATTTGTTTCTATTGCTATATTAGCTCCTGCACTAAAAGAATCTGATGTTGAATAGCTTTTATTAATTTTAGGACTTCTTATAGCTTCTTCTTGAGAAACTCCTACATAATAATTTAAAAACTCTTTATCATAATATTTAAAAGATAATGTTGGTAAAATTGCCACTCTATCATTTATATAAATAATCTTAGAAAGGTTTATTTCTCCTTTTGAACCATGTTCTCCCCATATATAATTTATATTTCCAACTGTATCTTCTGTAAAATCAAAATCCATTGATAAACCACCCATCAATTGACTCTTTCTATCTTTTATATTATAACCCTTATCCATATCAGAATTACTAATAGACCATCCTTCAAAATATCCACCTAATGGTTCTCCAATTACTGACCAAGAAAAACCATCCTCCTCATATGCTTTAATTCCTACTGTTCCACCATTTATAAAAAATCTATCGTAACTCAAATTAATCAATGGTAAGGGTCTTATTTGGTCTTTAGCTCTATAAATTGAATTTGAGAATGTTGTTGCTACCCCTATTGATTGAACTTCATTAGCCATAGTCAAAGAGCTAATTGCTAATGCTCCTAGTAATAAATATTTTTTCATTTTTTATCTTCCTCCCGATTTTGATTTTCCATTAATAAATTGACATTTCTTACAATAGTTTCTCCATCTAATTTTTTATAATTTAACCATTTTATATTAAATTCTTCAGTTGATAGATGATAATACTCTTTACATTTCTGTTGATCTATTTCTCCTGATGTTGCAACATAAGCTAATTCTAATGGACTCAATGCTAATTCAAATAATCTACTACCTTTAGGACTTTTAAAATAGTATTGTCTTTTAATAATCGCACTATAAATTATTTCAATTTCTCTTTCATTTAATCCAAACAATTTATATATATCACTATCTTGTTTTGCATTTGCATTAGGTAAGAAAAATCTAGTGTAACAAGCGTCTAAAACTGCACTTAATATATTTGAATTTGCTATATCTGATAATGATTGAGTAGCAAAAACAACTGAAGTATTTTTCTTTCTAAGAACTTTTAACCATTCTCTTATTTTGGCTTCAAATTTTGGATTATCGAAAAATAACCAACATTCATCAAGAGTAATTAATGTTGGTTTCCCATCCAACCTTTCTGTTTCAATTTTATGAAATAAATAATCTAAGCATGGAGCTATCGCTTTTTTAGTTTGAGCGATTTTTTCCATTTCAAACACTTGAAAATTAGAGCTTGATATTGTTTCTTTATCCCCATCAAAATATTTAGCATACTGTCCTTTTCCAAAATATGGTGCTAAGCCTTCTTTCAATGATAAATCTTGTCCACCAATTAAATTAGCAAAAGAGCTTAAAGTTCTAAAATTAGTTGGAGTAGTTGCAATATTATTTAATGTTGCCCATATATATGATTTTTTTTGAGGATTTAATTCTACCCCTTCACTTTCTAATATATTTTCTATCCATTCTTGACACCATTCTCTTTCTTTAGGATCATCACATTTTGCTAAAGGCTGAAATCTTAAATTATCTTCTCCTAAATCATAAAAATTACCACCTATAGCTTTTGTTAATACTCTACTAGAGCCACCTTTATCAAAACTAAAAACTTGTGAATTTTTATATTTTTTAAATTGAACTGCCATGAAAGCTAGTAATACTGATTTTCCTGCTCCTGTCGGTCCGACAACTAAAGAATGTCCTACATCATTATAGTGAATATTGGCTCTAAAAGGTGTATTCCCACTTGTTTGAGAGTAAAACAAACTCGGTTCTTTCAAATGCTTATTAATTTCATCACCTGCCCATACTGCTGATATGGGTAATAATGTCGTTAAAACTTGTGTGTCCATTGGTGGTCGTCTTACATTTGAATATATATTTCCTGGTATTGATGACTGCCATGATTCTTCAGTATTTATAGTTTCTACTTCTGCTATAAACCCTAATGAATTTAATAAGTTTTTTACTTCTTTTAGTTCTTTAAATAATTGATTTTGATTTTTATTACTCAAAACAATACTTGCCGTATATTGACCTAATGCTGTTTCTTCTGCTTCAATCTTCCTTCTAACTTCTTTTAATTCATTTGCATTATTATACGCATTTATATTTATATTTTTTGTTTCTTCTTTTGTCATAATTTCTTTTATAACTTGCCATAAATCTTTTACTTTTCCATCCCAATTTCTTAGATAAGAGTTAATCTCTTTTAATGCTTCTAGTTTGTCATAAATCATGTATCTTGTTACAAATCTATACTCTAAGGGTAATCTATTAAGCCTGTCTAAAATAACTGACGTTGTAACATCAGGGAAGTTATAAATACTTACTGTTCCTATATATTTTTCTCCTAATTTTGGTTCTAATCCACCTATAAATTCACAATCACTTATAAACCCATCAAAGAGCATTTTATATTTTTGTTCTTCACTTAATTTTATTTTAAACTCTGTATCTGATATACAACTATGAAAATAATTTATTATTTCATCTGTATTTAAAGCTTTTAACTCTTTACATACAGTTCCTAAAACTGAATAAGCTGCATTTATAGTATCTTTGAAAATTTGTAAAGAATTGCTATATAAATCTAATCTTTGTTTATTCTCACTTTCTAAAAATAATTTGAAAAATTTTTCTGTTTTTTCAATTGGGATTTTATAAGTAAATGTTAAATAATATTCACTTTCATAATGTGTACCTGATTTAAAAAACTCTTCTCTTTCTGTTTCAACTATAAACGTTGGAATTTCTTTAATAAATTTTGCTCTATTATAATCTTCAGATTTTTTTCTTCTAGCTTCACAATGTATTGTCCAATTTCCACCTAATCTTTTTAAGAAATTATTTACAATCCCTAAATTTCTTTCTAATTCAGGAATTGTACAAGAATCTAAATCTTGACCTCTAAATTTAAAAACTGAACTTAAAGAATAATTTTTATTTATTATTATGTTTTCTTCTAAACAGTAAGCCCAGGGAAAAGCATATGCAATTCGCTCTGTTTCTTGATATTCTTTAAACATTTTTATCTCCTATTATGATCTGTATTTTTTTTTATTCTTCAAATATTTCATTAATACTTCAAACCATTGTGGATCTTTTTTTGTAGCCCATACTATAAATCCATGAAGTATTATTGATAACATTATAAAAAATATTATATAAAAAAATGTACCTGTTGCAAAAATCCCTACCATAGCTAGTACACCATTAAAAATTACTGGTTTCTTTGACCCTCCACCCATTGTCAAAGGAGTTGTTAAAGCCTTTGGGACTTTTTGTCTATAATCCATTAGACCACCTCATTTAATATATATTCTCCATTTTTATAGCCATCAACTGTTACAATTTGTGTAATTTTTCTCTGACCTTCAACTTTTGCTATTACTACAACTAAATCTACAGCTCTAGCAATAAGTTTAGATTGTGGATTCGCTGAAACTTCTTGAATATATTGCTCTAATTTTTCTAAACCTCCTAAACAATCATCAGCATGAATTGTAGATATTCCACCTGGGTGTCCACTATTCCATGCTTTTAATAAGTCTAAAGCAGCTCCATCTCTTATTTCTCCCACTATGATTCTTTCAGGAGTTTTTCTCATTGTTATTTTAATTAAATCTCTTATGCTTGTATTTTTACAAGTTTTCATTCTAACTTTATTTTCTGTTTCACATTGTAATTCTTGTACATCTTCTATTAAAACAACTCTATTTTTATATTTTGCTATTTCTTTTAAAATAGCATTACATAGTGTAGTCTTTCCTGAAGATGTTCCACCAACTACTAATATATTTTTTCTATCTTTAACAGCTTCTTCAATTATATTTTTTTGACGTATTGTCATTACTTCGTTTTTTAAGTAATCATTAAGTGAAAAGACTCTAATAGCTTTTTTTCTAATATTAAAACTAACATTAGAAACAATTGGAGGAATTTCTATTTGAAATCTAAATCCTGTTCCTGGTAATTCTCCACCTAAATGTGGACAATCTTGATTTATCTCTGCTCCAATATGACTTGCTAGTAAATAAGCTACACTTAATGCTTTTTCATTATCTATAATTACTCCTGTATCTTTAGTCCCATCAAAAGTATCTATCCATAATTTCCCATCATCATTTAGCATAATTTCAATTACACTATCATCTGAAAAATATTTAACTACTTCTTGACCTAAAGAATAGTTTAAAAGCTGTATTAAAGAACTATTCATTTTTTATTTCCCCTTGATTTTCATTCTCTGCTTTAATTCCATTCAATTCTTTTATTTCTCTTATTCCATTTTCAACACAATCTACTAAAAGTTTCATGTTATCATCTTGCTTTAAAAGTTCAATTAATTTTTCATTCATAAATAATGGTTTTAAATTTTTATTCCAAATTTTTATAACTTCTTTATTAAATACTTTTAATTCATTCTCTTTAGCACCTTCCAGTTCTTCATAAATTCTAAGAACTTTAAATCTCGCTAATTCAATTCTAGTTAATTTTCCATTTTTTTGCTTTTCTCTTAATGTTTGTAACTCTATTCTTTCATCTTGTTTCATTCTTTTATCACCCATTTTTTAATTTTTTTAATTTTACTTTTCATAAATGCTTTTACTTTTTGTTTTATTTCATTTCTATAATTTCTTTTCTTAGTTTTATAAACAGATTGTCTGTTTATATATTTTTCTTCAGCATACCATCTTACTTTTTTTCCATAAATTGGACTAAACCCTGTTACAAATATTAAGCTATCTGCTTTAGGTAATTTGCTAATCTCTGCTGAATATAATAACGGTCTTGACATAAGTGATTCAGAATAATTCCAATCTGAAAAATATTTCATTCCTTTATATGATAAATTCTTTACAACTACAGTTTTATTTCCCATTTTTTTCTCTAACATTTGTGGTGTATCAGTATCATTTGGAGCATAATAGATTTGAATATGGCAGTTATCTATTATTTTATTATTTTTTCCATAAATACTGTATAATTGATTCAAAGATTGAGTTATCATAAATGCCTTTACTCCATAACCTGCACTAAATGCTAAGGAAGTTTCAAAATCTTTCATTTTTCCAATTGCAGGGAACTCATCTATAAGCAATAATAATCTATGCTTGTAAGGTTTCCCTTCTATTTTTATTTCTGCTGTTAATTTGTTTATCATTTGTAAAATTAATATCTTTGCCAATACTTTTACTTTTTCTAAATCTTTTGGTGGAGTAACAAAATAAAAAGTTATAGGCTTTTCTCCATTCATTAAATCAGATAATCGAATTTCTGATGAACTTGTATTTTCTCCGATTAATGGTGTATCAAAAATTGCTAAATTAGTTTTTGCTGAAGATATTATTCCTGACCTTTCTTTTTCTGCTCTTCCGAGCATATCTGCACCCATTTTTGATACAGTAGGATGTATATATGGTCTTTCTTCACCTTTTAAAGTTATTAAATCTTTTGTTACATATTCAAATAAATAATCTGATTTTTCTTTATCCCAGTTAAATTTATTTTCAGTTTCTTTCGTTATATGGTCATTATATGCCATAGCTTGTAATTTTTGTTCCTCTGTTGTTGCAGGAGAAGTTAAAAATCTATATACATCTCTTAAACATCCAACTTGACCTTCATTAGCTTTAGAGTACATCACAAATAAAATAACTGCTGTTAAAAAATTTACTGCTGTCGGACCGAAAAATGTATCTGATTCATTAACTGTTATTAATGCTTCAACAACCTCTCTTGTTTGATCATACTCAAATAATGTTCCTAATTGAATTTCAGATAAAGGATTATATTTATTTGAATTAATATCCGTTGGTGCAAATCTTATAATTCTTTGTCCTATTTTTTCTCTGTACTTTGATGTTAAAGCAAAGTTTTCATTCTTTATATCAAGAACAAATGCAGAACCTTTCCAAGTTAAAAGAGTTGGAATAACAAGTCCTACTCCTTTACCTGATCTAGTCGGTGCCATAGCAATCATATGCTCTAGTCCAAGACTTCTAAGTTCTCTACCATAGGTATCTCTACCACATACCACACCATCAGAATATCTTTCTTCTTCATCTTCTATTTGATTATATAACTCAACTGTTTCAGCTCTTTTAAATTCTTTTATTACATTTTCTTTTGTAGTAATCAACCCCATATCAGGATTATCAATTTCATCTTTTGTAGCCCAATCAGCCGAACCATGACTATCTAATTTCTTTTTACTCTTATTTAAAATTGATAAAACTAAAACACTAAATATTAAAACTCCAAATAATACTGAAGTTGCTGAATTATTAGCTACTGGTGCTGTTTCTCCATGTTGTTCACTCCATTTTATAAATAAAAATGGATTATATAACTTTGCTTCAACTTGAAATAAAGTTTTAACTAACAATGGTTTTCCTAATCCTGGATGAAAGTTAGTCTTATATGCAAACATTTGTGTAGCTCCACTAAATGCAATTAATATCATTGTTATAAAAAATATAAAACTTATTTTTTTCTTAGTTTTTTTATTCATTAAGCTCCTTCTTTAAATTCTCTAAATCTTCTAATTCTTTTAAAATAAAATATTCTTCTACCAATCTATTTTTTTTCCAATGTCTAACTTCAACTAAAAAATTAAATATTTCATCTGAATCTTGAAGATAGTATTCTCCATCTTTTTCTAATCTTTCTTTATCTTTAGATAAATATTTAAACTCTCTATCTTCCCAATCTCCATTTAATATTTCTGTCAAATCATCTGAATCTAGATTAAAAATTGGAGTTATATTTTTTACCTCAATACTATTTTCCTGTAATTCGTTTATAATAGCTTTCAATAACCTTGTTTTTTTTCCAGTTACTTTTCTACATTTGACTAAAT
>NZ_CAMTIK010000039.1 GCF_947072685.1 uncultured Cetobacterium sp. | reverse complement strand
TGTTGTCGCTGGTTCGAGCCCAGCAAGAAGCGCCATTTTTTTATTTTTTGTAAAATTTTTAGAGCCTAAGGGCTCTTTTTTTTTATGAAATAAATAGAGTATAGTGTATAATAAAGAAAAGGAAATTTGATTAAGGGGTGAATATAAGTGATAAAAAAAGAAAAAATAATAGTTCTAATAGTTTCTATAATTATTATTTTTATAGGTATAATTAGCTTATTAAAAAAAGATGAAATAGAACATAAATTTAAGAACAATAAAAATATGTCATCAATTTATGAACGAAATGAAAAAAGAAGAGTTGAAAAAATATTTAATACCAAAATAAAAAATAGCAAATTAAAAGGTATTTTAAATAGTTTATCTATTGATAAACTTGAAATAGCAAATACGATATTAGAAAATAATAGATTAGTTGATTTTTTAAATACTCCAAATATTGAGGAGTATATAAATAACGTAGATTATGAAAAAGCTGTAGAAAATTCAAAAATAGCTAAGTCCTTAAAAGAATTAGAGTTGCTTTCACCAGAATTGGAGCGATATTTTAAAGAAGAGTTGTTAAAAAATGGATATGATAAATTTATAAAAAAAATAAAAGATAAACCAGAAGTTATAAAGACAAGAAAAAGAATAACAAAGCTTTTACCTATAAAAAGCACAAAAAATACTCTTGAAAATCTTTCTGAACATAATTTAATGAAGATCAGTGAAATTTTATCAAGTTCCCCAATAACTATAGAATTTGTTGAAAAAAAAGATATGAAAAAATATAATTTGAGTCAAATAGTTGAAATAAGTAAAACTTTATATCAAATAGGAAAGATAAATCCTGAATTAGCTATAGAGATAGAGGGGATGTCCAATGGACTAAATATTAGAAAAGCTGCTTTATACGGAGATTTATATGTTAAAGATGAAGAGTTCGAAAATCAAATAAACAAAGAGTATGAAAAAGAAAATTATACATTTGAAACACCTTTCATAAAATACAATCCATATGGAAGAACACCCTTAAGCTATGGAGTAAAATATAGAAATGATGGAAGTGAAGATCTTGTTAGGGTAACAGTTTTAGGAATTGGTGGAATGCCTAACTACTCATATATTTATAGATATAATATGAGTGAAATATTACCGATTGTAGGGTTATATCCTAAAAAAGAAAATATAGTTATATTGGAAATTTTGAATCCTAAAAATAAAACGGTTTTAAAAAGTCAAAAACTTAAACTAAAAACATTTCCAGTAGATGATAGATTACCTGCGATATCGGTTGAAAAAAGAGTGTCGGGAAGTATTCAACCTGGATTTAATTTAGTATCTTATAATTTAAAAGAAGAGGCAATACCTTTTGCTTTCGATAGTATGGGAAATATGAGATATATTTTAAAAACTGGAAAAGATATAAGAAGAGCCCGAATTGAAAAAAGTGAACCAGGAATTTGGGATATAAAAAATGATGAGGATAAATTTCAGTTGGATATATTGGGTAAAATTTTAGGAAGAATTGGAAGACAGGATAATAAAGAAAATGATGAAAATAAAAAAACAAAATATCTTGTAAGAAATAATAATCTATTGACAGTTATATCTTATAGAGATGCAACTTATCCTTCGGCCTTATTTTCAGAGTATGGGTTAGATTCTAAGGATGAAGTTTTTAGAGCCGTTATATATTATGATAAAGATGGAGCTGATGAAAATATAATTCAAGATGGTGAAAGAGTTATGCTCTATGAAGGAGATAGTGAAGAATAATGTTGAGAGTTTTTTATATAAGTGTTTTAGGAATAGTATTTTCAGTTTTAACAAATATTTTTACACTGACATCAGAAATGAATTTTGTAGGATATTTAGTATTCTTTTTTATAATTTTGAGTTTGTATTTATTTGATTTGATGAATTTTGATACGCCAAATTATTCTTTAAAAAATTATTTAATAGTTTTTGGAATAAATTTTCTCTTTTTCTTAATTTGGTTTTTGATGAGTTGGGAATTTTGGTTAATTGTATTTTTTATAATATTTATATCGAGTGTTGTTTTGTTGAGATTAATTATAAATCTATCTGTTTACAACGTTAAACCGGTAACAATTTATGGGGTTGGAGATTTAAAATTAAATTTAGAAAAAAGTTTAGAGAGATTAGAAGGTTATAGATATATAAACTATTGTGGAAATATAGATGATTTAGAGCAGTTTGTTAAAAAAAATCAAATAAAATTACTTTTATTGGGAAAACTAAAATTAGAGGATAAAGAGATTGATAAAATCTTGAAAATAAAATTGAGAGATACCAATGTAATGGGATATTTGGATTATATGTTAGAAATAGAAAAGAAAATAGAAGTTTCTTATATAAATGAAGAGTGGTTATTAAATGCCTATGGATTTGAAATTTTAAGAAGTAAAATTCAAAATAAAATAAAAAGAGTATTCGATATAGGGATGTCAATAATTATAGGAACATTGACGTTACCTATAATGGTTATAGCTGCTATTGTAGTAAAGTTGGAAAGTCCAGGTGGAACTATCTATTCGCAAGCTAGAGTTGGGGAAAATGAAAAAGAATTCATGGTTTATAAATTTAGAAGTATGAGTCAAGATGCAGAAAAAGATGGAGCTAAATGGGCACAAAAAAATGATCCGAGAGTGACAAAATTTGGTAATTTTATGAGAAAGACTAGAATTGATGAACTCCCTCAATTGTTAAATGTTATAAGAGGAGATATGAGTTTTATAGGTCCTAGACCAGAAAGGATGGTTTTTATCAAAGAATTGGAAAAGCAAATCCCGTATTACGGATTAAGACATATGATAAAACCTGGGTTAACAGGATGGGCACAAGTTATGTATCCCTATGGTGCTACAGTGGAAGATGCAAAATGTAAGCTAGAGTATGACTTATATTATATAAAGTGCTATAGCTTATACTTAGATATTATAATACTTTTTAAAACTCTAAAAACAGTTGTATTTGGAAAAGGACGGTAAAAATGATAACGGTATTTACACCCACCTATAATAGAGAAGATACACTTGAAAGACTTTATAAAAGTTTAAAAAATCAAACATCTAAAACGTTTCAATGGGTTATTGTAGATGATGGATCTACAGATAAAACAGAAAGTTTAATAAAAAAATTTATTGATGAAAAAAAGATTGAAATAATTTATAAAAAAGTTAAAAATGGTGGAAAAATGAGAGCTATAAATTTAGGAGTTTCTCTTGCTACACAGGATTATTTTTTTATAGTTGATAGCGATGATTTTTTAAATGAAAAAGCTATTGAAAGTATTGAGGAAGAAGTGATAACATTACCGGATGATTTTGCAGGATTGGTATTCAGAAAAGTTGAGATATCTAGCGAAGGAGAAATAAAAAATATAAATCAAAGGTTTGGAGAAGATCAAATAGATAGTAATCCGATAGATATTTTTTATAACAAAAAAATACTTGGAGATAAAGCTGAAATAATAAAAACTTCAATAATGAGAGAATTTCCATTTGTAGAGATTGAAGGAGAAAATTTTTTTCCAGAAGGGTATATATGGAACCAGATTGGGGAGAGGTATAGTTTTCGATATATAGATAAAGGGATTTATTATTACCAATACCTTTTAGAAGGATACACAAAACAATTTAAAGAAATAATGAAAAAAAATCCAAAAGGGTTTAAAATCTATTACTCTTATATGCTTAAAAAAAATATTCCCTTAAAAAATAAAATAAAATTTTTTATCAGGTATCTACAATCAGTATATTATGATTGGATAAAAAAATAGGAGAAAAAATGAAAATATTACATGTTATAACTTCCTTGGAATTGGGAGGAGCTGAAAAACTTTTATTAGATTTGATTCCAGCTCAAAAAAAACAAGGAGAAGATGTTGAATTATTAGTATTGGATTTAAAAAATGAAGTTTTTTTAGAAGAATACAAAAAAAGAGGTGTAAAAATACATACACCAATTGTAAATGATAAAAAAAGCTATAAAAATATATTTCAAATAGCAAAAATAATAGATAATGGAAAATATGAAGTTGTCCATACGCATCTCATTCACAGTCAAATTTGGGTAAGCTTAGCAAGATATATAGCAAAAGGGCCAATGTATATAACAACTGAGCACAGCACCCACAATAGAAGAAGAGAGTCATCTGTATATAAACTATTAGACAAGTTTATTTATTTAGGTTATAAAAAAATAATTGCAATATCAGAAGCTACAGCTAGAGAATTAGTTAGTTGGACTGGAATCAGTTTAAAAAAAATTGAAATTGTTTCAAACGGAGTTTCTTTAAGAAGCTTTTTAAGCAAACCAAAGGAAAGAAAAGGTAATAGAATAATAATGATTTCTAGATTTCATAAATCTAAAGATCACGCAACTGTTTTAAGAGCTTTAAAACAATTAGGCAAAGAGTATACATTGACTTTTGTTGGAGAAGGAGAAACACAAGAAAGTGTAAAACGAGAAGCGATAATGTTAAATTTAGGGGAAAGAGTTCAATTTTTAGGATATTCAAATTCAGTGGCATCACTTTTAAAGAGGCATGATATAGCTATACAGTCTTCTAATTTTGAAGGGTTTGGAATAAGCGCGTTGGAGGCGATGGCGTCAGGCACCCCAATAATAGCTTCTAATGTTGAAGGATTAGCGGAAGTCGTGGATGGGGCAGGTCTATTGTTTGAATTAGGAAATGTTCAAGATTTGGTAGATAAGATAAAATTATTAGAAGATAATAGTTTTTACCTTCAAAAGAGTAAAGATGGAATAAAAAATAGTTTAAAATATTCAATAGAAACAACTGCAAAAAAATATATAGATATTTATAAGGGAGAGTAAAATGGCCTTTTATATAGTGGCTATAATAATATCGTTATTGGGTTTGTATGATGTATTTGGAAAAAATTCACAAATAAAGAATAAGTTATTGAAAGTAGTTGTGTTTTTTTTAATTGTATTTTTAGGGACACGAGGATTTTTGGGATGGGATTGGTATTTTTATTATCCCTCTTTTTTAAATGGGACATATGTTTATGAAAAAGGGTATATGTTTTTTACAATTTTTATTTCTAGAATTTGGAAAAATTATATTTTTTATCAATTTATAACCGGGAGTATAGATCTTCTAGTTTTTTATTTTGTATTTAAAAGGTATTGTAAATATCCAATACTAACTTTTGCGATATTTTTTAGCATACAAGGACTCCAAATGGAGGTTGAGCTTTTAAGAAATATGAAAGCTATTGTCTTGTTCTTGTTATCCTTAAAATATATAGAGGAAAGAAAAATACTTCCCTTTCTTCTGTTAAATGTTTTAGGGGCAACATTTCATTTGAGCGCATTGATCTATTTGCCGATGTACTATATTTTAAATATTAATTATAATAAAAAAATTATATTAAGTATTTTTATTTTGGGAAGTTTTTATTATATTTTTGATTTAAAAATATTTATAATATTATTAGAAAATTTAGGAAACGTATCAAATGGTGCATTTAGAGATAGAGTATTAAATTATAAAAGTGTACTTCCAATAGAAACTTTTAGAGGGTTAAATATGTTTTATTTGGAACGATTAATATTATTTGCAGTAGCATATTTCAATGAAAAAAATATTATTTTAAAAAACAGTGCATACATTTGGATATTTATTTTTTTATTTACCTCCGAATTATCAATTATTTCGGTTCGTATAGGGATTTTATTTATATATAGCATTTGGATAGTTCTGAGTAGAGCAGTGGAGATTCAAGATATAAGAACTAAATATTTAGTTCTTGCAACTATTTTTTTATTGTGTGGTTTTAGATTACATAATAATTTAAGTTTTATAGGAAATGCAGATAACTATAGATATGAAAATATTATTTTTGGTGGGCTAGATTACGAAAGAAGAGAAAAAGAGTTGAAGGAAAGTAAAAAATTTCTAAAAGATAGTCACGGAAAGGAACTTTTAATTCAATATTAACAAGGGGTATTTATGAAAAAATTTAAAATAATTTTTACAGCAAATGTTTTGTGGGATATATATATATTTAGATACGGGGTTATCAAAGCATTGATAGAAGATGGTCATGAGGTAATAGCGGTTGCTCCTAAAGACGAAAGAATTGATTTTCCAAAAGATTTAGGAATTAGACATATTCCTATTGAACTTAAAATGCGTGGAATAAATCCTTTAAAAGATTTGTCTCTTTTGAAACAATTAATAAATATATATAGGAAGGAAAAGCCTGATATAATTTTTCATTATACAATAAAACCTAATATATACGGAACACTGGCGGCAAAATTGGTAAAAATCCCCAGTATAGCAGTATTGACAGGATTAGGGTATTCTTTTGTTGAAGGTGGAATTGTTTCTCGAGTAGCAAAAGCTATGTATAGATTTGCACTGATATTTTCTAAAGAAGTATGGGTTTTAAATAGTGATGATAGGAACAAATTAATTGAAGAAAAAATTGTGAAGAGTGATAAAATTTTTATTCTTCCAGGAGAAGGAGTTGATACAGAAAAATTTTATCCAATGAAAAAAGAAGAAAATAGTGAAATTATATTTTTAATGGTAGCTAGGGCTTTTTATGACAAAGGATTCAATGAGTATGTGGAGGCTGCTAAAATAATAAAAAGAAAATATTCGAAAGTTAGGTTTTGGTTTTTAGGAGCTTTAGGTGGAGACACTGCAAACGGTGTAAATGATATAAAAATGCAAGAGTATGTTGATTGTGGACTTATAGAGTACTTAGGGCATAGAAAAGACGTTGATAGGGTTATAAACGATTCTGACTGTGTTGTATTACCGTCGTATAGAGAGGGGATCTCAAAAGTGTTGATGGAAGCTGCAAGTATGGAAAAGCCAATAATTGCAACAGATGTCACAGGGTGTAAAGAGATTGTAGATGATGGAGTGAATGGATATTTGGTAAAAGTAAAAGACTCTGATGATTTAGCTTTTAAATTAGAAAAATTTATAAAATTAGATAAAAAAGCTAGAGATATTTTAGGAAAAAATGGAAGAGTAAAAATACTGAAGGAGTTTGATGAGAAAATAATAATTGAGATATATAGGAGAAAATTATGGAACTTACAATAATAGTACCAGTTTATAATGTGGAACAATATTTAAAAGAGTGTCTAGATAGTATATATCAAATAAAAAATATAAAGTATGAAGTAATTTTAATAAATGATGGTTCTACAGATTTGAGTTTTGAAATTTTAAAAGAATATCAAAAAAAATATCCAGAGATTACAAAAGTTGTAAACAAAGAAAACGGCGGATTATCTTCAGCTAGAAATATTGGAATAAAAGAGGCCAAAGGGGAATATATCTCCTTTATTGACAGTGATGACATTATCTCACCAAAGGAGTTTGAAGAGTTTTTTAAAGAGGGAGAAAAACTTGATTTGGATGTTATTGTTGGAAATATGAGATATTTTTTAGGTGATAAAATAGGGGAGCCTCTTTTTAGATCCCAAGAAATAAAGGATTTTACTGTTGGGAAAGGGACTAAGTTTTTTTTGACTTTGTTTGAAGGAAATAAATGTTTTCGTGAAGAGGTTGTAGATGATATCTATAAAAGAGATTTCATATGTGAAAACAAACTTTATTTTCATGATAATTTAGTACATGAAGACAGTTATTTTACTCCAATGGTTTATTTGAAAGCTAAAAGAATAAAATATATAGATATCGCTTTTTATTATTATAGACAGAGAAGCGGAAGTATTATGAGTGAGGTCACAGAAAAAAGTATAAATTCGTTGGAAAAAATATGTTATATGCTTTTGAGTGAATATTCTAAAACTGATGAGTTTGGACAAAAAGCTCTTTCCAAGCTATTGCCAAGTTTTTATAAAGTAATTTTATATAGATATATCAACTCTGGAAGAGATTATAAGGAAAAGTTGAAAAATTATAGAAGTATTTTTAAAGATGTAGATGGAGTTAAAAATAAAAATATAGAGGAGATTTTAGTTTATTTATCTCCAAAGTTAGTTAATTTTTTAAGGAAAATTGTAGGGAAAGGGATAGGTCATAAACAAAAGATACCTAAATTTTAGGAGGAGTTATGGAAAAAAAAATACATTATATTTGGTTGGGCAAAGGACCGAAGCCAAATATAATGGATATTTGTATAAATTCTTGGAGAGAAAAACTTCCAAATTATGAAATTATAGAATGGAATGAAGAAAATTTAGATTTTTATAATGAAATTGAAAAAAACAATTTTTTAAAAGAGTGCTATAAGAGGGAGCTATGGGCTTTTCTTTCAGACTACTTTAGAGTAAAAGTACTTTACAATGAAGGTGGAATATATTTAGATTCAGATATGCAGATATTAAAAAATTTAGATATTTTCTTGAATGACAGAGTTTTTTTTGGATTAGAGGATAGGAATCAAGTTAGTGCCGGAATAATAGGGTCAGAAAAAGGTCATGAGTTTATAAAAAGAGTATTAGATTTTTATGAAAAAGAGATTTGGGAGATAAATATATATACGATACCAGCTATTCTTGAATATGTTTTAAAAAAGTATTATAAATTTGAAAATTCAACCGATAAAATTATGGAGTTAGAAAATGGAATAAAGTTATATCCGTATGAATATTTTTATCCATATCATTTTACAGAGGAATTTTCTTATAAAAAAATAAAAAATTTTACATATGGAATACATTGGTGGGGGAAAAGTTGGCATGGAAATAAAAAAAAATTATATTTTTTAGAATTTAAAACAATAAAAGGGTATAAAAAAGTATTGATAAACATGTTGATTTTTTTAAATATTTTAGAACCTATTAGAAAAATTTATGAAAAATTTTTAAAAAAATATAAGTGATGTTATCTTCATAACACTATATTTTACAAGGGTTATGAAGGTATTCCTAGTTGTAGAAACAAAAAAGTAGAAAAAAACTTTAAAAAAAGCAAAAAAACTTGTTGACTTTAATTATAATTTATGATATTATTATTAATGTCCGTGAGGGACAGCGAAACGCGAAAGCGAAGAGCACCTCAACTAGGAAGCCTGGGTGGCGGAATAGGTAGACGCACAGGACTTAAAATCCTGAGCTATCTGAT
>NZ_CAMTIK010000038.1 GCF_947072685.1 uncultured Cetobacterium sp. | reverse complement strand
GCCCTCTGGGAGGATAGGAAGTTGCCAATCTTTTTTTTATTTTTTGTAAAATTATGTTATAATCTATTTATAAAAACTAATAGTATAGAGGGGTGTTTTATGAAAAATATTCTAGTAACAGGTGGAGCAGGGTATATAGGAAGTCATGCGGTTGTAGAGTTATTAGATTCTGGATACAATGTTATAGTTTTAGATAATTTAGAAAATGGATTTTTAGATTTGGTAGATAAAAGAGCCAAATTTTATAAGGGTGATATAAGAGACATAGAAAGTTTTGAAGGTGTTTTTGTAGATAATAAAGTAGATGCAATTATGAATTTTGCAGGATATATAAAAGTTGGTGAAAGTGTAGTTGAACCAAATAAGTATTATTTAAATAATACTTATGGTGTAATGAATATAATACAGGTAATGAAAAAATATAATGTAAAAAATATTGTGTTTTCTTCTACTGCTGCAGTTTATGGAGATGTAGAATGTGAAGGATTAGTCTATGAGGACTATCCAACAAATCCAATAAATCCGTATGGAGCAAGTAAGCTAATGGCTGAAAGAGTTATAATTGACGCTTCTAAAGCTCACGGTATAAACTATTCAATATTTAGATATTTTAATGTGGGAGGAGCTCACGAAAAATACCAAATAGGACAAAAAGGTGAAGGAGTAACAGCATTAATTCCAATAATTTTACAAACAGCTAAAGGTGAACGAGAAGAGTTGAGCATATATGGAAACAACTATCCTACAGAAGACGGAACAGGAATAAGAGATTATATACATGTTGTGGATTTAGTAAAAGCACATGTATCAGCATTACCGGTATTGAATAAAGATATAAGTGGTATATATAATTTAGGGAACGGGACTGGATTTTCTGTGTTAGAGATGCTAAGTTCTGCTAAAAAAGTGACGGGGAAGGATATAAAATTTAAATTTGTGGATAGAAGAGCTGGAGACCCAGCATCGGTAGTTGCATCTAGTAAAAAAGCTGAAGAAGTATTAGGTTGGAAACCGGAGTATACGGATGTGGATAGAATAATTAGCTCCGCTTGGAATTGGTATAAAAAATTATAAAAAAGGAGCAAATATGGATTTTTTGAAGAGATTATTTTCTAAAAAAAAAGATGCTGAAGTGAATATTACTGAAACTGAAAATTGTGGTTGTAAAAGTTGTGAGAATGAAAAAAACGGTGACTATTTAAAAAAAATATGTTTAGAATTAGAAACTATTCCATGTGAACCTAATCCATATTTTAATGTTGCAAATGAAAGCGCTAAATTTTTTGAAGAGTTTGAATTAAGAATGACAACAATTCATAGAATGTTTAATATAAATGAAAAATTTTTAAAAGAGTATCAAAAAATGTCAAAAGAATCTTTAACTCTGACTAAAGAAAACAAAAATGAGTTTTCAAAATATAGTAAGTGTTATTTTATAAATAATAACGCCTTTAAAGAGATTTCAAATATGAGTAATCTTTTAAATATATTTACAGTTTTTGAAGTTTTATTAAAGAGTGTTGTAAAAGATTTAGCTTATGATAAAAATATAGAGTTAGAGGAAGTTCAAAATAAGAATATGTCATATTTGAATAGCTATATAATGTTTTTAGAAGGAACATTAAAAGATGAATTTTTTTTAGATGACAATGAAAGAAATTTTATTGGAATAGTAAGAAAGATTAGAAATGATTATTTACATGATTATATGACTGAAATTCCAGAATCAATGGAAAAAGAGATTGTAAAAATATTTGAATTAAGAATAGGGAAAAGAATAGTTGTAGACGAATATTTCATAGATAACACTTCAAAAATATTTGGAAATATAGCTAAAAGACTTGAAAAATCTTATTGGGA
Organism: uncultured Cetobacterium sp.; assembly: GCF_947072685.1. Lineage (GTDB taxonomy): Bacteria > Fusobacteriota > Fusobacteriia > Fusobacteriales > Fusobacteriaceae > Cetobacterium_A. The sequence goes on along the minus strand of NZ_CAMTIK010000038.1, from coordinate 8,668 downwards.
ATATAAAAATAAAGTTTTTACTAAATAAATATATCTAAAAAAAGGGGGGAGGAATGTTAGTTATAGTAAGGGGAGGCGGAGATATAGCAACTGGAATTATTCATAGACTTTTTATAAGTGGATTTAAAATTTTGGTCTTAGAAACAGAAAATCCTAGTGCTATCAGAAGAACGGTTTCATTTTCAGAATGTATTTATAGAGGAAGACAAGAGGTTGAAGGAGTAGTAGCTCGCAAAATTATGTCGATAGAGGAAGCTAATGAGTGCTGGGAAAAATTTGAGATTCCAATTATTGTAGATTCTGAGGGAAGATATATTGAAAAGTTAAAACCGAATATATTGATAGATTCTATATTAGCTAAAAAAAATTTGGGAACAACTTTGAATATGGCACCTATAACAATAGGGTTGGGACCTGGATTTGAAGCAGGAAAAGATGTAGATCTTGTAATAGAAACTATGAGAGGCCACAATTTAGGAAAGGTTATCTCAGAAGGTAAAGCTTCTCAAAATACTGGAATTCCTGGAGAAATAGCAGGGTTTTCAAAAGAAAGAGTAATTTATTCTTCAAATGAAGGGTTTTTTACAGGTTATAAAAAAATTGGTGATTTTGTAGAGATAAATCAGATAATAGGAGACATAGATGGTTATCCAGTAAAAGCAACTATAACTGGACTTTTAAGGGGAGTTATATCGGATGGTTATTTTGTAAAAAAAACTTTAAAAATTGCGGATATAGATCCTAGAGGAACAGAGTATGAAAATTGCTTCACCATATCTGATAAGGCGAGAACATTAGGTGGAGCTGTTTTGGAAAGCATTCTAAAAAAAACAATTGAGGTGGAAAGAAAAAATGGACTTATGTATTTTAGAAAAAACTTTACAATTGGTTAAATTAGGAAAAAAAGTTGCGCTAGTTATTCTTACTAAGTCAAGTGGATCTACACCAAGAAAAGAAGGAACAGCAATGAGTGTTTGGGATGAAAGTTTTATAGGAACTATTGGCGGTGGAATGGTAGAACATAAAGTGATAGAGCTAGCTAGAAAAAGTTTAAATATGAATCAGAATCAGTCTTTTTCTTTTGATTTAAATAAGGAAGCTGAATTAGGAATGAGCTGTGGTGGAAGTGTGGAAGGATATATAAAAATTGTAAGACCTAAAAATAGAGTTGTTATACTTGGAGCAGGTCACATAGGGAAAAGTTTATATCAAATTTTAGAAGGCTCTGATTTTGAAACAATTATAATTGACGATAGAGAAGAGTATAAAAATTTAATTCCAAATCTAAAAATAGGTAATTATAACGAGATTTTAAAAAATATATCTGAAAATGAAAACACATATTTTGTGATAGTGACTAGGGGGCATGAAACTGATTCGCAATCATTGAAAGCAATATTAGAAAAAAAATCTAGATATATAGGAATGGTAGGAAGTAAAAAAAAGATTGTTGAAATAAGAAATGATTTTAAAAGATTAGGATTGTTAATTCCAGAAGAAAAATTTTACTCGCCAGTGGGATTAAAACTTTCAGATGGAACACCTTATGAAATCGCAGTAGAAATTTTAGCTGAGATATTGAGTATAAAAAATGATGGTGAGTTGAGACATAGGAGGAGTTATTAGTGTTAACACATTTCAATAAAGATGGAAAGGCCATAATGGTCGATGTAACAGAAAAAAACGAAACAAAACGAGAGGCTGTAACTTCTGGAAAAATTTTTATGAACTTTGAGACTTTTCAAAAAATAAAAGAAGGAACCATTGAAAAAGGAGATGTCTTGGGTGTAGCAAGAATAGCGGGGATAATGGCAGCTAAAAAAACTAGTGATTTAATTCCAATGTGCCATCCACTTTTTATAACTGGAGTTGATATAGAGTTTTTTCTAAATGAGGCGAGCCTTATGGTTGAAGTGAGGGCGATTGTAAAAACACAAGGAAAGACAGGAGTAGAAATGGAAGCGCTAACAGCAGTAACCACTTCGCTATTAACAATATATGATATGTGTAAAGCTATGGATAAATCTATGATGATTACTGACATAAAACTTTGTAAAAAAACCGGTGGAAAATCTGGTGAATTTATAAATGAATAGTTTTTTATCTATTTTTTCGTATTTAAGTTTTTTACTTATATTCGGTGTGATACTTAAAAGTAGAGTAAAATTATTTCAAGAACTATTTATTCCTTCATCAGTAATAGGTGGTTTTTTAGGATTAATTTTGGGGCCATATTTTGTGGGCAATTATTTTGAAATAATTCCGATAGATTGGCAAAATGATATAAGTGCTCTACCAGGAATATTGATAATCCCAATTATAATTTCTGTGCCGCTGGGATTAAATTTTGAGAACAAAAAAAAATCTATAAAAACTGTTATTAATATGGGTGGAATTCTATTTGTAATAACTTTTGTTCAATTGTTGTTGGGATATCTATTTGCTTTTTTTTATAAATATTTTTTTAATAAAAATATTTATTCAGGATTTGGAGCCGAACTAAATGCAGGATTTGCAGGAGGGCATGGGACTTCGGGATTAATTTCTAGAACTTTAAAAGAGTTAGGAAGTCAATATTGGAATTTAGCTCAGGGAATAACTGTGACAATGGCAACAATAGGGCTAGTCTTTGGAATATTGTTTGGAATATATCAAATAAACAGAGGGAGCAAAAAGGGTAAAACCAAGATTATAAAAGACGCTTTAGAGCTTCCTATAGAGTTGAAAAAAGGATATTGTAAAAATTTATTGAAGCAAGAATCTATAGGAAGAGAAACGATGTTTAGTACATCGATAGATACTTTAGCATTTCATTTAGCTTTAGTGATGAGTGTTTGTGGGATATCACAGCTAACTTTAGGAATTTTTAAAAGATATAATATTCCTATTATTTCAAAACTTTCATTATGGTCATATGGAATGTTAGTTATGTTTATATTTTGGAGTATAATGAAAAAAATGAAATTGGATTGGAGTATTGACTCTAAAGTTAGAGGGAAGATAACAGGAACATTGACAGAATTTGCAGTTGTTGCAGCTATTTCAACTATTCCTTTAAAAGCTGTTTCAACCTATTTTTTTTCTATTATTGTAATATGTTCAGTGGGATTATTTTTAACATGGAAAATTATTTTAACATTGAGCAGACGATATTTTGATGAAGATTTTTACTTTGAAAGAGCTTTAGCCATGTTTGGAACATCGACAGGTGTTTTTATAACAGGGTTACTTTTATTAAGAATATGCGATCCAAAATTAGAGAGTAAAGTTCTTCAAGATTATTCATTAGGATTTACAATGACGGCTATGTTAGGACCACTACTTATAGCAACTTGTATTCAGTTAAGTTTTTTTTATGGAATTTTAATTCCTATACTAATGATGAGCTTTTTAGCTATAATAAATATCATTTTTTTAGAAATATATAATAAAAAATAAAAGAATGGAAAACAAAAATCCATTCTTTTTTATTAGAAAATTATGATATAATTAATAAAAATGAAAGAAGATTAAGGAGAATTGAAATGGCTTTATTAAATATAAATAATCTATATAAAGGGTTTTCTGGTGAAACGCTCTTTAGAGATATAACTTTTTCAATAGATGAAAAAGATAGAATTGGTATCATTGGTGTTAATGGTGCTGGAAAATCAACGCTTATAAAAATGATGATGGAACTGGAAGAAAATGATATTGATCCTAGCACAAACCTGAGAGGAAGTATTTCAAAAAAAGGGAATCTTAAAACAGGTTATCTTTCTCAAAATGTAAATCTTAATAGAGAGAATAAAATTTTTGATGAATTGATGAGCGTTTTTTCGGAATTGAAATCTGATTATGAAAGAATTCAAGAATTAAATATTCTTGTTGCAACAGATTTTCAAAACTTCGATAGTCATATGGAGGAGTTGGCAAAACTATCCAGTAAATATGAACAAGAAGAAGGGTATGCAATAGAATATAAAGTTAAACAGGTATTGATAGGATTGAGCATTCCAGAAGAGATGTGGAAGGTTAAAGTAAAGGATCTATCAGGAGGGCAACAATCAAGAGTAGCTTTAGGAAAAATATTGTTAGAAGAACCAGAATTACTTATACTTGATGAGCCGACAAATCATTTAGATTTAATTGCGATAGAGTGGTTAGAAAAATTTTTAAAAGATTATCCTAAAGCTTTTGTTGTAATCTCTCACGACAGATATTTTTTAGATAATATTGTAAATAGAGTTTTTGAAATAGAGGGAAAAACTTTAAAAGCATATAAAGGGAATTTTACAGATTATGTAATACAAAAAGAAGCTTTTTTATCTGGTGCGGTTAAATCATTTGAAAAAGAGCAGGATAAAATTAGGAAAATGGAGGAGTTTGTTAGGCGATATAAAGCTGGACAAAAATGTAAACAAGCTAGAGGAAGACAAAAGCTTTTAGATAGGATGGATAAGGCGGACAACCCTATTTTGAATGTTAGAAAGATAAAACTTAAATTTGAAACTGAAAGTGTAAGTGTCGATAAAGTTTTAACTTTAGAAAATTTAGAAATGTCTTTTGGGGAAAAGAAACTTTTTAAAAATCTTAATCTAACTCTATATAGAGGGGATAGAGTAGGGATAATTGGGAAAAATGGAGTAGGAAAGTCCACTATTTTACGGATTGTCAACGGTTTAGAAAAACAAAAATCAGGAACAGTTAATGTTGGGGAAAGAGTAAAAATTGGTTATTATGACCAAAATCATCAAGGGCTTCATATGGAAAATACAATATTGGAAGAAATTCTTAATAACTTTGTAATGAGTGATGAAGAAGCTAGAACAATAGCGGGAGGTTTTTTATTTTCAGCAGACGATGTAAATAAAAAAATAAAATCTCTTTCAGGTGGAGAAAAGGCAAGAGTTGCCTTCATGAAGTTAATATTATCAAAACCTAATTTTTTAATATTAGACGAGCCAACAAATCATTTAGATATATATTCCAGAGAAATATTAGAAGAGGCATTAGAAGGTTATGATGGAACTATATTAGTTGTATCACATGACAGATATTTTTTAGAGAGTGTTGTAAATAATATATATGAAGTTAATCAGGATGGAGCAACTCTTTTTAAAGGTGACTATGAATCATATCTATCACAAAGAGATAGTATAAAACAAAAGGATGAAAGTGCAGGTCTAAGTTACGAAGAGCAAAAAAAAAATAGAAACAAATTATCTTCATTAGAAAAAAAATATAAAAAATTAGAAGAAGATATTGAGAGGTTAGAACGTGAAAAAATAACTTTGGAACAGGACTATGAAAAAGCAGGTAAAATTAATGATGTTGGAGAATTAATAGAGCTCCAAGAAAAAATAAATTTGAAAGATTTAAAGATTTTTGAAGTTATGGAAAGCTGGGAAGAGATAGGTTCGGAGATAGATGAGATAAAAAATAGTTGTAAAAATTAAAAATTATGCTAAAATTATCTTTGACTTTTTGTAATAAAGCTATTATAATGATAAAGTTAAATATTATTTAAAAATAATAAATAAAAATTAAGAGGAAGGAGGGTAAAATGCCTACTTTAAGTCAATTAGTAAAAAAAGGAAGACAAACTCTAGAAGAGAGTAAAAAATCACCAGCACTACAAGGAAACCCACAGAGAAGAGGAGTATGTGTAAGAGTTTATACTACTACACCTAAAAAACCAAACTCAGCGTTAAGAAAGGTTGCCAGAGTAAAATTAACTAACGGAATCGAAGTTACTTCATACATCCCAGGAGAGGGACATAACTTACAGGAGCACTCAATCGTGCTAGTAAGAGGAGGAAGAACAAAAGATTTACCAGGAGTTAGATATAAAGTTATCAGAGGAGCTTTAGATACAGCTGGAGTTGCAAAGAGAAAACAATCAAGATCTAAATATGGAGCTAAAAAAGCATAATAATTAATAAGGAGGTGGACAGTAAAAAATGTCAAGAAGAAGAGCAGCAGTAAAAAGAGATGTATTACCTGATTCAAGATATTCTGATAAGGTTGTAACTAAGGTTATAAACTCATTCATGATAGATGGAAAAAAATCAATCGCTGAAGGAATTTTCTATTCTGCAATGGATTTAATAAAAGAAAAAACTGGTCAAGAGGGGTACGATATATTTAAACAAGCGTTAGAGAATATCAAACCACAGATCGAAGTTAGATCAAGAAGAATTGGTGGAGCTACATACCAAGTACCAGTAGAAGTAAGAATAGAGAGACAACAAACTTTAGCAATCAGATGGTTAACTCTTTATACAAGACAAAGAAAAGAATATGGAATGATCCAGAAAATGGCATTAGAGTTAATAGCAGCAGCTAATAACGAAGGAGCTACAATTAAGAAAAAAGAGGATACTTATAAAATGGCAGAAGCTAACAGAGCTTTCGCACATTACAAGTTCTAATTTTAGTTGTAATTTAAATTTAGGAGGATAACAAAATGGCTAGAAGCGTTTCGCTTGAAATGACTAGAAACATTGGTATCATGGCTCACATCGATGCAGGAAAAACAACTACAACAGAAAGAATATTATTCTATACTGGAGTAGCACATAAAATTGGAGAGGTTCACGAAGGTGCCGCTACAATGGACTGGATGGAGCAAGAGCAAGAAAGAGGTATCACAATTACTTCTGCTGCTACTACATGTTTTTGGAAAAATCATAGAATAAATATAATAGACACACCAGGACACGTGGACTTTACAGTTGAGGTTGAAAGATCTCTAAGAGTACTTGACGGTGCAGTTGCTGTATTCTCAGCAGTTGACGGAGTACAACCACAATCTGAAACAGTTTGGAGACAAGCTGACAAATATGGTGTACCAAGATTAGCATTCTTCAATAAGATGGACAGAACTGGAGCAGACTTTAAGATGTGTGTAAACGACATCAAAGATAAGTTAGGAGCTAACCCAGTTGCAATTCAGTTTCCAATTGGTGCTGAAGAGGACTTCGAAGGTGTTATCGATTTAATTACAATGAAAGAAATAGTATGGCCAAAAGATTCTGACAATGGACAGAACTTTGAACTTAGAGATATCAGACCTGAATTAGCTGACGAAGCAGAAGAGTTAAGAAACACTATGATCGAAGCGGTTGTAGAAACTTCTGATGAGTTAATGGAAAAATTCTTTGGTGGAGAAGAGATTTCTGAAGAAGAGATCAACACTGCATTAAGAGCAGCTACATTAGCTAACACTATCGTACCAGTAACTTGTGGAACGGCTTTCAAAAACAAAGGAATTCAAGCTTTACTTGATGCTGTAATCAATTATATGCCTGCTCCAACTGATAAAGGTATTATCAGAGGAACAGACGTTAAGAATGATGAGTTAGAAGTTACAAGAGAAATATCTGACGACTCTCCATTCGCAGCATTAGCATTTAAAGTAATGACAGATCCATTTGTAGGAAGATTAACATTCTTCAGAGTTTATTCTGGAACTTTAACAAAAGGTTCTTATGTATTAAACTCAACAAAAGGTAAGAAAGAAAGATTAGGAAGAATCCTTCAAATGCACGCAAACAAAAGAGAGGAAATCGAAGTTGTTTACTGTGGAGATATCGCAGCAGCGGTAGGATTAAAAGATACAACAACTGGAGATACACTTTGCTCTGAGAACGCACCAATGGTATTAGAGAAGATGGAATTCCCTGAGCCAGTTATATCAGTTGCTGTTGAACCTAAAACAAAAGCTGACCAAGAGAAAATGGGACTTGCTTTATCTAAACTAGCTGAAGAGGATCCTACATTCAGAGTTAAGACTGACGAAGAAACTGGTCAAGTTATCATCTCTGGAATGGGAGAACTTCACTTAGAAATCATCGTTGATAGAATGAGAAGAGAATTCAAAGTTGAATCAACAGTTGGTAAACCTCAAGTTGCTTACAGAGAAACTATTTCTATGGCTCAAGACCAAGAAGTTAAGTATGCTAAGCAATCAGGAGGAAAAGGGCAATTTGGACACGTTAAGATTACTCTTGAGCCAAACCCTGGAAAAGAATTTGAATTTGTTAATAAAATTTCAGGTGGAGTTATTCCTAGAGAATACATTCCAGCTGTAGAAAAAGGATGTAGAGAATCATTAGATGCTGGAGTAGTAGCTGGATACCCTATGGTAGACTTAAAAGTTACTCTTTATGATGGATCATACCATGAGGTTGACTCATCGGAAATGGCCTTCAAAATAGCAGGATCTATGGCTCTTAAACAAGCCGCTATAAAAGCTAAACCAATCATTCTTGAGCCAATCTTCAAAGTAGAAGTTACTACTCCAGAAGAGTACATGGGAGATATCATAGGAGATATCAACTCAAGAAGAGGAATGATCGGTGGAATGACTGATAGAAACGGAGCGAAGATCATCAACGCTAAAGTACCTTTATCAGAAATGTTTGGATATGCAACTGACTTAAGATCTAAATCTCAAGGAAGAGCAACTTATGCTATGGAATTCGAAGAGTACGCTCAGGTTCCAAGTTCAGTTCAAAAAGCAATCCAAGAGCAGAGAGGAAAATAGTAAATTTTCTAATCTTCACCTTATAAAAGTTTAAAAATATTGTGGCCGAAAGGCCACAGTAAAAATTATAAATAATATAAAATAGGAGGAAATTTCAAATGGCTAAAGAAAAATTTGAAAGAAGCAAACCGCACGTTA
>NZ_CAMTIK010000037.1 GCF_947072685.1 uncultured Cetobacterium sp. | reverse complement strand
TGGAAGTGAGAGCACTGGAATAAACAGTGGTACAATTATCCATACTGGAGATGGAAAAAATACTTCCAATGCAATGCTTGCTCAAAATGGGGCTAACACTATAAATAACGGCTTAATTCAGGTGTCATCTACAAATGTATCTGCGATAAATTCAACAGGTTTTGGAAGTATAGCTTCAAATAATGAAAATGGAAAAATTAAAATTTTTAATAAAGCTATAGGTATGAAAATAGAAAATGGTGGTTTTGGAGAAAATTTAGGTACTATCTCAAACTATAGCACTGGAATAGCAGTAGATGTTAGAGTAAATGGAACAAGTATCAATAAGGGGTCTATTGAAAATTACTCCACAGGTTCTGGTGTTAAAGTTTCAAAAGGTATTTTTACTAACTCAGGTGAAGTTAAAAACTTTGGATTTGGTAATGCTATTTTAGTAAGTGATGGAATTTTTATAAATGATGGTGGAACTATCCAAGGTGGAGATGGAGTAGCTATAAAATCTGAAATACTCAGAGTTAAAGACCCTATAACAGAAAAATATTATGATGTTGCTACGAACAATAATGTTGTTTTAAAAAGTGGGAAAATAAATGGTAGTATTGTTGGTGGAATAGGAGTAGATGCATTATTTCTTGAAGGACATAATAGTTTATCTGATATAAATATCGAAAACTATGAAATTTTATCATCAACAGGTGGCAACAATAAAATTGACAAGGCTTTTATAGATTTAGAATACAACAAAGGAACTCAAGAACATTATAATGAGAATAAAAACAAATTAGAAAACGACGGAGTTATTACAACTGAAAAAGGAAAATTAGAGATATCTAACAGCTCTTTAGTTATTGATTTTAAAAATTCTTTAAGCGATAAAAATCTTGAAAACTCTATAATTTCAGCTGATAAATTAATTTTAAATGGAGATATAAGCTTTTCTTTTATATCTGGAGATGGAAGAAATGAATTTAATCTATCTGAGGCTTTTGGTGGAGTGAATATTGAACTTGGGGATAACGCTCAAATAAACTCATCAGTTATTTGGAGTTATAAAGTGGAGGATGGAAATATCATAGCTAAGAAAAACAGTTATAAAGAAATACTAAATACAAGTAAACTTTCTAGTTTTGTAGCATTATTAGAAAATGATCGAATTGCAAAAAGTTTTTCAGAGGAAAGAACCACTGATAAAAGTCTGTTGCACGCTATTTCTGATGCAGAACAGCTTCAAACAAGCGGACAGTTTACAGATGCTATGAAACAGCTATCCGGCGGAGTATATGGATATATGGCCGATATAGCAGCTTTAAATTCTAAAACTTTATCAAAGAAAATCTTTGACCGAATAATTCAAACTGATTTCACAAGAGAAAAACCTACAAACTCATCAACTCAAGATATCATATATATGGATAACAATCACAGAGTAAAAGGTCTATTAAATACCTCTTATAATGAGCACGGTATATTGGGTGTAACTGAAAAGCAGATAGAAGAGAATGCTAAAATAGGATTTATATATGGTGGAAGTAATGGAGACGTTAAATTTCAAGGTGGACAATATGGTAAAGCTAGTCTAGATAATATTTATATGGGTGGATATTACAACTATAAATTTACAGATAAAATATCACTGACATCAAATGCTCGAGTTACAACCGCTTTCAACTCTTTAAAAAGAACTGTAGACTTTGGAAATACATATGGGACTTTTGATTCAACATTCCCAACATATGGACTGGGAGTTGGAACGATCGCTTCATATAATGTTTTAAAAGATAATTATAAATTTGGAATATATGGTGGAATAGATTGGACTAAAATAGTACAAGGAAACATTTCTGAAGACCCAAGACCTAACAGCAAACCCCAAAATGAATTAGCCATTAATAACACTAAGTCTGTAGATGAGGAATTCTACGATTCTGTCGTTCCTAGAGCCGGTGTTATATTAGAAAAAACAGGTTATTTATTTGGAAAAAAATATATTGTTGGTGGGAATTTAGGATATGAAACAGAATTAGGAAATATAAAAGATGGCAAGACATTAAAACTTCAAGGATTATCGAAAAAATATAAATTAGAAACTACTAAGATGGAAAATTTATTATCTTATAATATCTTTGCATCTCTTAATCTAACTCAAGATTTTTCATTTCTAGGAAGCTATACATCTACCCAGTCCAAAGAATATGACGCCGATAGTCTATCACTTGGTGCAAAATATAAATTTGATTCAATAGGAACACCTGTAAATACATATTTTGATAATCTAGCTGGAAATAAAAATGATAGGTGGCGGGGAACTGTAACCCTTTTATTAGATGTTGAAGAAAATTCAGATAGAGTTTATTTTGATTCTGAAGATATGGCTTTTCCAGGAGATTACGCTGTGTCAACTATATATGTACCCAAAGTTACAGTTAGCTTAAACGACTTGAAATCTAATTGGTCTTATTATTTCGAAGGATACTATAAGGATAATGAGATGTTTCAAGGATTAAAATCGAATGAAGCAGAGCAACATATGACAAGAATTCACTTAGAAGCTAGATGGAACAATGTTTTTACGAAAGGAAGATATGGCTTTAATCTAGCTTATAGAAATGAAACTAGTGAAAAACCACAAAATTATGGAAAACATAACTTTAGAGAGGTCAAAAGAGGAGTTCACCAAATCAGATTAACTCCAAATTTTTTATATAATTTAGGTCATGGTTTTGCTCTAAATGGAAACTTTACAAGTGTTTATGAGTATAATCATATGGGTGATAGAGAAGGGCAAGCAGATTTTATAATGGAAAATCAAGGAGGGATTGATTATACAGGACTTATGCCAAGAATATCGATGAAATTAAACTATTATAGAGAAGACAGATGGTACGATCACAACAATCCTGGTGGAGTAGAAAAATACCAACTTAACCAAATAAGACCATCATTTAGATATTTCTTTGGAAACGGTGGGCATGCTCAATTCGAAACTAGATTCCCCCTAGGAAATGGTGGCTATTCAAACGTAGTCAAAACAAAAGAGGTGAAATCTGAAAGTCACGAATCGAGATACTCTATTAAATATACTCATCCGATTGCTCCAGGCTTAACTGGAACAATTGGAGCGACATTGTTAACTCTAAAAACAAAAGAAAAAAGTACTGGAATGGAAACTAGATACCATTCATTTAGACCAATGATTGGATTTGGATATAGCTTTTAATTAAAAGGAGGAGGAACTTGAAAATAAAAATAATTCTAATATTATTGTTATCAATATGTATAACAAAAGCTGATGAAAAAAATATAAAAATAGATACACAAACAATCAATACAAGTAAAAATATCATAGAAAATAAAGATTTTATAAATATTCGAATAAAATGGGTGGATTTTTTAACAGGAAAAGAAAGTTTAAAGAAACAAAGCCCTAAAGAACAAAAAGATATTATAAATACTTTAAATAAACTCGGAGATAAAAGTTTACAAAATTACAACTATAATCAAGATAGAGTATCTATCTATTCTGATTTAGATGATATGAAAAACGGGATTCAGCTTCAATCAACTTATGAGAGAATAAAAGACTTAAGCAAAACTTATAGTATTTCTGGAACCAATTTATATAAAAATGAGTCCATCAAAAAAGAGATTTTAAACTCTTTGGAATGGTTGTATCAAAATGCCTATAAAGAAGGAGTTCCAGAATATGGAAACTGGTGGCAATGGGAACTTGGAATTCCTAAAAATTTAAATGAAATAATTGCAATTATGTACGATGAAATTCCTACAGAAAATAGAATGAAATATTTAAGAGCATCACAATATTTTCAGCCATATGCAAAATATTCTGGAGCTAGCCCTTCGGCTAAATATTCTTCATCTTCAGAACTAAGGATATCAACAGGTGGAAATAGAATGGATACATCAATTATATCCTTTACTCGTGGTGTTTTAATGAATGATGAAAACCAAGTTTTAGATGGTATTTTAGCAGTAGGTGATGTTGGGGAATATGTAAATAGCGGCGATGGATTTTATAAAGATTCATCATTTATACAACATGGAAACATTCCATACAACGGGACATATGCATCGGTTTTATTCAATGGATTAGGAAGCATCCTATACTTGACTTCTGGAACACAGTATCAAATGAAAGATGAAAGAATTGAAAACATATATAATTCAATAATTGATGGATATTCATTTTTACTTATAAATGGAGGAGTTACCGATGCTGTAAGTGGTAGATCCATCTCAAGAGATAATAGCAATGAACTTGAGCGGGGAAGAGGACTCATAGCTTCTATTGCTATGATTTCAGAAGGGGCTCCTGAACCTTATAGAAATAAAATTAGAATGTTAGTAAAAAAGAATCTTGAAGAAAACAACGCTTATGACACAACAGAAAAGATCTATAATTTAAAATTAAAAGAGATATTAAAAGATATTAAAAATAATGTGAACTATGAAAAAACAGATAAAAACAAAAGTAAAATATTCTGGGGAATGGATAGAATCGTACACCATGGTATAAAAGGATCTAAATTTGTAATTTCTATGCACTCATCTAGAATAGGTAACTACGAAACTATGAATGGCGAGAATAAAAGAGGTTGGTATACTGCAGATGGTGTTACCTATATATATGGTAAAAATTCTGATAAATCTAAAGATTTTTGGCCAACTGTAGATCTGTATCACTTACCAGGAACAACAGAAAGTATAAATGAACGAAAAGATCGTTCAGGTGAAAGAAGACATAAGGCTAAAATGAGCCCCAAATCTTTCGTTGGTGGAGTTACAACTAATGAAGTAACTTTAGGAGCCATGGACTTTACTTCTTGGAATGATTTAACCGCAGGTAAAAAATCTTGGTTTTTATTTGATGACACTCTTGTAGCTATGGGATCAAACATCTCCAGTTCAGATGGAGAAGTGCATACAACTATAGATAATCGAATTGTTGATTCTGATAAATTTATAACTAAAGTGTATTCTGATTCTGACGTCATATCAAAAAAAGAAGTTAGAAAAGGAAGTTGGGAAAATATTGGTGGAAAAAACAACGCCCCTATAGAAATTGAATATGAAACCACTTATATTAATCACGGAAAAAATCCTAAAAATGATAACTATTTATATAGTATTGGTTTAGATGAAATCTCTAAAAACGATATAGAAATTCTATCTCAAAATTCTAAGGCACATGGAATAAAGCTTAAAGATTATATAGCTATAAACTTTTGGCAAGATAATCCATATAAACTTGGAAAATATAAAAGTTTTAGTACTCTGTCTCTTCTGACCTTGGAAAAGGAAAATATTTTAGAGTTATGGGTTAATGATCCAACCCAACTTTCAAATATACCATCTTTATTAGAGATTGATGGATGCTATATATTAGTAGAAAGTAATGACAAAAATCTAAAAATAGAATCAAAAAAAGATAAGACCATTTTAAAAATAGATAATATAAAAAATGGAGATACAAAATATATAAAATTAACAAAATTTAATAACTAATATAAAATTAGGAGGTACCTCTATGAAGAAAAATCTAGTTTTTATAACAACAGACCACCAAAGAGCAGATACTCTTGGAATGATTCAAAATTCTAAAGAGGTCACTCCAAATTTAAACAAACTGGCTCTAGAAGGATTTAATTTTACAAGAGCTTACACTACTTGTCCACTCTGTGTCCCAGCTAGAACTGCCTTGGCTACAGGAAAATTTCCAACTCAAACTGGTGTTGTTATAAATGATTTAACAAAGGTATCAGAGCAAACAAAAAAAATAAAAACAATTCACGAATATCTTTATGAGAACGACTATAATCTAAGTCATTTTGGAATGCAGCATATAGTTGTATCCCCATCTTTAGAAAAAAGAGTTAAATTTAAAAAATTTTTAACAGATAATGACTATGAACAAATATGTAAAAAAGAAAATTTGCCACTTTTTGGAGATACTCAAGATAGAGTTAAGGTGAAAGAACTACATGGAGATATCTATGAGAGTAGAGAATACTCAGGTTCAAGGGTTTCCTACTTCAAAGGTGATGAGAACTTGTTCAGAGATCGATTTTATATTGATAACGCTCTTAACTATTTAGAAGATGAAACCTTTGAAAAACCTATAGCTATGTTTATTAATATATGGGCTCCTCATCCGCCTTTTAAAGTTTTAAAAAAAATTATGGAAAAATTCCCAAATCCAAAACTTCCCGAAAATATAAACAAAATATCTCAGGGTGAACCTCTCAAAAGAAGGATGGGAATAGCTGCACAATTGGCAGAGGAAAACGACGAATTTCATTGGAAGAAGGTTTGGCAAGCATACTTAGGATTAACTAACTATGCGGATAACTTAATTGGAGAGATTATAAAAAAATTAAAAGAAAAAAATAACTATGATAATACTGTCTTTGTTTTTACTGCAGATCACGGAGATCATTTAGGACAACACAAGATGTTTCAAAAGATGGAAATGTATGAACAAAGCATTAACGTTCCACTAATTATAAAAACTCCAGAAATAAAAAGTGGTAAAATAGATACTATTGTAAGTCATTTAGATATTTTTCCCACAATACTGCAATCTTTAAATATAGAGTATGAGAATGATCTTATAGGAGAAAATATTTTAAATGATCTTGTCCAAAGAAAAGAAAGACTTGCTTGGAGTCAATACTCTGGAAATCAAGTTTCTGTTGGAGATATCAGAAGAAGTATTGTAAGTAAAAATTTCAAATATATATACGATCCCAAAGATAGAGAAGAACTTTTTTATCTAACCAAAGATCCTCTAGAGATGAAAAATGAAGAATCAAATTTCAAATATAAAAATGAAAAATTATACTTAAAAAAACAATTATCTCTATTTTTGAAAAAAGAAAGCGATTGGATAAACATTATATAAAACTATATATATCGGAGGGATTATGAGTATAAAAATAAGCTTAGTGTTATTAATTGTTGGAATCTTACAAAACATATGTTTTGCAAATGATTATAAAATCTCTAAAGTTCCAATAAAATTGAGCATTTTAGCAATTCAAAATGGAAAAACATTTGATGAAAATTGGATAGTTTTTAAAGAAGCTTTTAAAGATACTAATGTAAAATTAAAAAGTTATAGTTCTAAAAATCTAACCGATGAAATACAAGCCTTCAATCTTGCTGTTTCATCAGGATCTCTTCCTGATATCATCTCTTTAGCTTATCCTGAAAAACTAGAAAGTTTAGGAATGGATGGTGGAATAATACCTCTAAATGATTTAATAGAGAAGCATGCTCCAAATATAAAATCATTTTTTAAAAAATACCCAAGATACAAAATGGATGCGGTAGCTGCAGACGGAAATATATACTTTATTCCAGATTATTATGATTGGTACGCTATGAGAGCTGCTCAAGGTCTTTTTATAAGAAAAGATTGGATAAATAAACTAGGATTAAAAATACCCGAAACTATGGAGGAGTTATATGACGTTATGATAGCTTTCAAAACTAAAGATCCTAATCAAAATGGTAAGATGGATGAAATCCCATATTTTGAAAGATCCTCTGAATTTGCTGACAAAGAGTTAATCGGCTTATTTGGTGCAGAGATTAGTTTTTATGTAGATGAAAACGAAACAGTCATATTCGGTCCAACTACAAAGAGATTTAAAGAGGCGGTTCCTCAAATTGTAAAATGGTATAGAGAAGGACTAATTGATCCTGAGATATTCACAAGAGGCTTTCAATCTAGGGATTATATGTTAAGAAATGATTTAGGAGGTATAACCTTTGACTGGTTTGCAAGTACGGAATCATACAATAAAGATACCGAATTAAAAGAGAAAGTAAAAGATTTCGAATTTATAGCTATAATCCCACCAATGTATGCCGGAAAAAGCTATGCTCCTGATGCGAGAACAACTTATTTAGGAGGATGGGGAATAAGCGCAACTTGTAAAGATCCAATTTTAGCTATTAAGTATTTTGATTACTGGTTTTCTGACAAAGGATATGAATTATCTAACTGGGGTGTAGAAAATGATAC
This sequence comes from uncultured Cetobacterium sp., assembly GCF_947072685.1. Classification (GTDB taxonomy): domain Bacteria; phylum Fusobacteriota; class Fusobacteriia; order Fusobacteriales; family Fusobacteriaceae; genus Cetobacterium_A. Next base: position 3,156 of record NZ_CAMTIK010000037.1, on the reverse strand, counting down.
TTTTATTAAGGATGTAAATGGAAAAAATAAATTTACAGATACTGTTATAAAATCTCCTGGAAAAACTCCTTTACAAGTTCTTAGAGAAAAAGGAATACAATTTAGAATAGGAGCTCTACAAGATTATGGCTATGAAAAAGCATGGGGAAGCCCAACAGCTCTAGAATGGGCAGAAATGTATATGGAAAATGGATGTGTTGTAGATCCAATGCCAACTCTAAAATATACAAAAGATGAAAATAGAAAAATTCAAAAAATTAACTCCCAATTAAATACTACTGTAAAAGAGATGAATCAAAAGTGGATTTTAGGAGCTGTGGATTTTGACAAGACTTACGATGAGTTTTTAAAAAGACTAAATGAAATAGGGTTAAAAGAAGCCATAGAAATAAACCAAAGAGCATATGAAAGATTTATGAAAAATAACAAACAATAAATAACAAAACTAATAAAAGCACTTTATGTGCTTTTATTAGTTTTAAAGAACTTAAACAATACATAGAAAACTGTATATACCAAATTGATGATTTACACTTTGAAAAATATAAACTATAATTGCCTTATAAAACACAGGTAAGTGAGGAGGTTTAGTGATGAAAGAAAATATTTTAGAAATGGATGAAGCAATCGAACCAGAAAAAATAGGTCTCATAAAAAAAATAACATCTATTCTTAAAAAAGGAGATGTTAAAGATCAACTATCATTATATGTGATTTTTCTTCCATTTATACTTTGGTATATTATATTTGCATATAAACCGATGTATGGTCTTATAATTGCTTTTAAGGACTACAATCTATTTAGGGGAATATCTGGAAGTGATTGGATAGGGATTGCTAATTTTACAGAGTTCTTAACCAGTCCATATTTTTACACAACACTAAAGAATACAATATTTTTAAATATCTATAGTTTAGTGTTTGAATTTCCTTTTGCTATTATTTTAGCGTTGATGTTAAATGAAGTAAAAAATAGGTTTTTTAAAGCTTTTGTTCAAACAGTATCATTTTTACCATATTTTATAGCTGTTGTTGTTACTGCTGGAATTACTATTAATATTCTTTCACCTAGTAGTGGAGTAGTCAATCACATTCTTGAGAACTTTGGATTTGAAAGAATATACTTCTTATCAAAACCAGAGTATTTTAGAGGAATATTTACAGGTATGAATATGTGGAAAAGCACAGGTTTTAATGCTGTTATATATCTTGCAGCTTTAACAGCAGTTGATGAATCACTTTATGAAGCTGCAAAAATTGATGGTGCTACAAAATTTCAGCAACTTAGATTTATAACTTTCCCATCAATCATTCCAACAATAGTTATAATGCTTGTATTAAAAGTTGGAAGCATGTTAAATGTTGCATTTGAAACGGTATTATTGCTTTATCAACCAGCAACATATTCCACATCAGATGTTATAAGTACTTATGTTTATAGAACCGGTATGTTGATGCAAGATTTTGGTTTAGCTACAGCCGTTGGATTATTTAATGCAATTGTTGGATTTATCCTAGTTTATTTAGCAAATAGATGGAGTAAAAAAATAACAGCATCAGGTCTTTGGTAAAAAAATTTGAAGGAGAGGTTTATGAGTAAAATTAAGAAATCAAAAGATGAGAAAATATTTGATTTTGTCAACTATACCCTATTAACTATATTTGGAATAATGTTTATATATCCAATTATATATGTGTTTTCAGCATCAGTTACAAAACCATATCTTTTAGAGATTGGAGAGATGTATCTACTTCCTAAAGGGATTAGTTTAGCATCTTTTAAGGCAGCTATAGGTTTAAATGGAATATGGCTAGCTTATGCAAATAGTATCTTTATAACAATTTTAGGAACTAGTGTTAGTATGTTATTTACAATAACTGGTGCTTATGTTTTATCAAAACCAGAATTAAAATTCAGAAAAATTTTAACATTAATTGTAGTTGTAACAATGTGGTTTGATCCCGGAATGATTCCAAAGTATTTAAATTTCAGAGATTTAGGGCTTATAAATAGCTATACATCTGTTATCGTAGGGTTTGCAGTAAACACATTTAATGTTATTATTTTAAAGAGTTTCTTTGAAGCTGTTCCAAGATCTTTGGAAGAATCAGCAAGAATAGATGGAGCTAGTCACTGGCAAATTATGACAAAAATATACATCCCACTATCAACTTCAGCCCTGACAACAGTTTCTCTTTTTTATGCTATATCAAGATGGAATGGATACTTCTGGACAATGGTTTTATTAACTGATGATTCCAAAGTTCCTTTACAGGTTTTCTTAAAAAAATTAATTGTAGAAAAAAATATGGCCGGAGAAGCTGCTCAAATTATCACACCTGAAAGTTTAACATCACCACAATCAATAATATATGCTGTAATAGTACTATCAATAATTCCAATATTAATAATATATCCGTTTATCCAAAAGTTCTTTAGAAAAGGAGTTACTTTAGGAGCGGTAAAAGAATAAAAAATTAAAGATATTTTAGGAGGGAGTTTTATTATGAAATTAGATACAAGATATGCAAATCATCCAGAGGATTCAAAGCACTACACTACAGAAGAGTTAAGAAAACACTATTTGATGGAGACTGTTTTTATTGCCGACGAAGTGAACTTGATGTATTCTCATGTGGATAGAGTTATAGCTGGTGGAGTAATGCCAGTTGAAAAAGAGGTGTTCTTAGAGGGGTGTAAAGAACTTGGTTCTGAATTTTTCTTAGAAAGAAGAGAGTTAGGTCTTATAAATGTTGGTGGAGCAGGAAAGATAGTTCTGGATGGTGTTGAATACGAGATGGCTTCAAAAGATGGGTTATATGTGGGAATGGGAGTAAAAGAAATTATATTTATATCTAATTGCAAAGAAAACCCTGCAAAATACTATGTAAATAGTGCTCCAGCTCATGTTACTTATCCAACTGTAAAAATAGATATCGCTAATGCTAATGCAGTTCATTTAGGTGACTTAGAAAATTCAAATAAAAGAACAATATTTCAATATGTTCATCCTGCTGTTTGTAAATCATGTCAACTTCTAATGGGAATGACAGTTTTAGATCCAAATAACATGTGGAACACTATGCCAACGCATACTCATGAGAGAAGAATGGAGGTTTATTTCTATTTTGACATGGATGAGAGCTCAAGAGTAT
>NZ_CAMTIK010000036.1 GCF_947072685.1 uncultured Cetobacterium sp. | reverse complement strand
TTATTATACCATACAGTTTTTAGAAATTTTCAAAAGTAGTGTACTAAAGTGAACCATCATAGTTTATATAAAAGGAGCTAGAATATGGAAACCCACGAGTTTGAACAACTTGAAAAAGAACTTGAAAAAATCCCTAATGAAATTGATTTAGAGGGATTTGAAAAACTAGAAAAAGAGTTAAAAAAATTTGACTTTTAAACTGGGAACTATTCCCAGTTTTTTTTATTCCCTCCAACTTGCTAAAGTCCAGTTTTACTGGGTTTCTTAAATGTAATTTGAGAAACTCCTAATCGTGAACTCTTAGTTTTTAAGTTGCTCTTTTTCCTCTTGAAAAAATCTTTCGCTTTAAGAAAAAATTTAGAGTTTTAGATTGAATTTTAGCACTAAAATATTAAAAAATTAAAAAATATGCTGTTTTGGGGGTGTTGTACCCTTAAAAATATCTCGTTAGACACTCTCATTGTACCTTAAAATCAATTTCAAACCGTTTAAGCATAAAATACTCACATATAATTTTGAACATATCTTAAAATCGATTTTACAAAGAATTTGAATTTTGATATCTTGCTATACTTCACAGAATTAATTTTAGAGTGTGTCTTGTGATTAATCGTGTATTTTGTCTAAAAAGTTTTTAAATGGCTTATTTGATACCCTAGAACTTGGCTAATGAGATTTAAAACAGGGGTTTAGGAATTTATATTTTGGTTTGGATCGGTTCCTAATTTCTTTTTGAAAAATATTAATATTCAAACATAACTTGTTGACTACTTAAAAAATTGAATTTTTTGACTTTGATTTTTTTACTGGAAAATTTAAGTTTTTCCCTTTTAAATACTTTTAAATACTTTTAAATACTTTTAGGGGTGCTTAATTTCAGCTAGTAGAGAGATGGTTCAGAGGGTAAAAGGTAACTCAATGTAACAAAAGGGTAACTCAATGTAACAAAAGGGTAACTCAATGTAACGAATAAGTAACTATAAATATTGACAGTTACCTTTCCAGTGATGTATATTGTGTTTATAAGAATAAATCTATCGAAAAGTAACTCAATGTAACAAGGGGGAAAAATGGAAATAGTTAAATATCATAATGATATAAATAAATTAAAAATTGGGAATTTTACAGAATTGGAAATTGATATTTTTTTTAGTTTATTATTAAAAGCTAGAGATGAAAAAAAAAATAAGATGATATTAGAATTTAGTGAGTTTAAAAGTCTTATTGATGTAAAAAATAGAAGTGAAGCAAGATTGATAAAAAATATAAGAGGACTTAATTTAAAGTTAAAATCTTTAGTTCAAGAGGTTCAAGACATTAATGGCGATTATGTAGCTTTTAGTTTATTTGGGGATATAGTAACAAGTCCTACAAGAAAGGTTGTAGAGATTGAGATTAACCCAAGATTTAAACACTTGATAAAAGAAATAATGGGAGAGTTTACATTTTTTGAGCTAAAAGAATTAGTTGAATTAAGAGGAGGATATTCGAAAACGTTATTTAGATTATTAAAGCAATGGGATAGTACAGGAGAGTATATTGTAAAAATTGATGATTTTCGGGAAGTAATGGGCATTCCTAGCACTTATTTGATGAAAAATATTAGACAAAAGATTTTTAAACCTTGCTTAGAAGAGTTGGGAAACAGTTTTAAAAATTTAGAATTAACAGAGTTAAAAAAGGGTAGGAGTGTAGAAACCCTAGTTTTTAAATGGAAAAATAAGAAAAAGAAAAAAGATGACAGTATAGATATTCAACCAGTAAAAAGAAAAAAGGCGACACTGGGAGAGAAAGAACTCAAAGAGCATGAGAAAAAACAATATAAAAATACTATCCAAGAATTAGAAAAAGATAAAAAAGTAAAAAATATTCCAAGTGATCCAGTTGTTGAAACAATAAAAATAAATAAAAAAGACTATGAGGACTTGTACAAAAAGTATTTAAGACAAATAGGGGAAGAGCATAATAAGTTTATCAGAAAGTCTTTTGACTTTGTAAATAAAGCTAAATACGAGGTTATAGAAGATATTAAAAAAGAGTATATCCAAACTAAAATATATACAACTGAAGATATTGACGAAAGCCTTTTAGTTTCAAAAACTGGTAAAAAACTTGTAGGAATGGCAAGGCAACACAAGATTAAAAAACTACTGGAGGATATGAACAATGTATAAAATTGAGTTAGAAGAGAATGGCAAAATTTTAAAATCTAAAGAGTTCGCAAAGTATGATGATATTATCCAATGTTCTAATAAGTTGCTTGAAGCGATAGAAATTGATAGAAAAATAATAATTTATGAAATGAAAAATGATAGTTGGGTTAAGTTTGGAGAATGGAAAATAAGGTAAAATTATGATAAAAGGGGGAGTTCATGAAGATAGAAACAAAAGCTAATAATTTACTTAAGAAAATATTACAGATGAATTTTACTAAAAGTAGGGTTGTATATTACAAAACAGAGATAAGAAAAGTTGGGCTTTATGAGGATATAGATGAGAGGGAAGAGTATTTGAATAATTTAGAAAGAAAAGCAGAAAGAGAAAATAAAAAGAATTTGGAAAAATTAGAAAAAAGCATTACTTGTTAAGTCTAGGGAGTGCCTAGATAAGAGTCAAAAGAAAAACAAGTGTGAACTATCAAAGAAAAGTTAAAATGCAAATGAGAACCTAAAAAAGTATCATAGATTTGTAGGAAGAGAGAGTAAAACCTCTTTTTATTTTTTATAAAAGTATAAATAAGCATGATTATAGGGACTTTTGTTATTAGCAATTTTTAGTTGATTTTTGAATAAGAAAGGTTTATAATTCAATTAACGATTAGAAAAAGTGAATACACTATAAATAGAAAAAGAGAAAGGAATACGAGACCTTTCTCTTTTTATTTTTTGTAACAAGTGTTATACTGTAAAAGCGGTTAACTCTTAAGAAAACCAGCCTTTCAATGAAAGGGGGTGTATTCATGTTGAAAATTCTAATCGTTATAGTTTTCTTTCTCCTTGCTAAAAATCTTTACTAGGAAAGAGATGACCGTTTTAGCTTGTTGGAACTCGTAACTCGAACAAGCAGAGAAGAGGGGAAACCCTCTTTTTTTATTTGACAAATGCCAATTAGCGAGATATATAGTGAACTACCGCCGCCATCTATTAGGGCGGTGGTAGTTCACAGAGAATATTTCTTAGTTGCTTTTTATTTTTCAGTTGATTTTTGAATAAGAAAGGTTTATAATTTAAATACAAAATAAATATCTTGAAAAAGTCAATTTTTCCAAGAGAACAAAAAAGAGGTTCAAGTCTAGTCAACTTAAACCTCTTTTTATTTTTTGTAATTAATGATAATATATGTCTAGGTGCAAAAACTCAACCCTCCATTTTAGAAAAGGGAGGAGGTGGAGAGATTGACAAAGATAATTTATTTTGTGATATTGTTTTTTATATTAGCTAAAGAAACTTACTAGGCTTAAAAAGTAAAAAACACAGAGTTTTAGCACTTAGTAAAAAGCTGACTACTTTTTACGAACTGGCAAGGATAAAACCTTGCCTTTTTTTTATTATTTGGAGTTGGAAAAATAGTAGGAACTTTTATTAGTTCCAACTTCTCTTAAAAATTAAAATCCTATAAAAAAAATCTAGTAATAAAATTAAAAGTCAGAACTTAATATTTATTTTTTATTTAAAAATATATCAAAAATATAGTTATAAAATTATTTTACTAAAAATTGAGCTAATAATTAAGTTTGTTGAAAGTTGTTAAAAATTACCTATACAAAAACTGCAACTTTTATTGCACTTTTTAGGTAGGCAAAAGACAAGCTATACACTTGTATATGGTGTATTTTTAAAAGATATAAAAAATAATCATTGACTTTTTAAGAGGTCGACGTTATAATGAGACAACCTCATGAAAAAGGGGGTGATAATTTGGAACAGAAAAAAAGAAGAACTCAAAAAAAAGAACTAGTGAAAGAAACAAGAGAATTAAATGTTATGTTTGCTAAAGGTGGAAGTGGTGGAAGTTCACCAAGAATAACTATACCCGCAAGTTGGCTTGAACATATGGGGGTAACTCCAGAAGATAGAGAAACAGAAATAACATATAGTCCTAGAACAAAGAAAATCACTATTAGAAAAAAGGGTTCAAAAGTTTCAGATGAAGAGGTAGGGGAATAATTAAACCTATCAAAAAGGCAAAATAAAAAGACCACTATCGGCAAAATAGTAGTCTTTTGGGTTGGAATAAATCCGCTTATAGTATGTAACTATAAATATGATATACTCACGTCTGGTAAACTGAGTATATCATAAATGGCTTACAAAAACAAGAGGTAAGCTTTCCAACCCTGCTCCCTATTATTTGAAAATAATAGGAGCGTGGGAACATTGGAAAAAGAATACTTGAAAAAAGTGTCAAAAACAAAAGACCAAACATACACTAAAGGTGGAGTTGATACCATAGGGATATTATTTAATACGGATATTGAAATAGCTGACATAAAAGGTTTAAATGGAATTTTAGATAAATATACAACTATTACTGGAAAGAATGAGATAGTTATTGTGATAAAGCCTAGTCAATCCATAAATGGCGGTGTAGAGCTTACAACCGTTAAGGAAACACTAGCGTTCATAGAAGAAATAAAAATTCAATTAGGACTTAGTAATGGAACGTTGAAAAGAATAGATTTTTCAGTAGATTTAAAAGAGGATTTTGAGAGCAACAAAAAACTCTTTAGATTATTACTCGAATGTTTGAATCTTAAAAGAAGTAGTGGCGGAATGTATGAAACCAAAAAACCTGTATTAGAAAATAGAAATACTGGGAACTTTAAAATAATGTCAAAAAGGAGCCAGACAACTATTTATAATAGTTCGGATAAAAATAGGCTAAGTGAAACAAGATACGAAAATAGAATCCTAGACATGAGAAACGCAGAAGAAATAAAGAAAAGAATGTTATATGAATTAAAAAAGCATATAAAAGAGCTTGAAAAATTAGAGGAATTAGTTCCATTGGTAGAAAGTTGTTATACAAATTACTTGTTAAATGAGTATAACAAAGGTATTGATAAAAATTTTAGAACTTTTACGGAGTTTATAGCTTGGGCTGACTATGAGGGTTTAATTCTAACAGAAAATATATTGAAAGGTTTGATGAAAGAAAGTGGAATAAATTTAAGATTTAAGCATTTTGTTTATAACTTTAAAAGATTAAGAGTTAATACATTAGTTTTTTCAAATAAAACAGAAATAAAAAAACTCTTAATAAAATTAAAAAAAGCTTTAAAAGAATTGTCAAAAAGTACCTAAAGTCTATAAAAAGAACGACTTTACAACTTTTTTATAAAATTAAAAAATAGCTTTTAAGTCAATAGAATCAATGGTTAAAATGGTGTTCGTAAAAAAATGTTTGGGGTTAGATTAAAGGTGGAACCTAAGAGTTAAAAAAAATTAATTAAAGACCCCCTAAAAGGGGTACTTTATGAACTTTTTTATAAAAGTAAAGTAGTACTATAAAGTCAATAAAATCAATGGTTAGAATGATATTTTTGATTTTATACTTGGTACTAGATTAAGAGTAGGGACATTAAGAGTTTTAAAAATATAAAAATAAATAAAATATTTGGAAGTCTTAAAGAAAAACTTTAGGGCTTTTTATATTACCTAGAAAAGAGGTTGAATATGAAAAATATAAATAATTATAAAACATACCTAAGTATATATAAATATATGGTTATTTTAAAAAGTAAAAGAGAAGGTATTTTAGAGTTTAGGAAATTAAAAACTTTAAAAGATAAAGAAAGTTACATTCAAGAGTTAAAAAATAAAAAGGATCATGTGAGTTGTATCATGGTAAAAGAATTAAAAAACCATAGATATATAAAAACAGATATGATTTTTTAAAGATAAGAAGATAGGGAAAGACACTTTTTGAAGGTAGTGTCTTTTTAATTTTGCCTAAAATTAAAATTTAGGAGATGATAAACATGAGCTATAAACAACTTAATGAACTAATAGCATTAGTAGGGAATAAGCAATTAAAGGATTTAACAGTAGAAGAAGTGGCACTTGTAAAGGTAGTTGATGAAGATGACAAATAAAGATAAGGGGGTTATAAATACAAGTGTAGAATACTTTGAAGGGTTAGAGGGAACAGGTAACTTTAAAACTAAAGGTTGGTACAATAGAGAAAAAATAAGTGAAATATTGCATGAGTTACAAGCCACCTTAAGAATAACTGAAAAAGATATTCCAAGAGCTGAATTATTTGAAAAATTAGAAGAAATAGAGGGTTTACTTTGTGATTTTTCTCAGAATACAAAAAGAGAGTATTTTAAATTAGGGTTAGGAATGAAAGCCCTTATAAAATCAGTAGAGGGGATATAATGGAAAATAAATTAAGTTGTGATGAAGAGTTAGCATTTGAATTTGTTGGACATATGAGAAATACATTAAAAATGGTTGATAAGACTCAAAAAGAAGAGTCTAAGATATGCGTTTTGATAAATGCCCTTATAGAAAAATTACCAACAAAAGAGTTGAGATGTGAAATGAATAATTTACAGGGAGAGATATTTGAAAGTATTTTTGAAATAAGAAAGGAATACTTTAAATTAGGTATGGAATTTGATGAAGTTAGAGAAGCAGTTGATAAAAAGAGAGGGATGTAAATGATGAAAAAAATAAATGGAGATATAAACAATTGGATACTTGATTTGATGGAAAAGGGATTAAGTGTAAAAGAGATTAAAAATTTGTCGAAATTTGAATTAATGAACTACGGTATGTATGAAAAATTAGATAATATATATGAGGATGAAGAGGTAAAAATATTCATGCTTACAGAGAAAAAAATAGAAAGTTTAATAAAAACTTGTGTATTTTGGTGTAAACCTAGAAATTCACATACTTTATATGAATATGATAAGAAAAGTGGTGAATATTATTATTGGGGACATTTAGATTCAAATGGTAGTTATATTTTTACAAGAGTTCGCAAAAAGGAAGTCAAAGAAAAAAATAAACGAAAAGGTAAGTTGGTAATAGATAGAACTATTCATCCAAAAGCAAAAGAATATTTAGAAACAAAATATGAAGAGTTTGGAGAGAATGAGAATATTTTTAAATTTGAAAAAGAATTATAAAATTAAATAAAAAAGCCTTAGCAATTTGATTGGAAGTCAGTAGCTAAGGCTTTTTCAATAAAAGTTTGTTTAAATAGAACTATGTTTTAAAAAAGTCTACATATCCTACAATGAAAACAAAGAATCCGCAATAAAAAAATAAGGGCATAGACTAACCCTTATTTAGATGAATCCGCATACATAGGGATAACTACGTATATGCAATATTATATAAAAGCTAAGGGTGAAAATCAAGCTAAAGATAAAAAAGGCTCAAATATGTGTATAAGAGCCTTTAAGCGGGAGGATAAAGATATAAACAACCATGATTTTTACATTGGAATAATTGAAAAATATTTTTTTAGAAATTGGATCACTTTAATAAAATAAAATTTTAGAGTTTTAAAATATTGTGAAACGTTAACTCTTTTTAATTTAAATTTAATGGAGGTAACGACATGATAATTATTAATGTTTTTAATAGCAATGAATTTTTAATGTGAATGTTAGTGTAAGTGATGTCATAATTGTTTTGTGGATTTTAAATTCTAATTCCAGTATTAAAACTAAGGTATCAAAAAAAGTATTAAAACTTATTGATTTTTATTGGGAATAAGTATATAATTAAAGTATCAAAAATGTGGAACCACATTTTAAAGATTGGAAGGAGAAAATCAAACATGAGTAAAATATATGCTTATTGCAGAATATCACATAAAACGCAAGTTATAACAAGACAAATTGAAAACATTTTAAAAATATACCCCAAGGCTAAAATATATCAAGAAATTTTTACAGGAACAACGTCAGACAGAAAAGAATGGACTAAATTAAAAAAAATAGTCAAAACTGGAGATACTATTGTTTTTGATTCAGTCAGTAGAATGAGTAGAAATAGTGAAGAGGGGAAAAATGATTATTTAGAACTTTTCGAGCATGGTATTAATTTAATTTTTTTTAAAGAACCATATATAAATACAGAAGTTTACCGAGAACAAATGAAAATAACAAATAATGTCCAAGTTGAAGATATAGACTTAAATGAAACAATATTAAAAGGTGTTAGAGAATATTTAAAAAGACTTGTTGTTAAACAAGTTATAATTGCGTTTGAACAGTCTGAAAAAGAAGTACAAGACCTTAGACAAAGAACTAAAGAGGGAATGGCAGTTGCTAAAGCAAAAGGTAGTAAAATTGGAAGAGAAAAAGGACTTACTTTTGAAACTAAAAAATCAAAGGAAATGAAAGAAAAAATTATAAAATTATCTAAAGACTTCGACGGAACTTTAAAAGATACAGAATTAATGGAACTCTTAAAAATTGCTAGAAATTCATATTATAAATATAAAAAAGAAATTTCTTTAGAAAGAGGTGAGTTATGAAAAATATAGACTATAATTAATTTCCTTTTGGAGATATTCCGAGTGATCCAGTTAAAAATGGAGAAAACACAGAAAATACAAAAAAAGATTAAAAAAATTCTTAAACTAAGAAAAAAATGACGCTCTAATATCCATTTTAAAGCCTTTGAAAAAAGATTTTGATATAAATATACCCTTGTTTTATAAGGATAATAGCTATATAATGGAAATATCACAAAAAACAACTTTTAAAATTGAAATTAAGTACAAAATTAGAGAGGAAAAGAAAATCCTCTCTTTTTTTAAATAAAATTATGAAAAGTCTATTTTTTAACTAAAATTAGACCTTTTGGGAGTGAGTTAATGAATCAAAAAAATGAACTAGAAAAAAATTTGATAATGATATATGTTAATCAAAACATTTTTGATTATAAATTGTTTGAAAAAATAGGGATGAGTGAACTTTTAAGAGAAAGAATTGAAATTGTAGAAAGTAATAGAAAAAAAATACAGTATAAAAAATATTTAACAACTGGAATAATAAAAGAAAATTATCCAATAGAAAAATTAAAACTTTCCCCCAGTAATAAAGAATTAAAAATACTTAACATATTACTTTTAGAATTTATTGATAATCTTAATATAAAAAATAAAATACAAATGGATCACTTAGTTTTTTATAAAATAGGCTATGAAAAAATAATGAAAATTAAATATAAGTCTATTGAAGAACTTGAAGAGTTAAAAGCTAAAGTAAATTTAAGAAAAGTTGACAAAATAGATATAAAAGCTATGACTCTATTATTTGGGCTTGGTTTTATAGATGAGGTTGAAGAGTTTTATCTAAAGACTTTTAATAAAATAATATATAAAAACATTAATAAAGTTTTAAAGAAAATAAAAGTTTCTATTGATGATAGAGGAAATATACTATCAGAATATATGTATTTTGAAAAAGTAAAAGATATAGATAGTATGGCTCTAGGAAATATAGAAATTGCAAATATAGAACTAATCAAGCTATATAAAGAGCAAGGATTGAGTATTAGAGATATTGAGCTATATCCTTTATTAGATATAAATGGGGATTTAAGAAAGTTTAAAAAAAGCTATATCCAAAGTTTAAGCAATAAAGAGAAAGACTATAATAGGCACTTGGTAAAGCATGAACTAGAAAAAGAATTAAAATATAAGTTTGAGTTAATAAACTATTCTAAGGGAACAGTTGAAAGAATATTAAAAAATTTAAAAAAAGATGACCTAATCAAAAAACAAAAAGATTTAGAAATTCTAAAATTAAAAGGATTTGAAGTATATAAAAGAGAAATTAATCAAAAAAAGATACTTTTCAACAATGAAAAATATAAGGAAATTAAAGAAATTTTGGAAAATGGAGGGAAACTCTAAATTAGAAAAAGTATATATAACAATAAAAAACAATATGAAAATTAAAGATAATGAGAAACTGTATATAAAAATATGTAACTAAAAAATATAGTAAAAAACTATGTACAAAAAAGTATGAAAATGTTAATATTAAAAAGAGAAAACAAAGGAAAATAAATATAAGAAAATATGAATATTAGAAATAACTGTTTTATATAGTCAAATAGCTCTATAAAGTCCAAGTTTATTAGTTTTTATATTTTTTCAATACTCTACATAAAATTACAATTTTTTAAAAAGTGCTTGCGGACACCTTTTAAGCCTTATTTTACAAAGGATTTTAATTAGTTTTAATAGCTGATTTACCCCCCAAAATGTTACTTTTTTGATTTGATACTTTCTATCAAGGGACTACCAAGACCTCAAAAAGAGTCTGCACCTCTCATAAGCCCAAAGAAGAAATTTTTTTTTTTAAATATTAGAGTATCTCTGCGGTATTTCTAATTCTAAAAAAATATTTTTCAACCTAAAAATTCTACGTGTGTAATAAAATAAGAGCCTTAGAGTCCTAAAAATGTAAATTAAAATTTAAATAAGTTATTTTTTAATTAAAAATAAGAGCCGAGATTTTAACAATTTTGTTGAAGTCTTGGCTTTGGTATTTTTTGGAGTTTTTTATTTTTCAAATTATATATATCAAAAATATTAAGAAAGGGTGTTTTTATGAATAAAATTCAAGAATTAGAAAACAAATTACATAATTTACATATGCTTAAAGAAGATAAGCAAAATAAATCTATACTAGAACTACTGGATAAGAATATTGATGAAATCCAAAAGGAAATTAATATTCAGAAATCTAAAAGGCTGCACTCTACTAAAAAAGATTTAAGACTTAAACTTGCCAATCTTTTAGACCTTAGAAAAAATACTGAACAAGTCAGTGAATACAACAAACTAGCTAAAGAAATCAAAAATGTCAGACTACAAATAAAGGAAATCAGTGGGGAACTTCAATTTCTTACTATTACTCAAATTAATAATATTCTTAAAGTGATTCAGAAAAATAGTAAATCAGTTTTTAGAGATAAATTATTAATTTTATTAGGATTTGAGCTTGGTTTAAGAGCTAGTGAAGTATTAGACCTTAAATTATCCGATATTTATATTAACTCTAATGAAGTTTTGTGTAGAAGAGTCAAGGGAAGTAATCAAAATAGGCTTGAAATTAAAGACGAAACAATGCTACTACTAAAAAAATATATCGAGGAAACAGAGCCAAAAGAATTTTTATTTTCTAACTCTAAAGGAGAAAAATTATCTTTTCAAGGTTTGACATATATCTTTAAAAAATATTGTGAACTTGCCAATACTCCAAAAGAAAAAGCACACTTTCACACCTTGAAACATAGTAGAGGGGTTTGGTTGGCTGAAAATGGTTTTAGTATTCAAGATATTAAATATTTACTGGGACACAAAAATATTAGAAATACTATGATTTATGTTACTTTTTCTAACTCACAAAAGTTTGATATTTTTAATAGATTAAAGAATATTCCTTATAGCTTTAGAATTTAATTTAATTCTAAAAATTAAAATCTTATAATATTTTGAAAGCGGTACGAAAAATACCTGTTTTACCTATTGACAAGTTTTGTGAAAACTTTACTAAAGTATTGGGAATATTATGATTTTTATTAGAATATTTAGTTTCACATTTGGTTTTTTCTAAAACT
>NZ_CAMTIK010000035.1 GCF_947072685.1 uncultured Cetobacterium sp. | reverse complement strand
GCGCATGCCTGTCACGCATGAGGTCGCGAGTTCGACCCTCGTCACTCCCGCCATTAAGGATTTTTAGAGATGTAGAGATACATCTTTTTTTTATTTTTATTAATATACATTATATCATATAAAAAAGGATCGATTAACAAATCGATCCTTTTCGTATATTATTGAAAGTTTATTAAAACTCCAGCTACAACAAAGATACTTCCTAATACAAATAAAATTCCTTGGAACTTTATTTGTTGCTTAGCCCAAACTCCCCATTCAACCTTTGCTATTCCAAGTATGGCCATAAGTATACCAGATGTAGGAACAATCATATTAGTAAATCCATCTCCTAATTGGAAAGCTAGAACAGCAACTTGTCTAGGAACTCCAACTAAGTCTGATAGAGGAGCCATTATAGGCATTGTAAGAGCAGCTTGTCCAGATCCAGAAACAACAAAGAAGTTGAATACTGATTGGAAGAAATACATGGCTACAGCAGATATAGAAGCGTGTAGGTTACCTAGGATTCCAGCAACAGAATTAAGTATTGTATTTAAAACTGTAGGGGTTCCAGCATCAATACCACCTAGAACTAAAACTATACCTTTTGCCATACCAACAACTAATGCTGCTCCTATAAGGTCTTCTGCTCCCTTTCTAAAAGAAGTAGCGATGTCATTGATATTCATGTTGTTAAGATTGAAGACTACTCCGATGATACCAGATATTATTCCCATAATTGTGAATTGAGCCGCTATTTCAGGTAGATAATACCCGTGGAAAACAACTCCCCAAACTATCCAAGACATTCCTAGAAAGATTGTTAAAAAAACAAGTTTGTGACCAAATTTAAATTCTAAGTCCTCTGCTTCATCCGCTTTAAAATCTTCTCTAAAAAATTTATCAGTTTCATAAGAGATTGACGTTTGAGGATTTGCTTTAACTTTTTTTGCATACCTCATTGTATATATCATACCGAAGGCTGTGAAGAAAACCCACATAAAAATTCTAAACATAGCACCAGAAAGCACTGGAATACCAGCAACACCTTGAGCAATAGCGACTCCAAATGGATTCATCCACGAAGTTCCAAATCCTATTTGAGTAGATATATAACACATAAAAATACCTGTGATTGAGTCATATCCCATTCCAACTACAATTGGAATAAGAATCATAGCAAATGGAATAGCTTCTTCACCCATTCCAAATACAGCTCCCCCTAAAGAGAAAAGAAGAAAAACTAATGGAATTAAAAGTGCTTCAGATCCTTTAGTCTTTTTTATCATATTAAGTATTCCAGCTTCTACAGCTTTAGTTTTTAAAATGATACCAAATGCTCCTCCAGTAATAAGTATAAATGCGATGATACCAACAGCAGTACCCCATTTATCTCCGCTAACTAAACCTTCGAAAATATAGTTAGTAACACTCATATCGCCACCGGCAGCAAAAATAGGAATTCCTTTAGTCAAAGGTTCGCCTAGAGCGTTTAAAGCATATTTAAAGCTTCCTGGGACAGGAACAGTTCTAGTTTTCATTCCAGCTTCGGTAGCGTATTGGACTTTTTCCATAGTAAAGCTTCCAACTGGGATTAAATAAGTTAAAAGAGCTGCAAAAATTACTACAAAAAAGATGATGACGTATGTATCAGGTATTCTGATCTTTTTTTTCATTATTCCTCCTAAAATTGTTTTGTAAGATTGTTTGTACGATTATATAACATGAACCCTTAAAAATCAATAGTAGATGAGAATAATATAAAAAATATATGTTATAAAAAAAAGAGACAAAAATTGTCTCTTTAAAATTTTTAAAATATCTTAAGGTTATAAAAGAGCACCTGCAACAACACCGTTCAATAGAGAAGCTAAGAAACCAGCTAAAACGGCTCTCATACCGACTTGGGCAATTTCACTTCTTCTATTAGGAGCAATTGAGCCTAAGGCACCTATTTGAAGTCCTAATGATGCGATGTTAGCAAATCCTAAAAGAGAAAAACTCATTATAGCAATAGTTTTCTCAGACAGACCAGCCATATTTTTAGTAAAATCAACATATGCAACAAATTCGTTTAAAACCATTTTTTGTCCCAATAAACTTCCTGTATAAACAGCTTCTTCCCAAGGTATTCCCATGATATAAGTTATAGGTGCAAAAAGATAACCTAGAATAGATTGAAGAGTTAATTGAACTCCAAACCAATCTCCGATACCACCCAAAATCATATTAACCAATGAAACTAAAGCTATGAATGATATTAAGATAGATCCGATTATAAGGGCTATATTCATACCGTCGATAGTTCCTTTAGCAGCAGCTTCGATAACATTAACTGAATCACTTTTAGTGAATTCTATTTTCTCATCGTCCCCTTCATCTTGTGTTTCAGGCATTATTAATTTTGCGAAAATAAGCCCACTTGGTGCAGCCATAAAAGACCCGGCAATAAGGTATTTCATAGGAACTCCTAAAGCTGCATAAGCTGCAAGAGTTGAACCTGATACAGATGCTACTCCACAAGTTAAAACAGCAAAAAGCTGAGATCGGCTTAAATTAGCAATATATGGCTTTATAACAAGAGGAGCTTCTGTTTGTCCTAAAAAAATATTGGCAGCAGCAGATACTGATTCGGCCTCTTTAGTACCTAAAAGCTTAGAAATACCTCCACCAATATATTTAATTACAAGTTGCATAATTCCTAAATGATATAAAACAGAGATCAATGCTCCAAAGAAAATAATAAGTGGTAAAACATTGAAAGCGAAAACGAAAGCAATGTTAGTTCCTGGAGAATAAAGTCCACCGAAAACAAACTGTATACCCTCATTAGCTTGGGCTATAACTTTATTAAATCCGTTAGAGACAGCTTGTAAAATATAAGCTCCTCCTGAAGTTTTCATAACTAAAAATGCAAATGAGAATTGAAGGGCAAAACCTGCGAAAATAGTTCTCCATTTGATGTTTTTTCTATCATATGATAGAAGATAACCTAAAAATAAAATTGCAAAAATTCCGATTATACTTCTCAGTATAGTCACGATACCAGCTCCCTCTATAATTATATTTTAATTTGGTATTACTATCCAAATATAATTTATCCTTTAAATTATATTCTAAAATATGTAATATACATAGGACAAGTTTCCTAGTAAAAAAATAATGTATATGAACATTAATAATAATATTTTTTTATTAGTTTATATTTTCAAAAAAAAACAAACATATATTACATAAATAAAACTTTAAATTTAAAAATAACATCTAAAAATAAAAGTGTACACTTTTTTATTGAGTGAGTGTTACTGAAAAAATAGGAGATATAGATATAAAAAATAGATCTATAATATAAAAAAAAGATTAGAAATAAAACTAAATGTTTATATTGTGAAAAACATAACAAAAATATAAAAAATAATAAAAAAATATTAAAACGACCTTAAACATGAGGAATTTACTTGTTAGAAGGCATATAAATATTATAGAAATAAACTTAGTTTTGTGGTAAAATGTATAATAGACTAAATATTTTTAGGAGGAGTAAAATGACAGAAATAAAAATTTCAACAGAGTTCATTAAGTTGGATCAATTTCTTAAGTTTACTGGTGAAATTGGAACTGGCGGACAGGCAAAGGAACTGATTTTAGATGGTCAAATTAAGGTGAATGGTGAGGTAGAAGAGAGACGTGGAAAAAAACTTTATCCAGGGGACAAGGTTGAATTCTTAGGAATGAAGTACATAGTAAGCTAATAATAATTTTGGGGTGAATAGAATTTGGAAATTCTTGAAATGAATTATATTAACTTTAGAAATCTTGAAGATAAGAATATTCATTTTTCTCCTAGATTCAATCTTTTTTTTGGGAAAAATGGGCAAGGGAAAACTAGTATATTAGAAGCAATATATTTTAGTGCAACAGGAAAAAGTTTTAGAACCTCAAAAAATATAGAGTTAGTAAAATATAGGAAAGAAAAAATGGGAAGTTATATCTCTTACAGAGATTTGATCTCTGAAAAAACCTTAAGTGTTAAAATGGATAAAAAAAATAAAGAATACAGTTACAATGGGAAAAAAGTCCCACTAGATCAATTTTATGGGAAAGTTAATGTTGTGACTTTTATTCCAGAAGACATAGAACTTATTACGGGTTCACCAGGATTTAGAAGAAATTTCTTTGATGGAGAAATAGCTCAAACTAATTATGAGTATTTTAAAAACCTTAAAGATTATGCAAAGGTTTTAAAAATAAGAAATAAATATTTAAAAGAAAAAAAATATAAAGATGATTTATTTTCAATTTTTGAAGATGAGTTTGTTAAGTTAGCAACAAAAATTATTTTAAAAAGAATAGACTATGTAAAAAACATTTCGATTATTTTAAATTTAAATTATAGAAAATTATTTGATGATAAAAAAGAACTAAGTTTAAAATACGATAGTTTTATAGGAGATTTTAAAGGGATAGATTTAAAATCTTTAGAAGAAAGAATAAGAGAAAAAATAAAAGAATTGAAAAATCAAGAGATAAGATACGGATATTCTTTAGTTGGACCACAAAGAGATGATTTTAAATTCATTTTAAATGAAAAAGAAGCGAAATCGTACTCTTCTCAAGGAGAGAAAAAGTCAATTATCTTTTCTTTAAAACTTTCAGAAATAGATATGGTAATCAAAGAAAAGAGGGAAGCACCTATTTTTTTAATAGATGATATATCTTCATATTTTGATTCGATAAGAAAAGATAATATTATAAAATATTTAAAAAAAAGAGAGTTACAAGTTTTTATTAGCTCTACAACAGATTTAAATATAGAATCTAAGAACTTTAGAATAGATAAAGGGGAGATTCAAGATGGGCATAATGAGTGTAAGTGAGGCAGTAGAAGAAGCTGTTGTGAAAAGTAGAAAGTTAAAAGAGGGAATTATAAGGGGACATTGGTTCGAGATTGTTGGTAACCTTTCTACAAAAAGTGAACCTCTGTGGATAAAAGAGGACACTCTCTATATTTTGGTGGAAGACAGCGTTTATCTTCATCATATGTCTATGAACAAAAATAAATATTTAAAGAAAATTGAAGAGATTTTAAAAAAAGTATATGTAAAAGATATGAGATTTAAAGTTTCGAAAGTTAATAAAGGAGAAGAATATAGTGTTTCTCTAGAAAATAAAGAAAATTTTGAAAAAAAAGAGTTCATTTCAGAGTTAAAAGATCTTGATTTGGAAAAAAAAATAGAAATTTTAAAGCGAAAATCTCAAGAGAGAGAAGAAGCTTTAAGAAAAGAAGGTTACAAAAAATGTAATTTTTGCGGAACTATGTTTTTAGGAGAAGGAAATCTTTGTAAGCCTTGTTCTTTAAAAGAAAGTCTAGATAAGGTATTGGAGGATAAAAATGACAACGAATAATTATCAAGCGGAAAACATTACAGTTTTAGAGGGATTAGAAGCTGTAAGAAAAAGACCTGGAATGTATATAGGAACAACATCGGAAAGAGGATTGCATCACTTGGTTTGGGAGATTGTAGATAACTCTGTAGATGAGGCGTTAGCAGGATATGCTGACAGAATTGAAGTGTCAATATTACCAGATAACATAATAGAAGTAAAAGATAATGGAAGAGGGATTCCAGTAGATATTCATCCAAAGTATGGAAAATCAGCATTGGAGATTGTATTAACTGTACTTCATGCTGGAGGAAAATTTGAAAATAATAACTATAAAGTTTCAGGAGGCCTTCATGGAGTTGGAGTTTCAGTTGTTAATGCTCTTTCAGAATGGACAGAAGTGACTGTAAGAAGAGCTGGGAAAGTTTATTTTCAAAAATACAATAGAGGAGTTCCAGAAAAAGATGTTGTTGAAATTGGAGTTTCTGATACAACTGGAACAACGGTAAGATTTAAAGCTGATCATGAAATATTTGAAACATTAATCTACAGTTTTTCAACATTGGAAACAAGATTAAGAGAGTTAGCATACTTAAATAAAGGACTTCATATAGTTTTATCAGATTTAAGAAAAGATCCAGCAAAAGTTGAAGATTTAGCTTTTGAAGGTGGAATATTAGACTATATAAAAGAGATAGAAAAAGGGAATGCACAGATTATAAAAATGCCAGTTTATATGAGTGGAGAAGTAGATAATGTTTCTGTAGAGATAGCAATGAGTTATAACACAAATCAAAGAGAGACAATATATTCTTTTGTTAATAATATAAATACTCATGAAGGTGGAACTCATGTAAGTGGTTTTAGAACTGCACTGACAAGAGTTATAAATGATCTTGGAAAGAGTACAGGACTCCTTAAAGATAAAGATGGAAAGCTACAGGGCTCTGATATAAGAGAAGGACTGACTGCGATTGTTTCAGTTAAAGTTCCTCAACCGCAATTTGAAGGACAAACAAAAACAAAGCTAGGGAACAGTGAAGTTACAGGAATAGTTTCAACTGTAGCTGGAGCTCAAATAAAAATGTATTTAGAGGATGCTCCAAATGATTTGAAAATTATTGTAGAAAAAATCTTAAACTCAAAAAGAGCAAGAGAAGCAGCACAAAGAGCAAGAGAATTGGTTCTAAGAAAATCAGCACTGGATGTGGGATCTTTACCAGGAAAATTAGCCGATTGTTCATCTAAAAATCCAGATGAATGTGAAGTTTATATAGTTGAGGGAGATTCAGCAGGTGGATCAGCAAAACAGGGAAGAGACAGATCGTTCCAAGCGATATTACCATTGAGAGGTAAAATCCTGAATGTAGAGAAAGCTGGATTGCATAAAGCTTTAGAAAATACTGAGATTAGAGCGATGGTTACAGCTTTTGGTACTAGTATTGGAGATAACTTTAATATTGAAAAAAGAAGATATGGAAAAATAATAATAATGACTGACGCGGACGTGGATGGAGCACATATAAGAACTTTAATATTGACGTTCCTTTATAGATATATGGTGGATTTAATTCACAATGGAAACGTTTTTATAGCTCAACCGCCATTATTTAAAATAACTCAAGGAAGAACAGTATCTTATGCTTATACGGATAGACAGTTAAAAGAGGTTATAGCTGGCTTAGAGGGTGAGGATAAGAGATATACTCTTCAAAGATATAAAGGTTTGGGAGAGATGAATCCAGGGCAACTTTGGGAAACAACTATGGATCCAGATACAAGAACATTGCTAAGAGTTACAATAGATGATGCGAGAGAGGCAGACATACTATTTGATAAACTGATGGGAGATAAAGTAGAGCCAAGAAGAGAGTTTATTGAGGAACATGCAGAGTTTGTAAAAAATCTGGATATATAAATGTATATGAACAGTAATAAAAAGAAAGTTCTAGGAGGAATTAACAATGTCTAATGTGAAGAATAGATATATAGAGGAAGAGCTAAAACAATCCTATCTAGATTACTCTATGAGCGTTATAGTTAGTAGAGCATTACCGGATGTAAGAGATGGATTGAAACCCGTTCATAGAAGAATACTATTTGCTATGAATGAGATGGGAATGACAAGTGATAAAGCATATAAAAAATCAGCAAGAATAGTTGGAGAAGTTTTAGGAAAATACCATCCACATGGGGATTCTGCTGTTTATAATACAATGGTTAGAATGGCTCAAAGTTTTGCGTTTAGATATGAATTGGTAGATGGGCATGGAAACTTTGGATCAATAGATGGAGATTCTGCAGCGGCAATGAGATATACTGAGGCTAGAATGTCTAAAATAAGTAATGAACTTTTAGATGATATAGATAAAGATACAATTGATTTTAGAAAAAACTTTGACGATTCACTAGATGAACCAATTGTTTTACCTGCAAAATTACCAAATCTTTTGTTAAATGGAGCGACAGGAATAGCTGTAGGAATGGCTACAAATATACCCCCTCACAATTTAGGTGAGGTAGTAGATGGGATACTTGCATTAATTGATAAAAGTGATATAACTCCAGTGGAGTTAATGCAATACATAAAAGGGCCAGATTTTCCAACAGGTGGAATAATTGATGGAGAAGCTGGAATATATGATGCATATACAACAGGTAGAGGTAGAGTTAGAGTTAGAGGAAAAATTGAAATAGAAGAAGCTAAAAATGGAAGACAAAGTTTAATAATAAATGAAATTCCATATCAATTAAATAAATCGAGCTTAATCGAAAAGATAGCTAACTTAGTAAAAGAGAAAAAAATAGTTGGGATATCAGATTTAAGAGATGAATCAGATAGAGATGGAATTAGAGTAGTAATTGAGTTAAAAAGAGGCGAAGAGCCAGAATTGGTATTAAACTCACTATACAAATATACAGAACTTCAAACAACATTTGGAATGATAATGCTAGCACTTGTTAATAATGTTCCAAGAGTATTAAATTTAAAAGAGATTTTAGATGAGTATTTAAAACATAGATTTGAGGTTGTGACAAGAAGAACTAGATTTAACTTGAATAAAGCCGAAAAAAGAGCTCATCTATTAAAAGGATTTATAATAGCTTTAGAAAATATAGATAGAGTAATTATAATAGTTAGAGGGTCTGCTGATGGAAATGAAGCAAGAGTAGCTTTAATAGATAAATATGGATTTAGTGAGGAGCAAGCTAAAGCTATATTAGAAATGAGACTTCAGAGATTAACTGGACTTGAAAGAGATAAAATTGATAAAGAACATGAAGAGTTAAAAAATATGATAATTGAATTGAATGAAATTTTAGCAGATGAAAATAAAATTTATGAAATTATAAAAGAAGAGCTAAAAACAATAAAAGAAAAATATAATGATCCAAGAAGAACAAATATAGAGAAAGAAAGAATGGAGATTAGACCAGAGGATCTAATTAAAGATGAAAGTGTGCTTGTTACAGTTACGAACAGAGGTTATATAAAGAGAATGGAGCTGGATAAGTATAAAGCACAAAAAAGAGGTGGAAAAGGTGTTTCAACTCAAAACACAATAGAGGATGACTTTGTTGAAAGAATGGAAGTAATGTCTAATTTAGATACTATGATGATATTTACTGACAAAGGAAGAGTTTTCCATCTGAAAGTTTATCAAATTCCAGAATCTTCTAAGCAGGCAAGAGGAAGATTAATTGGAAACTTGATTAAATTAAAGGAAGATGAAAAAGTTAGAGAAATAATAAAAATAAGAGAATTCAGTCAAGATAAAGAACTTTTATTTGTAACAAGAGATGGAATGGTTAAGAAAACAAATCTGAGTGAATATAAAAATATAAACACTGCAGGATTGAAAGCTATAAAAGTTAAAGATGGGGATGACATAATATTTGTTGGAATTTTACCGGTAGATTCTAAAGAGCAGGTATTCCTAGCAACAAAATTAGGACAATCTATAAGATTTGCTAAGGATGATGTTAGACCAACAGGAAGAGATACGAGTGGAGTTAAGGGTATCTCATTAAAATTCAGTGATAGTGTAATTTCAGCACTATTAATAGATGATCAAGTGAATGAAACAATATTGACTATAACTGAAAATGGTTTTGGAAAAAGAACAAGAGTGGATGAGTATCCTTTACAATCTAGAAGTGGTAAAGGTGTAATAAATATAAGATGTAGTGATAAAAATGGAGAAGTAGTTGCTGTTAAACCCGTTAAGGATGAGGAAGAATTGATGGTAATAACATCTTCTGGAACAGTAATAAGAACTCCGGTAGAACAAATATCTATAATTGGAAGAGCAACTCAAGGTGTAAAAATTATGAGAGTAAGTGAATCAGATTCTGAAAAGGTTGTATCGATAGCAAGTTTTAAAGAAGAAGAGTCAGAGGTAGAAGAAACTCAAGAATAATTTATCTTATAGGAGGAGTTATTATGAAAAAAGTTTTAGTTGTATTTGGTGAAGGATCAAAAAAAAATGTACTTATAGAAAGTGCTTTATTTTTTAAAGAGAAGCTGGGATATGAAATAACCCCTTTATACATAAGAGATGTGAGAAGGGATGAGATTATACCAGCAACTATGGACGGTATGATTGTTAACTTGAGTAATAACTCTTTCTCAGAAGAAAGAGACGCTTTAGAAGAAGAGGAATTGAAACATCTTCAAGAAAAATTAAGAATAAGAGGAATAATAAATCCTCTGAATGTTGAGTTTGGTTTTCCTTGGGATATAATAAAGGAATATCTTAAATTATCGGATATGTTGATGTTTGAAAAAGGAGAAATTTTATCTGAGTCAGCTGTAACTGTTTTAAAAAATCATTTTAAACCAGTTATTATGATTGGTGAAAAACCAATAACAAAACTTGAAAAAATAGGTATTTCAAGTGATGATGGAGTTAAAATTAATAGAAGTGTGTTTAGCTTTATAAACCTTTTTCCACAAAAGAAAGACTTCACAATGTTGACTTTGCTTTACAATATGGAAGAAAATAAGCTTTTAAAATACTTAAAAGAAAGAGATAAAGATGTTGTTTTTAAAAGCTTTGATGGAGAAGCCGCGAAGGATAAATATTTAGAAGAAATTAAAAATTTAGATTTATTAATAATGGGAAATCTTAGTCGAGGTTACTTCTTTGAAAAAATAACTGGTAAAAAGGGATTGAGCATTATGGAGAAATCTGAGGTTTCGATATTTATAGGGTAGGGGATATGAAAATAGTTGTGATAACAGATTCTCATGGAAAATTGTCTAAATTTTATGATATAATAGCATTAGAAAATCCTGAAGAAGTTATATGGACAGGAGATCATAGTTGGGATGGTGAGGAGTGTTCTTTTGCTTTCCCAGAGATAAAGTTTCATATAGTGAGAGGAAATTGTGATGTTTTTGATAAAAAATTTAATGATAATGAGATTCTAGATATAGAAGAAAAAAAAATTTTAATAACTCATGGGCATCTTTATGATGTGAAAAAAGATATGAGTATGCTTGAAAGAATAGCAGAAAAGTACGGTGCTGATATTGTTTGTTTTGGTCATACTCATATTCCTTATTTGAAAGAAAAAAATGGGATTGAATATTTTAATCCTGGAGCTTTAAAAGATGGGAATTATGGAATAATAACAATAGAGAATAAAAAGATAAAGTTTGAAACTAAAAAAATTTAATAAAAATAAAGCCTTGTTTTAGGAGGAAACAGATGAAAGATAAACTGAGTGCTTTAAGGGATGAAGCTAGTTTAAATATCCAAAAAGCAGCAACACTACAAGAAATTGATGAAATTAGAGTTAAATATCTGGGTAAAAAGGGTGAATTTACAGAGATATCAAAATCGATGAGAGATTTATCTCCTGAAGAAAGACCTGTATTTGGTCAGTTAGTTAATGAGGTGAAAACTTCTATAACAACTTTAATCGAAGAAAAAAACTTAGAGATTAAAGAAATTGTAAAAAAAGAGCAATTATTATTAGAAACTGTAGATATATCTTTACCTGGAAGAGAGGTTTCAACAGGTGGATTACATCCTATTACAGAAACTATGAATTTCTTAAAAAATATATTCGTGGAGATGGGATTTGATGTATCAGAAGGACCGGAAGTTGAATTTACTTCTTACAATTTTGATTCTTTAAATATTCCAGAAACACATCCATCAAGAGATTTGCAAGACACATTTTACATGAGTGAAAATGTAGTTTTAAGAACTCACACATCTCCAGTACAAGCTAGATATATGGAAAAAAATCAACCTCCATTTAGAATGGTTTGTCCAGGGAAAGTTTATAGAAACGATTACGATATTTCTCATACCCCAATGTTCCATCAAATGGAAGGATTAATGGTTGGGCCAGATGTTTCGTTTGCAAATCTAAAAGCTATGTTAGAGCAATTTGTAACAAGAGTTTTTGGAGAAACAAAAGTTAGATTTAGACCTCACTTTTTCCCATTTACAGAACCAAGTGCAGAAATGGATGTAGAGTGTGTAATTTGTAAAGGTGAAGGGTGTAGACTTTGTAAGCATAGTGGTTGGCTAGAAATAATGGGATGTGGAATGGTAGATCCCGAGGTTTTAAAAGCGGTTGGATATGATTCAGAAGAGGTTTCAGGATTTGCATTCGGAATGGGAATAGAAAGAATAACTATGTTGAGATATGGAATAGATGATTTAAGAGCATTCTTTGAAAACGATGTAAGATTCCTAAAGCAATTTAAATAAAAGGTGGAGGCATAAATGTTAATTTCGTTAGATTGGTTGAAGCAATATGTCGATATAAAAGAGGGCATAAAAGAGTTAGAAAATACTTTGACAATGATAGGTCAAGAAGTAGAAGCGATAGATGAGCAAGGGAAAGACTTGGCAAAAGTTGTTATAGGGCAAATAGCAGAGTATGGAAAGCATCCTGAAGCTGAGAAGCTGACACTTTTAAAAGTTAATATAGGGCAGGATGAAGAGTTACAAATAGTTTGTGGAGCTCCTAATCATAAGCTTGGAGATAAGGTTGTAGTAGCTACAATAGGTGCAACTTTACCAGGAGATTTTAAAATAAAAAAAAGTAAAATAAGAGGGATAGAATCTCAAGGAATGCTTTGTTCAGAAGTGGAGTTAGGACTTGGAACGGATGGAGATGGAATAATAATTCTTCCTGAAGATGCCCCGTTAGGTATAGAATACAGAGAGTATAAAAAATTAAATGATGTGATATTTGAACTTGAAATTACACCTAATAGACCAGATTGCTTATCTTATATAGGTATAGCAAGAGAGATTGCCGCTTACTATGGAAGAAAAATAAAGTGTCCGGACTTTAGTCCAAAAAACATAATAGAAAGTATAAATACTGGTCATATAGATGTAAGAATTGAAGATAAAGAGAGATGTAAAAGATTTTCAGGAAAAGTTATAAAAAATATGAAAGTTCAAGAGTCACCGGAGTGGTTAAAAAATAGATTGTTATCAATGGGATTAAAACCAATTAACAATGTTGTAGATGCAACAAATTACATTTTATTTGAGTGTAATCAGCCACTTCACGCCTATGATTTATCAAAGATTGAAGAGAGAAAAATTGTTGCAAGAAAAGCTTTATCAGGAGAAAAGATTGTAACTTTAGATGGAGTAGAAAGAGAGTTAAACAGAGGAGAACTTATTATAGCAGATGCTGTAAAACCTTTAGGAATTGCGGGTATAATGGGTGGAGAATCGAGTAAAGTGACCGATGAAACAACGGAGATATTTTTAGAGTGTGCTTATTTCACACCAGAAAATATTAGAAGAACTTCTAAAGAATTAGTTTTATCAAGTGACTCTTCTTATAGATTTGAGAGAGGACTGGATATAGAAAATACAGTTGAAGTTTTAGAAAGAGCTGCTGAATTAATTTCTCAATTAACAGGTGGAGAAATTTTAGAGGGATGTATAGATAGATATATTGAAAAACACGAAAAAATTGAAATTCCTTTAAATATAGAAAAATTAAGAAAATTTATGGGAAAAAACATAGAAATAGATGTAGTTGGAAAAATTCTTACAAATTTAGGAATTGAAATAAAAACATTGAACTCTACAACAATAATAGCAACTCCACCTTCTTATAGGGGAGATTTGACAAGAACAGCAGATCTTTATGAAGAGATTATAAGAATGTATGGTTTTGATAATATAGAAAATAAAATGCCAGAAGAAAGCATTAGACCTGGTAAGAAAGATTCAATGACAATAGTTGTTGATGAAACTAAAGATATATTGGCTAAACTAGGATTACAAGAAGTAATAAATTATAGTTTTATTTCTAAAGATGCAATAAAAATGCTAGGAGTAACAGAACCTACATTAGAAATAACTAATCCTATTAGTGATGATATGGCGGTAATGAGACCAACTCTTTTATACAGCTTGTTAGGAAATATAAAAGATAACTTAAATAGAAATCAGAATGGATTAAGATTTTTTGAAGTATCAAGAGTATTTACTGCAAAAGAAGATGGATTAGCTAATGAAACATTAAGAGCTTCAATAGCCCTTGCAGGAAAGCGATCTAAAACTCTTTGGAACCCAAAACCAGAGGCGATGGATTTCTATGATTTAAAAGGTTTTGTAGA
>NZ_CAMTIK010000034.1 GCF_947072685.1 uncultured Cetobacterium sp. | reverse complement strand
GAGATAAAAAAATCATCAAATCTAATAGAAAGTGTTGCTATATTTGACGTTTACCAAGGGGAGAAAATAGAAGCTGATAAAAAATCAGTTGCTATAAGCATCGTTTTAAGAAAAAAAGATGGAACTCTAGAGGAAAACGATATCAATATAACTGTTGATAAAATTTTAAAGTTAATAGCTAAAAACTATAACGGAGAGATCAGACAGTAAAAATTTATTTAAAAGTTCAGGAGGAAAAATGGATTCACTAAGAGAATTATTTAAGGTTGGAAATGGACCATCAAGCTCTCACACAATGGGGCCAGAGAGAGCAGCAAAAAGATTTAAGGCAGAAAATCAAAACGCAGCAGGATATAGAGTTGAGTTATACGGTTCACTTGCATTAACAGGAAAGGGGCACCTTACAGATTATGTAATCATTGAAACGTTAAAGCCTAAGTCAGTAGAAATTGTATGGATGCCAGAGTATGTTCATCCGTATCACACTAACGGTATGAAGTTTATTGCTTTAGATAAGGAAGGAAATGAAACAAATTCATGGTTAGTATTCTCTGTTGGTGGAGGAACTATAATGGAAGAGGGACAGAAGAGACAGGGTGGATCAAAGGTATATCCTTTAGGAACAATGACAGAAATTATGTCATGGTGTGAAAAAAATAAAAAAGAGTTATGGGAATTCGTTGTTGAAAATGAAGGGGAATCAATCTGGTACTTCTTAGATCAAATAAGAACTGCATTAGAAGAAGCTGTGAAAAGTGGTCTTTCTAAAAATGGAGTGCTACCAGGAACAATAAGATTACAAAGAAGAGCACAGTCATTCTATAGAAAAGCAAGAAACGACAATACAAGAAATGGTTTTGTTGGAAGAATATTTGCTTATACACTAGCTGTATCAGAAGAGAATGGAGGAGGAGGTAGAGTTGTTACTGCCCCTACTTGTGGAGCTGCAGGAGTTATTCCAGGATTAATGTACGCATTAAAAGAGGAGTATAAACTGACAAATGAAGAGGTTTTAAAAGGACTAGCAATAGCCGGTTTAATAGGAAGCTTAATTAAAGAAAATGCAACTATATCTGGAGCAGAAGGTGGATGTCAAGCAGAGGTTGGTTCAGCTTGTGCGATGGCAGCAGCAATGGCTTGTTTCATATTAGGAGGATCTTTAGATCAAATTGAATATGCAGCAGAGATGGCTCTAGAGCACCATTTAGGATTGACATGTGATCCGGTTGGAGGATATGTTCAAATACCTTGTATAGAGAGAAATGCAGCAGCGGCAGTTAGAGCTTTAGATTCAGCTCAATACGCTATGTATACTGATGGAAAACACAGTATTACATTCGACCAAGTTGTAAAAACAATGAAAGAAACAGGAGTAGACTTAAAAGAAGAATATAAAGAGACTTCTTTAGGTGGACTTGCTAAGTACCAATTTGATGGAACTTGCTAATAAATAACTAAAAAGAAAGAGAGAATCTTTGATTCTCTCTTTCTTTACGATATGGGAGGAAAGATGAAATTAATAGTAGGATTAGGGAATCCAGGAAGAGAGTACGAAAATACAAGACATAATGTAGGTTTTGATATTGTGGATATATTTGCAAAAGAGAATAGTTTTAATCCTTTTAAAGAAAAATTTCAAGGATTAATTACAGAAAAAATGATAGATGGTGAAAAAGTAATTCTTTTAAAACCACAGACTTATATGAATTTAAGTGGAAATTCTTTAATACAAGTAGTTAAGTTTTATAAAATAGATGTAGCAAATGATTTAATTGTTATCTACGATGACATGGATCTCCCTCTAGGAAAGCTTAGAGTTAAGATGAATGGAAGTGCAGGTGGACACAATGGAATAAAATCGATTATCTCTCATATAGGTCAGGATTTTCTAAGAGCTAAATGTGGAATTGGAAAAGCAAAAAATAAAGATGAAAATATTAATTTTGTACTGGGTAGGTTTACAAAAGATGAAAACGAGCTCGTTGAACCTATGTTCAATACAGTGCTTTCTTTAATAAATGATGTGTTGAAAAATACTCAAACAGATAGATTAATGCAGAAATATAACAAAAAGTAACAGTAAAACGCAAAAAAATAAATCAAAAAAGTTGTTAAATACAGATAAATATGTTATTCTAACAATGGAATATAGTTTGTAAACTACAAAGGAGGGAATATTTTTATGAAATTCTTCGGATTCAAAGGTGGAGTGCATCCGCCTGAAAACAAAATCCAAACGGAAAACCAAGCTATTGAAATTTTAAAAGCTCCTAAAATGGTTTATATCTCACTTCTTCAACATATAGGAGTTCCACTAACTCCATGTGTACAAGTAGGAGATAGAGTTTTAAAAGGTCAAACAATAGCTGATTCAGAAGCTTTTCTTTCTGTACCTGTTCATGCAACAGTGAGTGGAACAGTTAAGAAGATTGAAAACCTGCCATTCCCATTGATGGGAAATGTTCAGACAATCGTTATTGAAAATGATGAACAGGAAGAGTGGGCAACTTTAAGAAAAGTTG
The DNA here is from genome assembly GCF_947072685.1 of uncultured Cetobacterium sp. Lineage (GTDB taxonomy): Bacteria > Fusobacteriota > Fusobacteriia > Fusobacteriales > Fusobacteriaceae > Cetobacterium_A. Next base: position 14,761 of record NZ_CAMTIK010000034.1, on the reverse strand, counting down.
AAAATTGGAAAGAAGCATCTAAACAAGATTTATTATCAATTATCAGAGAGAAGGGTATTGTGGGACTTGGAGGAGCAGCTTTTCCTACTCACATAAAATTAAATCCTCCATCAGATACTAAAATAGATGCCTTACTTTTAAATGGAGCAGAATGTGAGCCATATCTAAATTCGGATAATAGAGTTATGATAGAGGACCCGCAAAAGGTAGTTGAAGGAATAAAAATAATGAAGCATATTCTTAAAGTAGAAACTGTAGTTATAGGTATTGAGGATAACAAAAGAGAAGCTATTGAGATAATGAAAAAAGCGTGTGAAGGAACAGAAATAGAGGTTATGCCTTTAAAAACAATGTACCCTCAAGGTGGAGAAAAATCTTTAATTAAAGCTATTTTAAATAAAGAAGTTCCATCTGGAAAACTTCCATCAGCAGTAGGAGTTGTAGTAAACAATACAACAACAGCGGCGGCGATATACGATGCTGTTGTGAATGGATTACCACTACTAGATAAAGTTGTAACAATAACTGGAAAAGCAATAAAAGAACCAAAAAATTTAAAAGCTGTAATAGGAACTCCTATATCGGATCTTTTAGAAAGCTGTGGTTATAAAGAGGATGAAGCTGAAAAAATAGTAATGGGTGGACCGATGATGGGAATGGCTCAATTTACTTTAGAAGTTCCAGTTATAAAAGGAACCTCTGGACTTTTAGCTCTTACGAAGGAGGAAACAAACTACTGTAAGCCAAAAGCTTGTATAGGGTGTGGAAAATGCGTAGATGCATGTCCAATGTCTCTTGAACCAATAATGTATGCAAGACTTGCTGCATTCTCACAATGGGAAGACATGGCGAATTATCACTTGATGGATTGTATAGAGTGCGGATCTTGCTCGTATATTTGTCCATCAAATAGACCATTGACAGAAGCTATAAAGATTGGAAAAGCAAAACTTAGATCGATGAAAAAGTAGGAGGAAAAAAGTGGCAAAAATTTTAAAGATGGGGCCATCGCCTCATATAAGAACTAAAGAAACTGTTGATGATGTAATGTACGATGTAATATTAGCATTACTACCAGCACTTTTAGCGGGAAGCTATTTTTTTGGAATTAGGGCAATAATTGTAACAGCAGTATCTATTTTATCTTGTATGGCAACAGAGTTTATCTGTCAAAAGTTAATGAAACAAGATGTTCAAATTTTTGATGGAAGTGCTATTCTTACAGGAATTTTATACGCATTTGTAATACCACCATATATGTCTTTAACATATGTTGTAGTTGGAGCTATAGTTTCAATTGCACTAGGAAAAATGGTATTTGGAGGATTAGGTCATAATATTTTCAACCCTGCATTGGTAGGAAGAGCGTTTGTACAAGCGTCTTGGCCAGTTGCAATAACAACATTTATGTATGATGATATGGGTGGAGCAACAATGTTAGATGCCATGAAAAGAGGACTTTCAACAGATATGGCACTGATAGAAAAAGGAAATTTGTACGTTAACACTTTTATAGGTGGAATGGGAGGATGTTTAGGAGAAACATCTGCACTGGCATTACTTTTAGGAGGAGCATACCTAATATATAGAAAGCAAGTTGATTGGAAAGTTCCAGCAATTATCATTGGAACTGTATTTGCTGCGTCACTAATAGCGGGTGCGGATCCATTTTTACATATTTTTTCAGGTGGACTTTTCTTAGGAGCATTTTTTATGGCTACAGATATGGTAACATCACCACATACATCTAAAGGAAAAATGATCTTTGCTTTTGGAATAGGAGTTTTAGTATCTCTAATCAGATTTAAAGGTGGGTATCCTGAAGGAGTTGCTTATTCAATCTTAATAATGAATGGATTTGTACCATTAATAAATAGATATACAAGCCCTAAGAAGTTTGGGGAGGTTAAATAATGGAAAGAAATAGATTTATACATTATGGTTTTATATTAACACTAATTGCAGCTATATCGGCTGGAATACTTTCACTTGTAAATGGTGTTACAATGAAAGTTATAAAAGAGAATGAAAGAGTTGCAGTAAATGCAGCAAGAGTGAGAGTATTACCAAAAGCAACATCTTTTGATGAGACTCAAATAGTTTCAATTGATGGCTTAGATTTTATTCCAGGAAATGGTTCGAATGGAAAACCTGTAGGATATGTTGTTACAGTTTCTCAACCTGGATACGCAGCTAATATTGACTTTGTATTAGGCTTTGATAGAAGAGGAAGAGTCACAGGTCTTGACATAATAGGAAGTCAGGAAACTCCTGGATTAGGTTCTAAAATTTTAAATCCTGAGTGGCAAAAAAATGCTATCGGAAAAGATGCAACATATGAGTTCAATAAATCAGTAGATGGATTTGCAGGTGCAACAATATCACCAAATGCAGTTTATACTGGAATAAAAAGAGCGCTTAATAGTTTTAATAGTGGGGTGAAGAAATAATGGCTAAATCAAATAAAGAGATACTGTTAAATGGAATTATAAAAGAGAATCCAGTATTTGTATTACTATTAGGACTATGTCCAACTCTAGGAGTTACTTCATCTTCAATAAATGGTATGGCTATGGGTCTTGCAACAATGTCGGTTATAGTTTTTTCAAATATGCTGATATCTATGATTAAAAATTTTATTCCTGACAAGGTTAGAATTCCAGCATTCATAATGGTAATAGCATCATTAGTTACTATAGTAGAGATGGTTATGAAAGCTTATTTGCCGGATTTATATAAAGTTTTAGGACTTTTCATTCCACTTATAGTTGTTAACTGTATAGTTCTTGGTAGAGCTGAGAGTTTTGCTTCGAAAAATACAGTTTTTAAATCAGTTTTAGATGGTATAGGTTCAGGGTTAGGATTTACATTAGCTTTAACTCTTTTAGGAACTATAAGAGAGATACTTGGTAATGGTACAGCTTTTGGAATTACTGTTACTCCAACGGCATTCACTCCAGCTTTAATATTTATATTGGCACCAGGAGCGTTTATAACTATTGGATTTATTATAGCTACTCAAAACTATTTTAAAGCTAAAAAGAGTGGGGTGAAGTAAAAATGGATTTTGCAAAAATATTTAGTTTAATAATAACAGCAATTTTTATACAAAATATAATCTTTGCTAAATTTTTAGGAATTTGTCCTTTTATGGGAGTTTCAAAGAAAGTAGAAGCATCTATAGGGATGGGTATGGCCGTAACGTTCGTAATGGCTCTTGCATCAGGTGTAACTTGGACTATCTACAATTACCTTTTAGTTCCTTTACAGTTAGAATATTTACAGACAATAGCTTTTATACTTATAATAGCATCTCTAGTGCAGTTTGTAGAGATGGCAATACAAAAGACATCACCGAATCTGTATAAAGCATTGGGTGTGTTTCTTCCTTTGATAACAACTAACTGTGCTGTATTAGGTATTGCAATTTTAAATATTCAACAAGAATATAATTTTATTGAGTCTGTGATTAATGGTACGGCAGTGGCGATAGGATTTACGTTAGCGCTAGTTTTATTGGCAGGAATTAGAGAAAGAATAGAATACGCAGCTATTCCAGGACCGTTTAAAGGAGTTCCTATTGCATTTATATCTGCAGGACTTTTGGCAATGGCATTTATGGGATTCAGCGGAATGCAAATATAGAATGGAGGTAGGTTGATGGAAACAATATTATTCCCTGTTTTATCTTTAGGAGGAACAGGTCTAGCAATGGGACTATTTTTAGCCTATGCTTCTAAAAAATTTGAAGTAAAGGTTGATGAAAAAGTAGAAGCTATTCAAAATATATTACCAGGAATGAACTGTGGAGCTTGTGGGTTTCCGGGATGTTCTGGATATGCGGAAGCAATTGCTCTTAACGGAGCTGATATGACAGCTTGTTCACCTGGTGGAGCATCTGTAGCATCAGAAATAGCAAAAGTGATGGGTGGAACAGTAGATTTAAGTGGTCCTAAAATGGTTGCAAAACTTTTATGCCAAGGGGATTGTACAAAAACTTCGAAAACATATGAATTTGAAGGGGAGTTGACAACTTGTGCGGCTATAAATCTTTACGCAGGTGGAGACAAATCTTGTAAATATGGATGTTTAGGATACGGAGACTGTGTTAAAGCATGCCCTGTTAATGCTATAACTATAACGGAAAAAGGAATTGTAAATATAGACGAGGAAATATGTGTTTCTTGTAAAAAATGTGTAGCAACTTGTCCTAAAAGAATTATAGAGATGTTACCTATGAATAAGAGAGTAACAGTAAACTGTATATCTAAAGATAAGGGAGCTGTAGCAAGAAAAGCTTGTTCGGTAGCTTGTATAGGGTGTGGTCTATGTCAAAAGGCTTGCCCAGTGGGAGCCATTGAAATAGCTAATAATATAGCAAGAATAGATCCAGAAAAATGTGTGGAATGTGGATTGTGCGCAGTGAAATGTCCAACAAAAGCTATTAATAGTGATGTTAAAGAGATTAAAAAAGCTGAGATAATTGAAGAAAAGTGTATAGGATGTACAGCTTGTGCAAGAGTGTGTCCTGTAAAATGTATTGAAGGAGAAGTTAAACAAAAGCACAAAATAGATCAATCTAAGTGTATAGGTTGTCAACTTTGTTATGACAAATGTAAATTCTCTGCAATAAAAATGAATATTCAAAATATCTAATAAAAAAAGATGAGGTTTCTCATCTTTTTTTATTGCTAATTATGTATTACTTAACAGCTATAACTTCAATTTCAACTTTAACATCTCTAGGTAATCTAGCAACTTCAACACAAGCTCTAGCAGGTTTAACCTCTCCTAAATATTCAGCGTAAACTTCATTGATAGCAACAAAATCATTCATATCTTTAATGAAAACTCCAGCTTTAACAACATCTGTTAAAGAATATCCAGCTGCCTCAAGAATAGCTTTAACATTTTCTAAAGATTGTCTTGTTTGTTCTTTTACATCATCAGAAATAACAGTCATTGTTTCAGGAACAAAAGGGATTTGTCCAGAAACGTAAAGAGTTCCATTTACTTCAACAGCTTGAGAATATGGACCAATTGCTGCTGGAGCTTTTGTAGTGTTAATTACTTTTTTCATTATAATACCTCCCAATAAAATTTAGATATTTAAATTTTAACACAAACAAGAAGGATAGACAACATATAAAATACTAGTTAGTGGACTATCCAGTGTAAAGTTTGTGAAAAACGTAACTTGAAGGGTGGTTAGATATAGTTTTTTCAAGGAGATATTTTTAAAATTTGTAAAGTAAGAGTTAAATGTGTTAAACATATATTGAATTGTTTTGAAAATAGACATAGAAATAAAAAAAACACTTTACTTTTTGTACATTATAAAGTATAATCAATTCTGTGATTAAAAAAAGATATTGTTATTTTTTTAACAAAAAACAATGAATGGAAAAGGAAAGAGGGAAAAATGGAATTAGTAAAAGGTACGATATTATTATTAATGGTTTTAGCATTCTTTACTGGATTTAGTTTGAAAGCCCCAAAAGGGATGAAGGCAATGGGTGCTCTAGCAGGAGCAGCAACAGCAAGTTTTTTAGTTGAAGCATTTCAATTATATGTTGGTGGAGATTTATTGGGAATAAAATTTTTAGGTGAAGTTGGAGCTTCAGCAGGTTCTATGGGAGGAGTTGCAGCAGCGATTCTAGTTCCTTTAGCCTTAGGTGTAAGCCCAGTTTATGCAGTTATGCTTGGAGTAGTTTGTGGTGGAATGGGAATCATCCCTGGATTTATAGCAGGTTATGTAATGTCATTCATAATACCAAAATTAGAGGAAAAAATTCCTGACGGATTAGATCTTATTGTAATTATTTGTTTAGCAGCTCCATTAGGAAGAGGGATTGCACAATTCACTTCGCCAGGAGTAACATATACGTTAAAGGCAATAGGAGATATAATAGTAACAGCTCAATTAGCAAGTCCGTATGTAATGGCATTTATTTTAGGAGGAGTTATTACTGTAGTTGCAACAGCACCTATCAGTTCAATGGCTTTAACAGCAATGCTAGGATTAACAGGTTTACCTATGGCAATAGGAGCCTTAGCAGTAATGTCATCATCATTTATGAACTTTGTATTCTTTGATAGAATGAAGTTTGGAGATAGATCAACTACTATAGCTGTAGCAATAGAACCGCTAACTCAAGCAGATGTAATATCAGCTAATCCAATACCAGTATTTGTAACAAACTTTATTGGTGGAGGAATCGCAGGAATGATTGTTAATTATTTCGGATTAATTAATAATGCAACAGGAACTGCAACACCAATCGCAGGTTTCGCGGTAATGTTTGGTTTCAATCCTGCTAAAGAGGTATTGATAACAGCTGGACTTTGTGCTGTATCTGGTATTATTTGTGGATACGTAGGTTCATTAGTATTTAAAAATTATAAAATAAAAACTGTTTCTGAAATAAGAGGATAATAGTTTCAAATAAATTCCCAGTTTAAGCTGGGAATTTTTTTTATCAAAAAATTGATAAAAAATAAAAAATAGGGTATACTCATAAAAATATACTAAAAAAATAATAGGGGGTAAGCAATGGACGTAAAGAAGAAAGCTAGTTTTATAGGGTTAATTCCATTTATAGTATTCATTGGGTTTTATTTAGGGAGTGGAATTATTTTGGATTCTAAAGGGGTCGAATTAGCATTTTATCAACTTCCAGCACCAGTAGCTATTTTCCCAGGAATAGTTGTAGCTTTTTTGCTATTTAAAGGGAATATTAAGGAGAAATTTGAAACTTTTTTAGAGGGGTGTGGTCACCAAGATATAATAACAATGTGTATAATATATCTTTTAGCTGGAGGATTTGCAGTGGTATCAAAATCAATGGGAGGAGTGGAATCGACTGTTAATTTAGGTTTGACATATGTTCCCTCTCATTATATAGCTCCAGGACTTTTTATAATAGCAGGGTTTATTTCAACAGCCACAGGAACATCAGTTGGATCAATAGTATCCTTAGCACCTATAGCTGTAGGACTTGCGGAAAAAAGTGGAGTTCCAATGGCTTTAATTTTAGCTTCATTGATGGGCGGAGCTATGTTTGGGGATAATTTATCAATAATTTCAGATACAACAATAGCTGCTACAAGAACCCAAGGGGTTGAAATGAAGGATAAATTTAAAGTTAACATAAAAATAGCAGCCCCAGCAGCCGTTTTAACTTTAATATTATTAATTATATTTGGAAAACCGGATATAGCTCCAGAAGCTGGAATATATGCATTTAATATAGTAAAGGTTTTACCTTATATATTTGTTCTGGCTTTGTCGTTGGCTGGGATAAATGTTTTTGTTGTTTTAACAGCTGGAATAATGCTCTCAGGAGCGATTGGGTTGTTTTATGGTAATTTTACAATGCTTGGTTATGCAAAAGAGATATACAACGGATTTACTGGTATGACAGAGATATTTTTATTATCACTTTTAACTGGAGGGCTAGCAGCTTTGGTGACAAAAGCTGGAGGTGTTGAATGGATAATGGAAGCTATCCAAAAGAGAATAAAAGGAAAGAGAAGTGCTCAATTGGGAATGGGTCTTTTAGTTACTTTGACAGATATAGCTGTTGCTAATAATACTGTTGCAATAATAATAAATGGTCCGATAGCAAAGAAAATATCTGAAAAATATGATATTGATCCTAAGAGGACCGCCTCAATATTGGATATTTTTTCTTGTATATCTCAAGGGGCTATTCCTTACGGAGCACAGATGTTGATAATGTTAAGCTTCACAGGAGGAAGAGTATCTCCTTTTGATATAATACCGTTGTTATGGTATCAAATGATTTTAGCAATTTTCACAATAATATATATATTTAATAATAAAAGAGCGAGTTAAAAAAGAGAGGAAAAATGTCAGTTTCAAAAAATTATTTATACAATGTATTGTTGATTATAAGCAATACAATATTTCCAATAATAACATTTCCTTATGTTTCTAGAGTTTTAATGCCAGAATATTTAGGAAAGGTATATTTTGTTCAGGGTGTAATTGGGTATTTTATAATACTTTCGGTTTTAGGTGCTCCAAATTATGGAATAAAAGAACTTTCTAAGGCTAAAGGTATTGGAGATTGGGAAAGTTTTAAGAAAATATTTACAGAACTATTTTTAATGACTGTATTTAGTAGTATAGTTTCGTTATTGATTCTTTTATTTACAGTAAATATATATGGTAGATTTTATCAAGAGAAAATAATTTTTTATATATTTGGTCTTCAAGTTTTGTTTGAATGCTTTCATATAAATCATTTTTTTATTGTTATGGAAAATCATAAAAGAAGACTTGTAAGATCTTTTGTAATTAGAATACTATCTTTAGGATTTTTATTTTATTTTATAAAAACTCCTAGTGATTATTATTTATACGCACTTTTACTTGTAGTACCAGAAGTTATAGCAAGAATTATAGATGTGATATCGGTCAGAGAATACTTCAATTTTAACTTGAAAGAGTTAAACTTTAAAAGACACATAAACAGCATGATGGTCATATTTCTTTATCTTTTTACAATAGGTATTTATGGAAGTATAGATACAACAATGCTGGGAATAATGATTAATGACACTGAAGTGGGACTATATTCAGCAGCGGTAAAAATGTATAGAATGGTTTTACCAGTAATTTTAACACTAGGAATAGTTTTATCACCAAGAATAATAGGAGCTATAAAAAGAAAAGAAAAAGAAAATATCTATAAAAATATAGATATTTTTATAGATTATTGTTTTATTGTAGGTGTCCCGGCAACCGCATTGATGGTGATTTTGGCACCTGAATTCACAATATTATTTTCAGGGAAAAGTTTTGAACCTGCAATTTTAACAATGATGATTATGTCTCCTTGCTTGGGGTTTTTAGCTTTGGGATCTTTTATAGGTGGACAAGTTTTATTACCAAATGATTTGGAAAAAGATATTTTAATAATTTCTATAGTAGGTGTATTTATAAATATTGGTTTAAATTATTTTTTAATTCCAATATATTTAAGAAATGGAGCCGCTTTGGCAACTCTTTTAACAGAGATTCTAATAGCCCTAGTAAAAGTTTATAGAATGAAAAAAGTATATAAAGATTATAATGTTTTGAATAGAGATAGAAATATGACAGCACTGGTTGGAGTTGGAGTAGCTATATTTATTCTTTGGATAACACAGTATATAAGGGAGTTTGGAAATTTAATAACACTTCTAGCGATACCTGTTATATATGGAGTTATCTATTTTATAATTTTAGTTTTATTAAAAAACAAAAGGGTTATGGAATGGTTAGAATTTGCTAAAAAAAAATCAAGACGACACTAAAAAGTGCCGTCTTGATTTTTTTAAAAGATAAAAGTTTCAATAATTTTAGATATACCATTATTGTTATTAGATGTTGAAATGAATTTACAAAACTCTTTTATTTCGGGTTTTGCATTTTCAACACAGGTAGGATGCCCTACAACTTTAAGCATTGGTAAATCATTGTAAGAATCTCCAACAGCAATAATCTCTTCTGGTTTTATATTTTTAAGTTCTGCTAATTTTAATAGAGAACTTCCTTTATCTACACCTAATTTAGTAACTTCTAAGAAAAAAGGTTTAGAGATAGCGATAGAAAATTTATGACCCATTTCTTCTTTTAATTTATTTTCTACCTTTTTTAAATATGAGGGCTCTCCTAAAATAATACATTTCACACAATCTCTATCAATAGTTGCCTTAAAGTTTTTTACTTTTTCAAATGGCATTTTTGTTAATTCAACTTCAACCTCTATATAAGAGCTGAAATTTTCTGAAATAATTGTGTCATCTAAATATGTTATGATTTCTACGTTGTTTCTTTTGCTAAAATCATAGAGAGAGTGAATTTCATCAACTTTTAGAGTTTCGGATAGAATATTTTTGTTAGTTTTACAATTTGTTATAATGGAACCATTGTATGAAAGTATATAGCTTTCATATTTGTTTAAATTTAATTCATTAGCCAAATCTCTCATTGCAAAAGTTGGTCGACCTGAGGCCAGAACAAATTTTATACCGCTCTCTTGAGCCTTCATAATGTTGAATTTATCTGTCTCTGAAATTTTACCTTTAGAGTTCAAAAGTGTATCATCAAGGTCTGTTACAATCATTTTGTAGTTCATTTTTTATTCCTCACTTTCCAATAGTTTAGCAAAGAGTTTAACTCCTTCAAGTAGAACCTTCTCATCAAAATTAAAAGTTGAACTATGAAGAGAGGAAGTAAAGTTTTTATTTATATTTTTAGTTCCTAAAAGAAAAAATAAACCGGGGATTTTTTCTTGATAAAAAGAAAAGTCTTCAGCTAGAGCTAATGCTTCCCCCTGAATAAAGTTAAAGTTATCAGAAACTTTTAAAAATTTGTTATATAGATTTTCATCATTTATAACTGGTGGGTATAAAACTCTAAAATCATCAATAATTTTAGTATTAAACCCTAACTCTATACCTCTATGTATTTCACTCATTCGCTTTATAATATCATTTGTATCCTTTTGTGAATATGATCTAATTGTACCATAAAATTCTATTGAATCAGATATAATATTTCTCACAGATCCTCCCGAAATTTTACCTACAGTTATTACAGCAGGATTAAAGGGGGAAATGTTTCTAGAAATAATAGATTGGTAGGAATCTATTATTTTAGTAAAGGGAATAAGGGGATCAATAGTTTTGTGTGGCATTCCTCCGTGTCCGCCTTTTCCTATAATTTTACAATCAAATTCTGTTGCTTGAGCGAAAAAAGGACCTGATTTTGTAGAAATAAAACCTTCAGTCAATTCTGGAAAAAGATGAAAAGAATAGATCTCTTTAACAAAAAATGTATCTAATATACCGCTTTCACAAATAAGTTTAGCTCCACCTGGGCCTTCTTCAGCTGGTTGGAAAATCAAGAGAATACTACACTCATGAGAAGAAAGAGTTTTCAAGTATTTAGAAAAACCTAAAAGAGTAGCCATGTGACCGTCGTGCCCACAAGCATGCATATAGCCATGATTTTTAGATTCGAAAGAACATTTAGTTTCTTCAGCTATAAAAAGAGCGTCCATATCAGCTCTAAACGCTTTACAATACTCTTTATCTTTACCTTCTAAATATACGTAGACACCAGTTCCACATATTTTTTTAGGTGAGTATCCCAAAGATTCGAGAGTTTTGATTATATATTCTTGGGTTTTAAACTCTTTTAAGCCTAATTCGGGTATTTGGTGAAGCTCTTGTCTAAACTTAATAATATCTTTTAGTAAAAAATTCATAAAAACCTCCCTTTTTAAGGAGTATGTTATTATGAATTTAGAATAAAAACAAATATAAAAAATAAACAATTCATAATTAGTGAATCTTAAAAATATTTTAAATATATATTTCTAAAACTATAATAATTAAAATAGTGAACAAAAAAAATAAAAAATTGATAAATTTAAAACTATAAAAAAAAGATGTAAAATATCTTGAGGTGATTTATATGAGAGTTGTTTTAAAATATGGTGGAACATCTGTGGGAACTTTAGAAAAAATACAAAAGATAGCAAATTACATAAAAGGATTAAAAAATAGTTTTGAGGAGATTGTGGTTGTAGTTTCAGCTATGGGAAAAATGACAGATGAACTTTTGAATAAAGCTGCTTTTTTTACTAAAGAACCTGATAAAAGAGAAGTGGATATGCTGTTGAGTATAGGAGAGCAACAAAGTATAGCGCTATTATCAATAGCTTTAAATTCAATAGGTTGTGAGGCTGTATCGTATACAGGGGCTCAAATAGGGATGAAAACTTTTGGTGAGCATGGAGATAGTCAAATAAAGAGCATAAATATAGAGAAAATAGAGAAGCGTTTAAAAGAGAAAAAAGTGGTTGTTATTGCTGGATTTCAAGGAGTAAATGGAAGAGGAGACATAACAACTCTAGGCAGGGGAGGGTCTGATACAACCGCAGTTGCTTTGGCTGGAAGGCTATGTTGTTCTTGCCGAATATATACAGATGTAGACGGAGTTTATACAGAGGATCCTAAAAAAAATAACCTAGCCAAAAAAATATCAAAAATAACTTATGATGAGATGGAAAAAATGTCGGCATGTGGTGCTAAAATTATGGAGTTAAGATCTGTAAAAATAGGAAAAAAGTATAGAGTTCCAATTTTTATAGGAGAAAGTCTTGGAAGTGATGATGGAACATATATTGTGGATTGAGGTTGAGAATAAATTTTTTTAAAAAATTTATTGAAAATTTGAGTCATACAGGATAATATAAAAAACAAGCAACAGATAAATATTGTTTAGAATATTTTAAAATTTATTGGAGGGGAATCTATGTTTAAAGGATCGGGAGTAGCATTAGTAACACCTTTTTATGAGGATATGAGTGTTAATTATTCTAAAATAGAAGAGTTAGTAGAATATCATTGTGATAATAAAACTGACGCTTTAATAATTCTTGGAACAACAGGTGAGAGCAGTACGCTGTCGGATGAAGAGAAAATTAGTATTGTAGAGACTGTTATTAAAAAGAATGCTAAAAGATTACCTGTTATTGTTGGTGCAGGAAGCAACAACACAAAACATGCAATCGAGATGTCAAAAAAATATGAACAACTGGGTGCTGATGGTTTACTTTTAGTAACACCATATTATAACAAAGGGAATGAAGACGGTATTTACAAACATTTCTTATCAATATCTGAATTTGTAAACTTACCTATTATGCTCTACAATGTTCCTGGAAGAACAGGGGTAAATCTTTCAATAGGTTTATTAAAAAAACTTTCTAAATGTAAAAATATAGTGGCTTTGAAAGAAGCCAGTGGAGATATATCTTATGCTGCTGAAGTGGCAAGAATTGTTCCAGAATTAGAGTTATATTCTGGAAATGATGATATAACAGTTCCACTATTGTCATTAGGTGCTGTAGGAACAGTATCTGTTTTAGCCAATGTGGAACCTAAAGTTGTTCACAATATGGTTGAGTGCTATTTAAAAGGTGATGTGAAGGAAGCGAGAAGGCTTCAGTTGAAGTATAATGGAATTGTAAAGGCATTGTTTGTAGAAGTTAATCCTATTCCTGTGAAACAAGCTATGAATATTTTAGGTAAGGATGTTGGGAAATGTCGGTTACCTTTAGGGGATATGGACTTAAAAAACATAGCGATTTTAAAGGATGAGTTAGTAAAAGTAGGTGAAGATATTTGAGAATAGCTATACATGGAAAAGGAACTATGGGGAAAATTTTAAAAGATGTGGCTGGAGAGCAGGTAAAATTTTTTGTTGATGAAATAGAGGAGATTTCTGAAAATGGAAAAATAGATGTTGTAATTGATTTTTCACATTTCAGTAAAATAGAAAAATTATTGGAAGAATGTGTGAAGAGAAAACTTCCGCTAGTTGTTGCAACAACGGGATACTCTGGTGAAATTTTATCGAAGATAGTGGAAGCTTCTAAGAGCATCCCACTACTACTTTCTGCAAATACGTCATTGGGGATTAATGCAATGCAAAGAGTTTTAAAAGAAATTTCTCCAAAGTTACAGGATGGGTTTGATATAGAAATAATTGAGAAACATCATAATAAAAAAATAGATTCCCCAAGCGGGACTGCAAAAGCAATTCTTTCAACAATACAGTCAGTGTTAACCGAACAATACAATGTTGTAAACGGAAGAGAAGGAGTTTGTAAAAGAGAAAAAAAAGAGATAGGCATTCATTCGGTTCGAGGTGGGACCATTGTTGGTGAACACACAGTTATTTTTGCCGGAGAAGATGAAATTATAGAGGTGACCCATAAGGCTTTATCAAAAAAGATATTTGCTTTAGGAGCAATTGAGTGTGCAAAGTTTTTAAATGGAAAAAATCCGGGACTTTACACAATGGACGAAATATTTAATTAGGAGGAAAATATGCAAAAATTAGAAACTGCAGAGGAATTGATAGGTTTTATAAAAAATTCAAAGAAGCAAACTCCTGTAAAAGCTTATATAATAGGAGAACTAAAAAAAGTTGATGACGAAACTTTTATCTTTAAAGGTGAAAATGGTTATATTTTAATTGGCGATTGGGAAAAAATAAATAAAATATTGGAAGAGAATAAAGAAACAATAAAAAAATATTATTTTGAAAATGATAGAAGAAATTCAGGTGTACCTTTGTTAGATTTAAAAAACTTAGAGGCGAGAATAGAGCCAGGAGCTATAATTAGAGATAAGGTAACTATTGGGAAAAATGCAGTTATAATGATGGGAGCAGTAATTAATATTGGGGCTGAAATCGGAGAAGGTACCATGGTAGATATGAACGCTGTTTTAGGTGGTAGAGTAATTGTAGGGAAAAGATGTCATATTGGTGCGGGGACAGTTTTGGCTGGAGTGATAGAGCCCCCTTCTGCAACTCCTGTGGTGATAGAGGACGATGTGATGATTGGTGCTAATGCTGTTGTTATTGAAGGAGTAAGAATAGGATCAAATTCTGTGGTTGCAGCTGGCGCAATAGTTATAAGTGATGTCCCGTCGGGTGTAGTTGTAGCTGGAAATCCAGCTAGGATTGTAAAAGTTAAAGATGAAGGAACAAAAGAAAAAACAAAATTAGTGGATGATTTAAGAAAATAATTTTAAAAAACAAAGAATGTGATATGCCTAGTTATTTCAAAGGGTTTTATCACATTTTTTTTGTTTAAAAATGAAAATAAAAAAAATTTTTTTAAAAAAATAAAAAAAGTTGTTGACGGAGTTTAAAAATTATGGTACTATT
>NZ_CAMTIK010000033.1 GCF_947072685.1 uncultured Cetobacterium sp. | reverse complement strand
AGTATACTGATATTTCCACCTAGACATGATCCAAATGAAAGTGCCCACCAAAGTGCATCCGTATTGACACCTTTAAAAGTTGGAGCCATCACATCTATAATTTTAGAGATTGTAGCTGCATTTGCAACATTTCCTATTATAGATGTAAATAGAGCTGAGATTGACATTATTGATAGAGTTGCAAATCCAAAGTTACCTTGAGTCATCTGTATCATCTTGTCACTTATAATATCTATCAGATTTATTTTCTCGATTCCAAGAACCATCATAAATAAACCTATGAAGAAAAATAATGTGTCCCACTCAACGTGTTTAAGTATATCTGCAGGTTTTCTTTTCGCTATAATAACTAACGAAATTGCTCCAGTCAATGATATTATTGCAAGACCTTTATCTATAAAGTTATTCAATATAAATCCTAAAATTACAAGAGAGAATATAACTCCTGCCTCTTTTAAAAGTTTTTTGTCTTTCAAACTTCTACTTGGGTTCATCTCAAGTATTCTAGCTTTTAACTCTGTTGAAACATGAAAATCTTTTCCATATATAAAATACACATTTACTAAAAGTATTACCATCGAAATTATTGCCACTGGAGACGTATTGAATAAAAATTCATTGAATCCTAGTCCGCTTTCATGCCCTATGATAAGTTGAGTTGGATCTCCAATCAAAGTTGCATTTCCACCAATATTTGCAGCCATTATCTCTGTTATAACAAACGGGAATGGATTTAATTTTAACTCCCCTGCAAGTAGTATAGATATTGGTGCCATCAGCAATATTGTTGTCACATTATCTAAAAATGCTGAACAGATTGCCGTAACTATAGCAAGTAATACTATCAGTAAAAATGGTTCCCCTCTAACAAATTTTGCAAGAGTGATTGCAAACCACTGAAACACACCAGTTTCAGATATCAAGTTAACTATAATCATCATACCAATAAGTAAAAATAGAATCTCAAGTCTGCTTGCTACCGCACCTAAAGCTTCTTGTTCATTAAATATACCGACCATTGACATTGCAAGTCCACCAATCATTGTTGCCCATGCCCCTGGAACCTTCTCTGTTATAATACAGTAGAATACTGCAATAAAAATTCCTAGCCCTAAAATTAAAGCCACCATAACCTACTTCACTTCCTTTTATATATGTAATATTTTTCTAATAATATCTGATCTTAGAATTATTCCAAGATATTTTCCATTTTCAACAACGTATATTCTTGTAACTCCACGGTTCATAAAAAGATAACAGACTTCCATCAAAGAAGCTTCCTTATCTACAGTTATAACTCCATCTTTTCTGTATAAATCCTCAATTGTTGTTGTTTTTTCATTTACTATATAGTTTTCAAAAGGCTCACCTATCGTCATGAAGTTTAAATCGGTAAGTATTGTTGTATATTTTGGCATTCCAAAAGCTATTAGCTCTCTTTCTGTAATCTCTCCTAAAAATCTATTACTCTCATCCACAACAGGTATTCCACTCACTTTTTCCATAATTATTCTTTTGGCAATATCCTCTAAAGTATTCTTTAATACTGCAGGTTTAGGATGATTTGTAAAAAGATCCTCTGCCGTTATGTTGTGATCTATCTCTATATTTGCTTTATCCAATATTTTTATAGTCTGTGATGGAGATTTCTCCTCAATAATTTGATCCAGTATCGCTCTATTTTTAAGAGCTAACTTTGATATTCCAGACATTATCTTCAATATCTTCTTCCCTTTTAAAACATCTGCCACTACAAGAATTACAACCTTTAGTTCCTCCTCTTTATTGGCAAGATTTTTAACCTTAATCGGTTTTTCTAAAAAACCTATTATAACTAGAATATCGTCAAAATTTTCTAATCTTGCATGTGGAATAGCTACTCCATAACCTAAATATGTCGATGCCTCTTCCTCTCTTTTCAAGATAGCTTTTCTGATGACCTCTTTTTCCACTTTTAAAGATTGTTTATTTTTTACAGCTTTATCTAGCAAATCAACTATCAACTCATTCATATTATTCCCCACTATGTTTGGAATAATTACTTTCTCTGATAGATAACTGGATAGCTTCATGAATATACCTCCATTTTTTTACAGTTTTATTTTGTTGTGTTCGTTTTTAATATAACACATTTTTACAAAAAGTAAACCTTTTTTTTTGACCCGAAATTCAAATTTCACTCATTTTTTATAAAATATTCTATTTTAATTTGTAGGAAACTCTTCAACTCCTTTGTATAATAGGTCGTAAAATATCATTTAAATTTAAAGGAGAAAAATTATGAAAAAATTCTTAGCTTTAATAGCATTAACTTTAGCGATGGTCGCTTGTGGAGAAAAACAGGATGCAACACCTGCCAATGAACAACCAGTTCCTGTACAAGCTGTTGAAGAGACTGTAGTTGAAGAGATTACACCTGCAACACCTCAAGAGATTAAAGAGGCCGAAGCGGCATCTAAAAACTCTCCTGTACAAGCTGTTGAAGAGACTGTTGAAGAGGAAGTTCAAGGGTATATTCCTGCGGATAATGTTCCTGCTACAGAACCAGTTAAAACAGAACCTACTAAAACTGCTCAATAGTTTCCAAGTTATAGTCCTCAACGAAAAGAATATAGAATGATAAAAATGGCTAGTTTTACCTAGCCTTTTTGTCTTTCTTTTACCAGCTTCCGCCTCCGCCTCCACCAGCTCCGCCTCCTGATGATCCTCCACCCATAGATGAAGAACCTCCACCAAAGTTTGATGGGGCTTTTGGAGATGATAACATGTTGTCGTTGAATGCTGAAAGCGAGTTGTTAAAGCTTGACATAAACATAGCTAAAACAAAAACATCTCCCATGTTGTTTGTTCTATACCAAGTTGGTGGCTGTGTCACTAAATCTTTAAATTTATCGGCCCACATGCCACTCACTCCAAGAACTATTGTGTATGGAAGTATATCGTAAAAATAGCTAGGATTCTCCTCTAAAAGCATCTCTAACTTTCTTTTTTCAGTGGTTACCAAAAATCTTTTAAAACCTAAAACTCTTCCAATCACAGCATTTCCGTACTCTGTTTTTTTTCTTATTCTGTTCCCTAAAGATAGAGTTACCAGAGCAGAAATTCCTCCCAAGCCTATAGAGATAGCAACTGATGTCATATCATAAGTTCCAAAATAATAAAAATAAGCAAATGTTGCTGCGGCTATTAAAACTACTAAACTTTTTACTCCATCACCAACTCTTAAACTCTTGGAAGTATAGAGTGTTCTTTTCCCCATAGCGAGGTCAATCTCAAATATTTCAGCAGCCTTTTGAATATGTTTATAAAACACATCCTTTAAATCTCTTATATCCACTCTCTTGTCTGATGACCCATATAAAAACAAACTCTTGAACAAATATTTTTCAAACTCATTTGTACTTTCGAACTCTTTTTCTAAACGTACAATCTCAAAACTACCCTTAGAAAATATGCCCGTCTTTTTTATTTCATCAATCTCTAAGTATCCCTTACTTGCCCAGTAAAATATCAAGCTTGTTAAATCTTTAGCATCCACTCTTCCATCTATATAGTAACCTACATCTGTTGGAGTCATAGCATTCGGTGGATAAAACTCCACAACCTCTACAACAGAGTCTCTCTCTCCATACTTTTTAAGAAGAGCAAATGCAATTAAAGGTACTATCAGATATAAAAGATAGAGTGCCCCTCTCAAAGCATAATACATAATCTTTTGATTTGTCACATCAAAATATCCCTCAGGTAGTGGTAGAGCTATTGTGACACTCTCTTTTGGACCAAGTACTCTTGTTGTGTAACCTGTTATAGTATCTCCCTCCACCTTCCACACAACACCATTTCTATCGACGCTCCCATAAGCTCCCATTGTGAAATTAACTTTTGAAGTATCAAAACTTTTTGGAAGTTTTATAGAGAACTCCAATCTATTTATATCTGTATCCCAGTCATTTCCGACCAAATTATAATAGACCTCATCATATTTTGTATTTCTATCCCAACCCATATCATAGTTATATTTGATTGTGTAGTCTTTAGTTCCTGTTATATATCTCTTTGGATCTCCCATTCTCAAGTATATATAGTTCCCCTCATCCTTTGCATAGGTCTGAACATTTGTTTGGATATTTGAAATTTTTATCTCTCTTCCATTAAAAAGTTCTGGTAAAACTCTGTATATACCTCTTCTGGGCTCTAAAAATTTAACATCTATACTTTCATCCACAGTATAGATATTTTTATCGTTTATATCTATATTTATCCTGTAGTTATCTATTACATAACCACCATCTCCAAATGCAAGAGCAACAACAAGAAAAAATAGACTAAAACTCCACTTTAACATTTTGCTTCTCCGCTTCATTTTCAACTTTGAAGAATGGATACTTTTTAAATCCAAAATTATTAGCTATCAACACAGTTGGGAATGTTTCACACATTGTATTGTAGTTTCTTACAGTTCCATTATAATATTTTCTAGCTTGAAGGATGTCTCCCTCTATTTTTACCAGTTCATCTTGAAGTTTCATAAAGTTTGTATTGGCTTTCAAATCTGGATAAGACTCTGTCAAAGCGAACAGTTTTCCCAGTGCTCCAGTTATCATATTCTCGTTATCTATCTTCTCCTCGGGTGTTGTAGCTGTCATATATCTATTTCTAGCCGCTATTACAGCTTCTAAAGTGCTCCCTTCATAGTCCTTATAACCTTTAACAGTTGCTACCAGATTAGGAATAAGGTCGTATCTTTTTTTCAAGTACGCATCTATTGTAGAGAATGCCTCCTCCACAAAATTTCTCTCTCTGACAAGTTTGTTGTATGCTGAAATGATAAAAATTACTAAAAGTACTACAAATAAAATTAAAACTATTCCTATTACCATCCTATTCATCTCCCTTTTTTATTTTCTATATTTGCTATATTATACTACATTTATTTTTAAATCCTAGCTAATTTAACTCCAAAAAAAAAGCTGTAGATTTGAAATCTACAGCTTTTGAATCTCTTACTTATCAAGCATTGGTTTTGGTAATGGTTGAGTTGGCATTTCTGGTTGCTCTACAACTACTACCTCTTCTACAACTACTGCCTCTTCTACCACTACTGGCTCTTGAGGTTGAGTGCTTGAACATCCAACTAAGAATAAACCTGCAAAAATGCTTCCTAATACTAATTTTTTCATATTATTTTCCTCCCATATATAAATTTATTATTGCTAATAGTATTCGATTATAGCACATTTCTATTTTCTTAACAAGTCTCTATTTATGTGAGGAAAAATCTTTCAAAATATTACTGCCCTAATACATAGT
Source organism: uncultured Cetobacterium sp. (assembly GCF_947072685.1). Classification (GTDB taxonomy): domain Bacteria; phylum Fusobacteriota; class Fusobacteriia; order Fusobacteriales; family Fusobacteriaceae; genus Cetobacterium_A. The sequence continues at coordinate 13,193 of NZ_CAMTIK010000033.1, read as the reverse complement.
ATTCCTCTCTTAATTTTTTTAAATAACTAAGAGATTCTTTTACTCCACTCATCTGATCAATCAACATTTTTTCAAGCAATTCATTTGAAATCTCTTGTGGATAATAATATTCTAAAGGTTTGATCACATCGTATTCATATATTGGTTTTTCAATCTTAAATGCTCCTTTACCAACTTCAAAAACTCCACCTGTACCAGGTTTTCTTTTAAATTGAGCACAGTAAGGATAACACATCTCTACATTTATTCTAGTTAGAGGAGATTTTTTCATCATGATATTAAATACTGATTTTAAATCTATATTTCCTTTTCCTGCAGGAACACCACATACAACATATCCATATTCATCATTGGGTTCTGGGATTATTATATGGTCCTTAAAGTGAGTTGAGTATGTGTATGGAGCCATATTTTCTGCTGCTCTAACAGGTTCTTCCCAAACCATCATAGAGTTACCAAAATCAAATAAAAATCCTACCCAAGGGGAATTTATTCTTTTAATAAGTTCTACCAATTCATCTGAAGTCTCATACTCATGATTTTCTAAAGCTAATTTTATTCTATTTTTTTCTAAAAGAGGAATTAATTTTATAACTTTTTCATATCCAACTTGATAGGAGTCCATATTGAACTCACCTCTAACTTTTGCAAAATCATACGCTCCTTCTGATCCAGAGTTTATATTTTTTATTACAGGAACTACTGGAATATAAGATCTTATAGTATCAGCACCCAATCTATTTGCCACTTCAATAACTTCTTCCATTCTTTCGTAATCTAAATCTCTCATATCTATCTCTACAAACATATTGTATTTATCTATCAAAGATTTTAGCTCCGTCAAATATTTTTCAGAATTACTTCCTAACGCTCCCCATTTCTCATCTAAATTGTAGTCCTTCACAATATTTATTTGAACTCCATCAACTCCTAATTCATTTGCTAATTCTACAAATCCAAACATATCTATCTTTTTATTTTGAAAGAAAAGATGTAGCGATTCTGTTTCTAGACCTATTTTTAACATCGCTCCTCCTAGTTTATATTATTTTGTCTTTTTTTTATCATTTTTAACAAGAGTGTTGTTATTGCTATCCCTGTTGCTGCAAAGAACATCATAATTAAAAATACATATCTGTATCCTTGAATTCCTGGAAACTTATCCAAAATACTTCCGTATAAAGCAAATGCAAACATTTGTGGGGCGTATCCCAAAATACAAGCTATCGACATTGCTGCTCCACTTATATTTCTAGGAACTTTTATTTCATCAATAGGTGCAAAGAAAACTGCTCTCATACTGAATATAATAGCTCCAAATCCAAGTGTCACTGTCATTCCTAAGTATACATTCATACTCTCATGAGGTAACAGTATAAATATACCCATTGCAAAGAAAGCAATTATCAAAGCAACTCTTAAAAATCTAGTTGCAGATTTGAACTTTTTATCCACAAGTAAACCACCTATTGGACCACCAACCATCTTTAATCCATACTGATTTATTATTCCATAGGCTCCAATTAACGTCACTGGAAGCCCGTAAATATCCTTTAAAAATGGAATGAAATATGTCAATCCACAGTAAACTGAATATATTGAAGCTATTGTCAATGAAACAACCCATATTTCTGGCATTTTTATCGCTGTAAGAACACCGTCCCAAGCTACTTTATTTTTGCTTACATTTTTTTCAGATTCATCCTCTTTATTATCTTCTACTAAAAAATACGATATTACACCAGACAAAGCAACTATTGATGAGAAAAATAGAATTGATCCTTTCAATGCCCCCGGTCCTTTTCCTAGCAATGCAAATAATCCTAAGGCCGAAAAAGCAACTATTGTATCAACAACGCCCCTTCCTGCTTCTAGAAAACCAAATAATCTTCCTTGCTCATGTTCATCTCCTAAAAGTCTAACAGATTTTAATAGAACTGGCCAATAGATTACTTCCCCAAAGAATGATAGTAATCCCCATGCCAGAAGTATTCCAAAATATCCCGGGAAAGTTGATATATATACCCCGATAGCTCCAATAGAAACTAAAGAGAACGAAATCATTATTCTTTTTGAAAATCTATCAGATATATAGATAGATGCAAAATTTCCTACAGTTTGAACCAATCCATATATTGATAAAGCTGCTCCTATTTGAGTATGTGTCAATCCCATAAATTCTTGCATAGGAACATAAAAAGCATCCTTTAAAGATGAAAGTTTAAATATTGTTCCAGCCCCTAAAACTAAAATAACAAAAGTAAACCATTTTTTAAAATTAGATTTTTGATTAATAGCTATATTTTCTTGCATGTTTTCTCCTCGTTTTATATTTTTTTCATTTTATTCATATTCAATATACAACCTTTTTATAAATTTATCAAGTTTTTTATTTGGTTTTTTGTTGTTTTATTTTGTTTTTTGTGGTTTTTTAATAAAAAAAGTTCAATATAATGACGTAATATGGTAATATATCTATATGTATTTCATTATCGGGAGGTATTTTATGTATTTTGAGGAGATTTTAGAAGAAATATCTAGATTGGTCTGGGGGAACTACTTGATGTTCACTTTAATTGGAACAGGAATATTCTTTACTGTTTTGACTAGAGGAATACAATTTAGAGGTTTTATTCTATCTTTAAAAGAACTTTTAGCTTCAATTAAAGATGAGAAAACAAATAAATTAGAAGGTGAAGGAACCGTATCAGCTGTTAAAGCTTTATGTACTGCTTTGAGCAGTTGTATGGGGAATGGTAATATAGTTGGAGTTGCCACCGCTATTGCAAGTGGTGGTCCGGGAGCAGTCTTTTGGATGTGGACCTCTGGCGTTTTAGGTATGGCAACAAAATATGCTGAAATCTTAATAGGAATTGTTTATAGAGAAAAGGGAGAGAATGGAAATTATGTAGGTGGTCCTATGTATTATCTTTCAAAAGGTTTAGGTTGGAAAAAAATGGGTTCTTTATTCGCTCTTCTGATGCTATTTCAAATAAGCGGAGGCGCTCTTATACAGTCCAACGCTGTATCTTTAGTTTTAAATGATGTATTTCAAATAAACCCATTAACTTCTGGAGTTATCATGTCCATTGTCATTTTATCTGTTATCAATGGCGGAATAAAAAGACTTGCCAGTGTTTCTGAATTTCTTGTTCCTGTAATGTCTTTAATCTATTTAACAGGTGGTCTTGTTATTATTATTTCTAATATCAACGCTTTGGAATATGTTATAATATCCATAGTAAAAAGTGCTTTTAATTTTACATCTATCAGCGGAGGGGTTTTGGGATACTCAGTGAAACAAGCGATGCGTTTTGGTCTTGCTAGAGGAGTGTATTCCAACGAAGCCGGTGAAGGGAGTGCTCCTGTTTTACATAGTGCAGCCATAACAACCCATCCTGCTAGACAAGGTTTATTTGGAATTATAGAGGTCTTTATAGACACAATTATTATGTGTAGCTTCACTGCTTTTATTGTATTAACGTCTGGAGTACATACCAGTGACATCTCTCCAGCACTCTATGTTGTAAAAGCTTTTTCAAGTATTCATTTCACTTTTAAATATATAATTGGTATAAGCATGACTCTTTTTGCTTTTAGTTCTATATTGGCTCAATGGTATTTTGGAAATGTTACTCTTACCTATCTATTCAACAGTAAAGTGGCTTCTTATTTCAAGTATATTTTTGTTTTACTAGCTATACTTGGTTCTATAAGTAGTTTGAAAAGTGTGTGGTTAATACAGGATATTTTATTAGGGATAATGATTCTTCCTAATCTAGTTGGAATTTTATTTCTTCATAAAGATGTAGATTTTTACACAAAAGATTATTTTGAACAATTAAAAAATAAAAAGGAGATAAATCAAAAATATGTTAGCGACAGATAGACACAATATAATCCTAGATCTTCTTTCTAAAGAGAGAAGCATTAAAAATACAGAGTTAGTTAAAATTTTAAATGTATCACTAGAAACTATCAGACGAGATTTAGATACTCTTTCTAAAGAGGGACTTCTTCAAAAAGTTCACGGGGGAGCAACTCACAATACTAAAATTGTTGAAACACCTTACTCTACAAGAGCTTTTAATAATATCTCTGAAAAAATAGAATTGGCTAAAATTGCTGTGAAGTATATCGGTGAGGGAGATACAATTGCTCTCAACAGCAGTACAACTAATCTTGAAATCGTAAAATTAATAAAAGAGAAAAATATTTCTGTAACTCTTTTGACTAACTCTCTTTTAATAGCCAATGAAATTTATAACTGTGACAATATAAACCTCATATTAGCTGGAGGAATTTATTCAAAAAAAGAGTTCGCATTTTTAGGTCAAGTTACCGCTGATTTTTTAAAACAATTTACGGTTAATAAGTGTTTTTTAAGTGTTGGTGGAATCTCTTTAAAAAAAGGAATCACAGATTTCTATATAGATGAAGTTTTAGTAGAAAAACAACTTATCGACATCAGCGAGGAAATAATTATCGTTTCAGACTCTAGTAAATTTGAAAACAATTCACTTTTTAATGTCTGTGAATTGAATAAAATAAATTTTCTTATTACTGACTCTAACTTAAATCCAACAATTAAAGATGAATATTTAAATAACGGTATAAATATAATCAACTTATAATTTCTTGTAAAAAAAGAACCAAGTGAATATCACTTGGTTCAAAATTTTATCTTATAAATTTAGCATCTCCGAAAGTTCCATGGTCATATTTTATTGCCCCATCTCCATCTAAAATTACTAGAGTCATCTCTTTAGCACCTCTCACATCCAAATCAATCTCTTTAGCTCTGGCTGCACTTTTCATAACTCCACTGTCAAATCTTTCCTTTCCATCTACAAACACTTTGAATCTAGCTTCCCCTCTATAACCTAAAACTTCCCTATCGAGTCCAACATAAGATGTGAATTTTTTAAATCCTTTTCCCGATATGTCAACTTTTAGCTCAGAGTTAGATATGGCATTTATTCCCTTATCAAATACCACAACATCTCCATTTTCAAGTCTCAGTGTAAGCTTATTTCCTGCTACTGTCAAATCTTTTTCAACTTTTTTATGCCCAGCTATAGCCTTTTTAAATTTCATATCTGAAAGATAAGTTATGTTTGTTGGTTTTTTTTCAACCTCTCTATCCTTTTCAAAACTATTCACTCCAGCTAAGTCTAAACTTTTTTTGCTTATCTCCATAGGATTTGATTTTTTATCAATCCCCTTCAATTTGAATGAATATCTATGAACATCTCCAGACTTTAAAAGGTACTTATCATGTGGCTTAGCTCCCCATGAGTTGTCTCCTCCAACTCCCATCTGTTTTCCAATAACTCTTAAAACTACATTTTTATTTTTTTCTAGCTCAAAAGGATGTCTTTTTCCACTTGAAAGCTCTTCTGGTGTATAGTATATAGAGTTAAACTCTATTGTTTTTTCTCCCTGAATTGAAGTGGCTAAAAGCCCAACTCCACTTTTGTCAGTCAACGCCACCCATCTGACATCACTTCTATTTCCTGTTTCAGATGGATTTATATAAGGTATGAAGAACTCCTCCACGTTATTTCTATATATTCCCACATCATAACCAGTTTGTCTATCTATATAGTTCTCATCAGGCCCTCTTCCATACCAAGTCACATCACTCTTTTCATTTGAAAGTTCTGTCATCATACTAAATTCTGGTATTTCAGGTAAAGATTTAGGTGTATACAGAGTATTTTCAACTATAACCTCTCCATTTCCAGAGATTATATAATTTGTATACAGTTTTGATGCTTCTGTTGTTGGAACATCTATTTCCATCTCCACCTGTACACCACTATCATTTAACTTTGTCACCTTATATTTTGATACTTTTGTATTCTTCCCTGCTTCTCTCCAAGTATCAAGTCTTTTTAAAGCTCCATTTCCTCTATCGTTATCGTTTGGAGCTCTCCAAAAATTAAACACCAATGGTTTTTCTAAAATCTCTTTTCCTTTCAATACAAAAGAGTTTACTCCACCCTTTTCTAAATCTATATCGACTTTAAATCCCTCTCCTACAACCTCTAAATTTCCATTTTTTTCGCTGTATTTAAGCTTTTCCATCCCATCTAAAGATACAATATTTTTAGACTGATTCAAACTCTCGTATCTAAACTGATTAGCCGCCACTACATGTCCTTTTTTAGCCCAACTTTTACTCTCTTTTAAAGAGAAGTTTACATTTAAAAAATACTCAGAATTCTCTTTCTTTGAAAACTTTTTAACTGGAAGTTTTATATTTTTGGTACTTTCTGGAGCAACATCTACAGAAAAACTTCCCGATTGAATTATTTTTCCATCCTCTAGTACTTCCCATCTTCCAATATAATCCTCTGTATTAGTAAACATGAATTTATTTGTTAAAGCGATTACAGAGCTGTTTAAATCTACCTCTTTTAACCCTATATTTTGAAATACTTTCTTCACTTCTGCCATCTCTGGTTGAACTGTTCTATCTGCAAAAATTAGTCCATTAGCTGAGAAATTTTTATCTGTAAAATCCTCATCTCCCCAATCTCCACCATAGGCAAAATATTTTTCCCCTGTTTTAGGATCCACTGTCTCAATAGCTTGATCCACCCAATCCCATATATATCCACCATGGAAAACTTCATCACTTTCCATAACGTCCCAATAGTCTTGTAAATTCCCAATACTATTTCCCATTCCATGAGCAAACTCACATTGAATATATGGTTTTTTATTCTCCTCGTAAACCAGGTATGATTTCATCTCCTCAATGCTTCTATACATTCTACTGTATGTATCCGTGATATCTCTTTGAGGCTCATAGTGAGTCAATCTCGTGGGATCATTTGCCTTAAGCCACTCTGCTGCTATCTCAAAGTTTTTCCCTGTTGAAGATTCATTTCCCAGTGACCACATAATTATAGACGGCTCATTTTTACTTCGCTCCAACATAGCTTCCTGTCTATCTAGAACTGCTGGTGTCCACTCCACTCTGTCCTGTGGTATCTCGTCCAATCTTCCATGAGTTTCCAAATTGGCCTCGTCCATAACATATAATCCATACTCATCACAGAGGTCATACCACTTTGGATCGTTTGGATAATGTGACGATCTGACAGTATTCATATTGTTTTGTTTCATCAGCAATATATCTTGAATCATTGTCTGCTCACTTACAACTCTTCCAGTATCTCCTACAAACTCATGTCTATTTACTCCTCTTAACATAAGCTTTTTACCATTTACCATTATTTTATTATCTTTTATTTCAACTTTTCTAAATCCTACTCTATTACTCACTGTTTCTATTATCTTTCCTTCAGAGTTTTCTAGAGCTAAAACCAATGTATATAGATTGGGTTCTTCAGATGACCATTTTTTAGGATTTTGGAATCTCTCTTTAAAATCTACAACTTGAGTTTTTTCATCCCCATTTACAGTTAAGGTTTTTTCAAAACTTCTTATCTCTTCATTCTTTGAATTGAAGAGCTTACCAATCACTCTATATTTTCCAGGAACAAAACCAGATTTAGTTCCTATTTCAACATCTATATTTAAATCTGAATCTTTGTACTCTCCATCTAAATCTGTAACCACAGTGTAATCTCTTATATATGTTTTAGGTGTTGAATACAAAAATACATCTCTGAAAATTCCATTTAATTTTATCATATCCTGTGATTCAAGCCAGCTTCCATCACTCCATTTGTGAACCTTTACAGCCACTTCATTTTTGCCTTTTTTAAGATATTTACTTATATCAAAATCATGTCCAGTAAATGAATCTTCACTGTACCCCACATACTCTCCATTTACATATACATAATAAGCTGACTCCACACCTTGGAAAGATATATATGTCGCTCTTCCATCCCACTCTTTCCCCACATTGAACTCTCTTTTATAATATCCAATAGGGTTGTAATCTTTGGGGGTATCCGGATGATTTATCCCCGTTTTTTGATACTCCCATGGATAGGCCGTATCGTTATAACGTATCTGATCATATCCATGCAGCTGCCAACTTGATGGAACTGGAATCTTCTTCCAGTCAGATGTGTCGTATCCCGTTTTATAAAAATCTTTTAAGTCTTGATTTGGATGATCCACTATCTTAAAATCCCAATCCCCATTTAGACTTTTAAAGTTTTTAGAATTTTTATAATCCCTATAATTTGGATTTTTCAAAGCCTCCTGAACAGTGTTAAAAGACATTTTTGTAACGTGTGCTCTCTCTCGGTTGTGTCCAAAAATCTCAGGATTATTTGTCCAAAAGGGATTGTCTTTTGAATATGTCCCCGGTTTAATCCCCTCATGCCCACTTGCATGATTTGACCCATCCAAGTTATTAGAATAAGATAAAATAGAAATTGCAGAACATAACAGAAGTGTTGTCACTCTATTTCTCACTATAAACCTCCCCAAATAAATTTTAGTGATACTTCTATTACCCCATAATATGGCTCTTGTAAAGACTATTTTGACTTTTCATTCAATTCTAATTTTAGTAGGTTAATTAAGTTTAGTTTTATCACGAGTGATAGAATATCTGATGTGAATATATCTTTTGATACAGATCCTTTCCAAGTTTAGTTGGATGTATCATAAGCGTTCTCTTATTATCTGGAGATGGATACTTCCGAATCAAGTGCTCCTCCTCCAATTTTTTTAATGATGTAGATACCGTCCCCTTAGATAGTTTTAATCTTTTAGCCAGCTCACACAGAGCCATCCCCGGGCTTCTATTTACCGCTACCAACAAATCCTCTTGAGCATTTTTTATATGATATTTAGCTAATTCATTTTTAAGTTCAATCGCTTCACACATGATTACATCTCCCCTTTTTTATTATTTTTTCCAAAAAAAAATTGCACCCAAACTATACATAATATAGTTAAGTGCAACTGGCTACCATTTTACAGGCCCTCTAGCTTTGCGTCCTACAATTTCTTGTAGTTTGCCGTATTATATTTTTGAAATTCCAATCTCAAACATTCTTCTTTCAATGAGTTCTTGAATTTTAATACTACTGAAATAATCCACAACTAAAATATCCTTTGAAATCTTCTCATCACTGATTGTCAGATCATATTTTTTAGTTTTAGGAATTATATTTCTCTTATGAACATAGGTGGCTTCCATTTCAAAATTTATATGTGGTACTATTTTTTTAAGTTTTTTTCTAAAGACTTCCTGATCACTTAAAGTGACCTCGTTGAATAGAAGAAGTACATTTTTTACCCCATCTAAATTATCTTCAATCACAACCCTCATAAGAATCTGAATTATTGAAAACTTGTCTGAATAGTAGATATTGTATGAGTTATTTCTTAAAACCTCATTCAAAATATTCAGTATCTCCTCTTGTTCTTTTGTCAGCGTTATTTTTTTTATTTTTAATATATTGTTTTCATATTTAAATAATGAGATATAGGTTCTTTGAAATAACATCTTTTCCAAACTCTCATCCAATTTTTTGATATTTAATTTTTTTATCAATTCACATATAATAATATTTACTTTTTTCTTTATGGTGGTGTCCAATCTTTCACCCTCATTTAAATAGACTACAATGTAATTGGTAATCTGCTTTTTATAATCTTCTTTAAAATCTATTCCATGTTTTTCTATAACATCAGATATCTTTTGCCACTGCTCAGTTTCACGATACTTATCTCCGCCCAGTTCAAAGTTTCCAAAAATTTCCACATATATCTCTAACGAACATAGAAATGAAAATATAAAATAGTTTGTTGAAATTCCAAACTCTCTTAAAATACTGTGGAGTTGAGGAATCCTCACCGCTATATCAAATTTTTTCAAATCGTTTAATATGCCTTTTAAAAGAGAGGTCAATCTCTCCTCCTCCACAAACAGCTTTATCAATTTTTTACAAAAGTTTACTCTCTCTCTATACGAGACATGCTTAAGTTTTAGTCCCTTCCCATGCACATATTCATATTCAGATCCATTTTTATGAAACTCATCTTTAATAACCTGAAAACATCTCAAAATTGTACTTCTCGAAACATCCAGTTGCTCTTTTTCTTTCTCTAAATTTATGAAGCCGTTCGCTACAAATTTGATATACAGATAGTCCACCTTATCTTCAAAAGTCAAAACACTGTATCTTGAATAGAGCGAGTTCCATTCCTCTTTTTCTAAAGTAAGTTGATAGTTGTTATTTTGCTTCTCAATCTTATTTAAATTTATTGATTCCAAAAATTCATTAATCTGGTGTATACTTTTTACAATTCCACTCTTTTCAATATCTAAGTACAAGTGCATCTCATCAATAGACATATCCGATTGAGATAGAATCTTCAAAATTTTAGCCGTCGTTGTATTGATCTCAACTCACCTCCAAATATAATTTGTGTTAATCCATATCATTATACCCCGATATTTTAATAATATCAAGACCATCACCTGACTCTAGCAGTAAATGTGCAAATAGGTGAGATAGGAATCACCATTCCTAACTCACCTATTTCTCTATCTATCCTTGTACATCGCCTCATAATATTTCTGATAATCACCAGAGGCTACCTCTTCCACCCATTTTTGGTTATCTAAATACCAAAGAATAGTTTTCTCTATCCCCTCAGTGAATGGTGTTTCTGGATACCATCCCAGCTCTGTCACAATCTTTGTGGGATCAATAGCATATCTAGCATCATGTCCCAATCTGTCTTGAACATAAGTTATAAGGTCATAGTTAATATTTTCCAACTCTGTTGTCAAAATAGATTGATATTTTGGTTGCTCTTTCATTATTTTAGCAATTGTATCTATTGTTAGTTTCACTATGTTTATATTCTGTTCCTCATTGAAACCACCTATGTTGTATATCTCTCCAGCAGGTGCTGCCTCTATTACCATAGCTATACCTTTACAGTGATCGTCCACATAGAGCCAATCTCTCACGTTGTCCCCTTTTCCATAGACAGGAAGTTTTTTCCCCGCCAAGATATTTTTAATAATAAGAGGTATTAACTTTTCAGGGAAATGATACGGCCCATAGTTGTTTGAACATCTTGTTATATTGAATGGAAATTTATATGTTTCTCCATAAGCTACAACAATCATATCCGAAGCTGTTTTAGATGCTGAATATGGACTTCTAGGATCAAGTGGAGTCGCTTCTGTAAACATCTCATCTCCGTAAGTCTGAAGATTTCCTCTACCTTTTGCTATCTTTGCAACCTTTTCATCTAAAATTAACTCTATAGGGTTTGAATAGTCTTTTGATAAAGAACCATAAACCTCATCAGTTGATACATGATGAAACTTTTTTCCCGCTCTATAGATAGGATATCCGTTTTCATCTTTACCTACAGACCAAAAGTTTTTAGCTACCTCCATCAAGTTTTGAGTTCCTAAAATATTTGTCTCTAAAAATATACCTGGATTTTCAATACTTCTATCCACATGTGATTCCGCTGCAAAGTTCACAACATAATCTATATCAAATCTTGAAAATATATTCTCTACAAGCTCCTTATTGCATATATCACCCTTTACAAATTCAACTCTTGGGTCTTGAAGTTCCTTTTCAATAGTTCCTAGATTCCCTGCATATGTAAGTTTATCTAAAACTACAATCTTTATATCTCCATGTTTTTTCAGCATATATTTTACAAAGTTAGCCCCTATAAACCCAGCAGCTCCCGTAACTAAATATGTTCTCATCACAGCTCCCCCTTCTCTTTCATCTCATTTAAAAATCTATCTATTCCACTTTGCCAAGTAGGTAGATTCTTTTTTAAAACCTTTTCAATCTTAGTTGAATCCAGTTTTGAAAATTCAGCTCTTTTTGCTGGTAGATTGAAGTCTGAACTTTTCCCTCTGTTTAAAGTTCCCTTCCAACCAATAGAATCTAAAACATATTTGGCTTGGTCATACTTAGATGCAATCCCAGCATTGGATAGATGGTACAATCCATACTCCTTTGTTTTTAAAAGTTCATATGAATACAGAGCCAGATCGTAAGAGTATGTTGGAACAGATGTTTGGTCGTCAACTATTGATAAAACGTCTCTTCCTTTGCTCCAATTTATAACCTGACGATTAAAATTGTTGTTAGCTATCCCAAAAACCCATGAAGTTCTTATTACAAAACTTTTGTCATAAGCTTCTAAAACCAATCTCTCTCCTAAGGCTTTTGCTTCTGAATATACCGAAAGAGGTGACACGCTGTCCTCCTCTTTATATGGAGTTCCCTTAGTTCCATCAAAAACAAAGTCTGTGGAATAGGTTATGTAATCTGCACCTATCTCTTTTGCAACGATAGCTAGATCTCTTGGTGCATAAGCGTTCAACTTATAGCACATCTCAGATTCCTCTTCAGCTTTATCCACGTTGTTATATGCCGCACAGTTTATTATCAAATCTATATTTTTATCTTTTACAAACTCTCTGACACTTTCAATATCAGTTATATCTAAATCCATATAGTCTGTCGCTATAAAATCTAGACCATTTTCTTTGAAAACACTTTGAAAGTCATGTCCTAATTGCCCATTGGCACCTGTTATTAGAATCATCCTATAACCACTCCACTCTGAACGAACTCTTTTAGAGTCTGTTGCTTTTTATCCTTTTCAGATAGAAGGATTAAAGTTTCATCCAGTCCATACTTTTCAAAATTCCAGTCTATCCCTATCTCGGAGTCATTCCATAGCACACCAGAATCAAACTCTGGAGCGTAATAGTCTGTACATTTATACATGAACTCCGTATTGTCCTTTAATGTTAAAAATCCATGAGCAAATCCCGCTGGAACATAAAACATTTTTTTATTCTCTTCACTTAGCTCTATGATATAGTGTTTTCCAAAAGTTGAACTATCTTTTCTAAGGTCCACAGCAACATCTAAAACAGCTCCTGCTGTAACTCTCACAAGTTTACCTTGAGTATGTTTTGTTTGGAAGTGAAGACCTCTCAGTACTCCCTTTTTAGATTTAGAATGGTTATCCTGTACAAACTCCACATCTATACCTATTTCAGAAAAATCTTTCTGAGAATAGCTCTCCATAAAAAACCCTCTATTATCTCCAAATACAGTTGGTTCTATAACTATTAAATCCTTTATTCCTGTTTCGATTCTTTTAAATTTACTCATAACTACTCCTTCACTAGTCCCATTAAATACTCACCATAATGAGATTTAAGCAATGGTTTTGCAAGCTCAATC
>NZ_CAMTIK010000032.1 GCF_947072685.1 uncultured Cetobacterium sp. | reverse complement strand
TTGTACTTTAAAAATTGTAAATCATATATCAATACATGATTTTCATTAGATTTATTGACTCTAATACAAATATTTGAAGCGAAAATAGGATTGAATTTAATATTTCTCCAATTTCCAGCTAAACCTTCATTTATTGATTCTCCTACAACTAACCACTCTTCATTTGAACTCTCTTTATATAAAACAGTATAGTTCTCAACTCTTCCCAAAGATGTATTTCTTGTTAAAAGATGCAACTCGTCAACAACTTGAGGTTCTGGATTAGTTATATAAAAATCTCCATACTCTGAATATCTTGTACTGTGAAAATTGGTGTTTTCATAGTTATCAATTGCTTTATCCGGCCCTAAATTTCCTGAATAAACACCGCAGCCAGATTCTGCAACAAGATTTGTTCTATCTATACTTCTCTCTAAGTCAGTTGTTAAATAATAACTATCTTGTGATTCTAAAATTGTTGTTATAACTATTTCAGTTTCATTATTTGGCCCATAAAGTGTAAGCTCTAAATCTTTTCCATAGAAATTCTCAAAAGTTATTATATTGTTTAAAATATTATTGGATGTTTTGCTCTTTTTATTTCCATATCTATCCTCATAATTTACTGTCGCACGATAAATACCCACTCCAGATGTTTCATAAGAAAATCTATTTAAAATTTGGTGCTTTTCATTATTTATCGATATCCTCTTTGTATCCATATTCACCACCAAAAGATTTCTTGCAATAGCAAGTTTATTTAAATATTCCTCTGTTTTATTTGTTTTCATCTCTAAAGTGATAATGTCCTGAATAGTCACTCCACTTTTTACTTCTGTTAGAGTAGTATCCTCAAATAATGAGTTGATTTCATGCTCTAAATAATTAAATATATAAATTTCAATATCTTCTTTTTTTAGATTTATCGCTTGAGAACTTCTAAAGCATAACCCTTTAACTAGCACAGGATGAAATTTTTTAATACCATGAATATCTATATAGTTTAGAGAAATCCAATCTTGCCCTTCCCCCGGAGAATAAAGAATCTCTAAATTTTCAAACTCTCTATTAAAATTAATTCTATTAATAATTTTAGAATTCTCTAATTTAAGAATTAACTCCGTTTCAATATTTGAATTTAATAGATCTATATCCTCTCTACTTACTCTAGCATCTATATCTTCTTGAAGATAATATGAAGTCCCCTCTGTTAAAATAGGTGTTACGTTTATTATAGAGGCTTCTTCTCCCTCAATTGTAACTTTTAACTCATCAGTTAAGATAGCTTCTAATTCCCACTCCTGAATATTTCCTAGAGTTCTTATTACATTGGCCTTAATTGTTATCGTGTTGTTTAAAAAATCTTTTGTCGTTATATTTAGAAAATTTGGAAACTTACTATTTTGAGTTTCCAATATCAAATTTTTTATGATTTCTTTTTTATTTAATTTCAAATTAAAAGTATTGCTACTTGGTACATTTCCATTTCTAATAAAGGTTAATTCTGAATTCATTTTTCCTCCTAATTTTGACTACCTTCATTGTTTTTATAGTTCATATTAAATATAGCAATCTCATTTTCTATTTGACTTTGATAATTTTCCAAAGTCAACTCATTTAAATTTATTGTTGGTTTTGGATAAGTGTTACACTGGGAAACTATTTCACTCTCTATACTATACTGAGCTCCTATAAAATAATTACTTACATCTCTTTGTAAAATTTTTGTTATGTAAAAACACAGATCACTTATTGAAAGTTTTTTATTGGAATCATTCTCTCTTTGAATATCTTTGTATATTTTTGGTATAAATCTATTTTCGTTTGAAAAAATTAGTAGCTTACTCCACAACAATCTCTTCTCATCTACAGAAATATCTAAACTGTTCTTATACTTTAACTCAAGTTCAATATTTATTAAATATGCTAAAATATCTTTAACTTCTGAACTTAAAAACTCTAAATTTCCAAACCCTTTTGACAATAGCTCCGATAAATTTTTACTCCCAAACTCTTCAATATTTTTATTAAAAACATTTGTAGATTCTATATTATAAGTTGTATAATACCCAGAGGCTGTCTCTTTTATTCCTGATTCTTCTCCTATCCAAAAGACTTTTTTATAGACAGGACTATCCTTATCTGTACAGAAATATCCGTTTTTATTTATTAAAAAATTAATATAATCCAATACACTATCCAAATTTTCTATGGCTTGAATAAATTCATATTTATTAAAATTATTATTTATCCAAACTAAATCTGCTTTTAAAATAAAATTCTTTCCCTCCACAATTATAAACTTATTATAACTGTTTAAAAGTACCATCTCTGGAGAATTTTTACCAATCTTATAATTATTTGATAAATCTAAATTATACATATTTAAATTTATCTCTTCCGAAGTTTCTTTTAGAATAAAAATATCCCCTTTTATATCTTCTGAATATATTAAATTTGGACCTATTTTTAAATCTATTATCTGTGAAACTGGACTCTCAGACTCTTCTGAAATTAGGCATACCCTTATCTTTTTATCACTGACAATCAGATAATCTTTTTTAGTATTTATTCTATATGGTGTCGAAATTAGTCTTAAGGAAGTATCTATTTTTAAAATATCAAAATAATTCCCATAGCTTTCAGAATCTTTTCTTATTTTAAAGGCTTCTTTTTTTAGTGTGTTGTTGTTTATCCATAATAACTTTGCCACATAGCCTAAATTACTACTTGGATAACTTTCTATAAATTTAGTTATATCTTTCAATTTTATATCTTCTTTTATCTGAGTATATTGATAATCTACAAACAATTTTTCTAAATTTTCTTTTAAGTTTTCAGCATCTTTTTCCTGTGTTGTCGAATATATATTTATCGTATTTATTACTACCCATCTTCCACTACTATCGTGAACTCTGATACAAATATCTGTCGCATAAATTTCTTCTATTGTCGCACTTCTCCACCCTTTAACAGTTTCTCTTGTCGAATTAAAAGCTGAAATCCATCCACTGTTCTCTCTCTCTTTTTTATAAAGAATCTCATAATTATATACACATCCATTATTGGCAACAGGGTGATTTGTTAAAAAACTTATTTTTGATATCAATGCTGGGTATGGTAGTTCCAAGTATACATCTCCATATTCCCCACTCTCATATTGATTTGAATGAAAAAGAGTCTCTTCATCTCCATCTAAAAAATTTTCTAAACCATTATTATTCCATATAGTTAAGTTCGTAGAAGGTATAATTCGTTGGCTATCAATTAATTCTAAATTGTTTATATCTATCCTCATCTTCTCTCCCCATTATCTTTTTATAAAATTAAAGAGAGGTATTCTCCTCTCTTTAATTTTATAGTTATTTTTATCCTCTAGAAACTCTATTTAAATAGTTTAATCTCAATGAATCTGTTTTAAATCTATTGAATATTACAGATGTTAAAAGGTGATCCGCTTGATATAAATTTGGATATGCTGATGTTGCTTCTGCACCATGCATGTCTACTCCATAATCATCCATCCCTATATCCCAAGATATTATTCCAGCTAGATTATTTTCTAAAACCCACTGACATTTTTTATCCAATGATTGTTCATCTTCAAATGTATAGAATATTCCATCCTTTTCATTATATAAGTATGGTGTTTGTGCCTGCTCATCATAGTAATATTTAAAGTCTGCTCCTCTTAATATTGTCCCAGCATGTGGGTTAGCAGGACCATTTAAATCTATAGTTCTAACTGAAACATTTTCACCATTCATCAATTTGTTTAAATGAACCAATGGTAGTACTCCTGCTCCTCTTCCCCCATCCATAGTTCCTGGCGCTGAACATCCTTTTGCTCCATTAGATGCAGCATTTATGTTTGTTTTTACATATAATCCTGGCATAGATGTTGGCCATCCATTTACTGGTTTAAATACTCCAGACCAACCTCTCGAATAAAACGGTGTTCCTACTGTAATTTTTTTGGCAGAAACTCCATATGTTTTTGTAACATAATCGATTAATGTTTTTATCGACATAGCATTTCCTTGTGGGTTTGTTTCAATCGAAGGTTCATTTTGGTTTTGGAATAAATATGATTGGTGATTTGTTATTGAATCAAAAGCACCGTGAATATCATAAGTCATATAACTTATAAAATCACAAGTCTTATGCCATAACGCAATTCCACTCTTCTCTATATGATTTTTTCCTGAAACAATAGCACACGATAGGAAGTAATATTTTCCATCCTCTTTTCCTGCATTGTCTAAAGCAATTCTTAATGATTGCATTAATTTATTAAATAATACATCCTCATCATCTTTTGCTCTTGGTGTCCCTAAATCATTTTTGTTATCTACTAAATCTCCATCTCTTCTAGAACATGGGAATTCCCAATCTATATCTATTCCAACAAAGTTGAACTCTCTAATAAAATCAACACATCTCTTTACAAAGTAATCTCTTTTTTCATCAGATGCAGCATCTCTGAAAAATCCTGAACGAGACCATCCACCTAAAGAAGCTATAGGTTTTACATATGGGTATTTTTTCCCCATTTCCATAAATTCAGTCATATAAGCATTTGTTCCTCCATACTTAGAGAACGCTGCCCCTGGATCGAATATATTTGGAGATACATTCAATGCTCCAGCACCTGTAGCTACATCTTGAGCTGCCTTTCCTAAATGTGAAATATCATCTTTGTCTGTTATAAATTCTCCAGAATAATCTGGTGTAACATCAATAAATGCGTACTGCATATGAGATATTTTATTCCATGGACTCACTTTAGGAGTATATTTTCTTCCGCCCCATTTACCCCATTCAGCAGAATATGTTATATGTTTCTTTTCCATTGGAGATCCGATCCCCTCAACTTCAGCTATATTCATAGGCTCTAAGTGTGCATTCGGTATTTTTCCTATTGCATCCATCACATGTTGCCCAGGACAATCTATCTGTAACTCTTCTCCTGCTGTTAGTTTTGTCCAAGGTGACCAATCTCCATTTAATTTAGGAGTATCTCCTTTACTTGCCCAACCAGAATGTTTAAAATGGAATCCACTATAATAAACTATTTTTCCAGTTGCTGTTCCATACTCTATCTCACTATTCCACTCTGGGTGCTCACAATATTTTACTCCACCATCTTCAACAGCTATTTCTATTTTTCCAGTCGTACTCTTATAATAAACTACCACTTTATCATTTGTTTGTTCATCTCTTGTATAAGTCACTTTATACACAAATTTTATATCCTTTAACATCGAATAGTTAGTTATAGATACTTTATTTTTTGCAGATCCTTTATTCAATGATGTATAGTTAGTCGTTATTGTCTCTAAAAGTTGACCATCTTGATAAACCCCCACTTTCGGTGAAATCTCTCCCCAAGTGTTGTTTAAAGTTATCTCATAATTTTCTCCATTTTTAACAGTATGTGCCCATAAATTTGAATATGGTAACATAGTTGGAAACTCATCATCTAGTGGCGGTAAAATAGTTTCTTCCTCGATTGTTACCCTATTTGAAAGAATCTCTTTAAATGTATCTTTCCAAAAATACTTCGATACAAAATGATACTCTCCAGGTGTATTTGAAGTGAAGAAAACTTTATCTAATGGGGATATAAGAGTTATTTTTTCCACTCTATCATTATTTTTATATAATTCATACTCCACAGATGTTATTAACTTATCATTTTCT
Source organism: uncultured Cetobacterium sp. (assembly GCF_947072685.1). Lineage (GTDB taxonomy): Bacteria > Fusobacteriota > Fusobacteriia > Fusobacteriales > Fusobacteriaceae > Cetobacterium_A. The sequence goes on along the minus strand of NZ_CAMTIK010000032.1, from coordinate 14,922 downwards.
CCTGGTTCCAACTCTCCAACTAATTTTTTGTTTATATTTTTTAATACGGCTTTAATTATTGATGGTTCTAATTCAGGAAGTGGGGGTGGTATAATCGAATCATCATGATTACATTCACCTAAAAATCTTTCAATATTTTGAATTAAAAGCTTAAAAGATAGATATTCCTCTAAACTAGTATTCACTGATAAATTTAACATAAAGTTATTCATTCTCTCAATCATAGGAATTAATTCATCACAATTGATAGTTATATGTTTATCTGAATATAGATTATTCATTTTATTTACTTTATCAAGAGTGTTATTATATATTTTTTTAAACTCCTCTTCCTTTTCAATAACAGGAAATAGGTTATTTTTTATTTTTTTCATTCTGTTCTCCTTTTTTATAAATTTACTTAAAACTGTTATAAGATTTCTCTAAATTCGATTGATAAGTAGACGTATTTTTATTAAACGAAGTATGCTTCTCTAAAAAAGATGACAATCTACAAATCTCTTTGGATAGCTTAACTATCTCGCACTCAATCTCTTGAAATCTCTTAATTATATTTTCAGATTTTATAACCATCTTATTATTTTCTTCTAATTTTACTAAACTTACTTCCAAAGAAATTAATTTTGAAGAAAGTTCTGAAAAATTTTCTCTAAAAGCATTATTAAAATTTTCATTTTTTCTTAAAGCGATTGTATAGTCAGATTTTATTTGTGAATATCTATCTTGATAGTATTCACATTTTTCTTCATACTCTTTGTTCAAAGCTTTTAAGCTTGTAATCTCTTTCTTTAACTCTTTATTTTTACTGTTAAAAAACATATATCCCCTTTCAATTAATTAAAAATATAACTACCACCATCAAAATTTAATTTATAAAACAATTCAATATTTTTCCATTATATGAATTAATATTACATTTTTTGAAAGAAATAATCAACTTTTTTTTATTTTTTTTTAAATAAATTTTTACAAAATAACTAACCACCCTTTATTTCTCTTCAACTATCACCTTTAATTGCTAATTTATAAATAAAAATAAACAAATAATCATTTGACATTTTTTATTTTTCAGTATAAGCTTTATTTCAACTATCACAATTTTTTTGCTCTTAAAACAAAACAAAAATGAAATGTTTTTTCACGATTAAAATAAAATTATAATTTTCTGCAACATAAAAGTTGATTAAATTTCTAGGAGGTTTTTGTCTTGAATTCAAATACCGAACTTGATTTTCAAGTTAATGATTTAAAAAATAAAATTTCCGCTTTATTTGATAAATTTAAAACTCTTCAAAGCAATATGAATATAATTATGGATGTTGTTAGAACAAATCCAGAATATAATGTTGCTAAAAATAAATTAGATCAATTGATAGATTTTTCAAATAATTTATCTAACTTAAGTAATATTGACCAATTCTTCCAAATAAAAACACTCGCTTTTGATTTAGAAAAAATAATATTTGATTTGGAGCATATCATTGAATCTAATCCTCCAGAGATAATTTTTCCTGAAATTAAAAAAGCGATTTTAAAAGATGATGGAAGTTTCAAAGGTGAACTTAAAGATATTTCAGACCCAGAGTTGCGTTTAAATAATATTGAATATAGACTTTTCAAAGTCCTAGATATAGGAACAACTGAAATTGAAACTATCACTTATCCTGAAACTCTATTCAAAGTTGATTTTAATTACAGAGATACGGGCATATACTATTTTATCGCTACATATTTTTATGAAGGCGACAATGATGTTGTTCAAAGTCAAACTATAACATCAAATACTATCGAAGTTTTAGATTTAGAAAAAACAATCCCTTCTATATGTTGTGCTGGACTTGTTCTTTCAGAGACAAATCCTATTGGAGTTTTAACTAAAGTTAACGATGAGGATAATGCAATATTTAAAAATATATTTACTTTAAAAAATGAACTTGATCAGATTATAGAAACTCTTGAAACAAAATCTATTCCTTCACAAATAGATTTTAAAAATGTAACACAAGGTAAGTATTATTTCCAATCAACTTCATACTACAATACAGGTATGCAAGAGGGTGAAATCTCTATAATTTCCAATACAGTAGAAGTTCTAAAAGAAACAGAGATCCCTCCAGAAACTGATGCCTCTGTCTGGAAAGACTGCGTATTTTCACCTTTTGTTGATGCGGCTAGAGATGATGTTTTCTTAAAGTTTCCATTTGCAGACGTATCTAAACAGATAGGAATACCTTTCTATAATCTTGGATTTATTACTGCTGATTCCAATTTCAACGCATCTTGGGGAGGGAGTACTCAGCTTCCAGGTTCAAAAGGTACTACTGCTGGATTAAAGCAAGATGTTGAAAGACTTCGTTCTATGGGTGGAGATATCTGTATCTCTTTTGGTGGTCTTACAGGTCCTTATCTAAATGAAGTTATAGATAATCCAGAAGTATTAAAAAATAAATATCTAGAAATAATCAATGCTTGGAACTTAACTAGGGTTGATTTTGATATGGAACACAATTCAATACTGGCCGGTGAAACTTGCCAAGCAAATAAGATTAACCATACTGCAATTGCTATGATGCAAAGTGAATTAAAAAACAGTGGAAAAGCTATTGATGTTTGGTTCACTCTTCCTACTATGCCTTATGGTTTAAATCAGAATGAGCTGCTTCTTTTAGATGATGCTCTAAAAAAAGGTGTAGAAATAGCTGGAATTAATATTATGGCTATGTGCTATGGTTCTGCATACTCAGGAAATATGGCTGAACAGGCTATTGATGCAGCTAAAAACTTACATAGACAATTACAAGAAGTTTTTGAAAAAAATAGAATTTTCAAAACAGATGAAGAGATCTGGAAAATGATTGGAATATGTCCAGAGATTGGAATAAACGATACTGGAATATTCAATACATTTTATACTCAAGATGCAAATACTTTATTAGATTTTTGCCAACTTTATAAAGTTGGTATGATTTCTTTTTGGTCTTCTAATAGAGATAAAGAGAATGATGGTAGCATTCTAAATGGTCCTGATTCATCAGGTATAATTCAAGAAAATCTAGAGTTTTCTAAAATTTTTCAAAAATATAACACTGTAAATTTCCAAGTAAAACCCCTAAATCCAAATAATGATTGTGGTATTTACAACAACACTCCTATTTGGCATGAATCTATGTCATATCCTTCTGCAGGAAATAAGGTTTTTTATCAAGGTAAATATTATTCAAACAGTTGGTATGTTTCAGCTTGGGATTTTCCACCTAATTTAAATGAAGCTTGGAAAGAAATACAATAAAATTAAATTTAAAGGAGCATTCACATGAGTACACTAGAAATCCAAAGTATAAAATCACATTTTTCAAATGTTTTAAAGCACTACAATAACCTTAAAAAAAAATTTGTTGAAGAATCTAATAATGAATTAGAATTCTTACACCTTCAACTTATAGAGCTAAAAAACAAAATTAACAATCTAAGTATGCAATCATCTATTATCTATTTTCTTGAAGCTAAAGAACTTCTTTCAACTATTGAAAAGGGAATTTTTGATTTAGATGATAATTTAGTTATTCCTGAAACAGAGATTATAATTCCTCAAGTTTCAGCACCTAAACTGGAAATCGTTAAAAATCAAGCTAAGGTTTCTTCTACAAATATAGTTGATGTTCAATCAAGATTGATTGAGGTTATTTTCAAATTAAAAACAAATATCAACAATATAATTGAACAAAAACAATCAACTAATTTTAATGAGCCTGTATCATTTTCAAGTATTCTTACTCCAGGTCAATACTTAGTTGAAGCTATCTATTCATACAGACTAGAAAACGAGATTGGAACAATCACTGTCAATAGTAATAGTGCCGTTATTGAAGAGAATCTTCCTTTACCTCCAGAACCGCCTGTACCTAGTGATATATTCGCTACAGTTAAACTGTCTTCTTCTCAATCTTGGGGAAATGGTTTTAGTGCAGAGATGGAGATTGAATCTCATAGTGATATCAATCTTGCTGGAGATTGGGCTTTAAATTTTGATTCATCTGCTTCTTCTCTATCACATTGGCAAATAAATTGTGACCGTAAAGGAAATCAATTATCTATAACTTCAGGAAAAGACTGGGCTCAAGTTCCTCATTTTTCTTTGACTCCTTTTGCTAAAATAAGCATCAATGGTATCAACGGTAATGGTGTAGCTTTCGATAAAAATATAATGACAAATGCGACTATTAATGGTTATCCTGTAAAAGTTTTAATAAATGGTGAAGAGAGTGGGGGGACAAATCCTAATCCTACGCCCGATCCTGAGCCTGAAATACCTACTATTTCTTTCCCAGATCAGTTACCTATACTAGGGGCTACAGATGTTGAAGCAATCTATTTGACTGCGGATAAGAATCAAATATTAGGAACTGTTTCAATCCCTAATCCACAGATTCATTCTGAATATGCTATTTATGTAAATAATTTTAAAGCTAAAACAAAGGTGGTTGAATTTACAAGAAGATCATCAATGGTTAATGTTCAAATAAATAAAGATGAACTATTCCTATCTAATGGAAACAATAAAATTGAACTTGTTTTTGCTGGAACTGCAAATTCTAAAGCTTCATATTACAAAACCAATAGTGTTGAAATTTTTAAAGAAAAACCTGAAAATTTGGGTGAGAAATCTTTAATTGGATATTGGTCTTCATGGGGCGGAAATGGTCCTACTTCTTATATTGATTTAGAAGATGTCCCTTCTGAATACGACACTATTGTTGTATCATTTATTGAACATATGAATGACTTCTTAACACCACAGTTTGACCCAGAAGCAAGTAAACAAGTAACAAAAGAGGCATTTAAAGATAAGGTTAAAAGAATGAAAGCTAAAGGTCATGATGTTATAATAGCTATCGGTGGACAAAATGGAGTGTTTAAACTGAAATCAGAAACAGAAAAAAACATTTTCAAAAGTGGAGTTATCAATATAATTGAGGAATATGGATTCAATGGATTTGATATCGATTTAGAAGGACAAAGTACACAGTATGGAAGTACTTTTATAGTTCAAGCTATCAAAGAGATTATTTTACACTTCAGAGCTAAAGATCCTAATTTCATTTATTCTATGGCTCCAGAAGTTGCATATCTAATAAGTACTGGTTTTGGTTCTCTTTATATTGACTTAATAAGAGAAACTAAGGATCTAATAACTACTATTCATCCGCAATACTACAACGCACCTGGTACAGGAGTTTATCCATTTGATGGAAGTGGAGTTGCGATTGATTGTAAAAATCAAGCTAGATTCATTCCTGAGTTTACACAAGCTCTAATAAAAGGTCATGATGGTCCTGCTTGGGGTGGAGAATATGCTCAATTATTCCCTATTGGACCAATTCCAGAAGAGAAACTTGCTATAGGTCTTCCTTCAGGTGTTGGAGCTGCTGGAACTGGAGCAATAAATGATATGGAAATAATAAAATCAGCTTGGCTTGAAGTTCAAAGAAGAGGATACACTAATGTCAAAGGATTTATGACTTGGAGTATAGATTGGGATAAATACCATAACTGGCAATTTAAAAATGCAGTTTCAGAGTTAATTAAATAAAAAATGAAAAAATTAAGAGTTTTATCTATTGATGGTGGGGGAATAAAAGGTATTATTCCCGCTATTATCTGTGAGTATTTAGAAAAAGAGATTTCATCTAAAGTAAATAAAAATGTTTTTTTACATGAATATTTTGATTTTATTGTTGGAACAAGTACCGGTGGTATTTTAGGGGCTCTATATACATCCCCTAAGTACCATACTGCAAATGAAATAATATCCCTTTATAAAACTTTAGGTCGTAAAATTTTCATAAAAAGTTTCACACGAAAATTAACTTCTTTTGGAGGAATTATAAGACCTAAATACTCAAGTAAATCCCTTGAAAACCTATCCTATGAACTTTTTCAAGATTACCATTTAGGAGATACACTTAAACCTTTTATGACAACATCTTATGATTTGATAAGAGCTAAAGAAATTTTTTTTGACAGTATCAATGCTCAAAAGAAACCTTTTAAAAATTTTAAGCTTAAAGATGTTGTTGTTGCTACATCATCAGCTCCAGTTTATTTTAATGCCAAAAAACTTGTTTCAGAAAATGGACATATTTACAACTGCATTGACGGGGGTATATTTGCTAATAATCCGGCACTTATAGCTTATGCTGAAGCTAGAAATATCAACTTTAAAAAAATTATCAACGAAAATAAACCCTCTTATCCAGACTCGGAAGATATTATTTTAATCTCTCTTGGAACCGGTAAAAAAGATGGGGATCGAAGTTATGAGCATTTAAAATCTAAAGGTGGTGCAAAATGGGTTGTTCCTATTATAGATATTCTTTTTTCTACACAATCTAATACCGATGATTTTATTCTTAGAAAAATATTTGATTCATCTAAAAACAAGTGGAACTACTACAGATTAAATCCGCATCTATTTAGCGCTTCTATTGAAATGGATAATAGTTCTTCAAAAAATATAGAAAATCTTTGTCTAGATGCTGAAAACTTCATTTTAAGAAATAAGGATAAGCTCGATGATATCGTTCAACAATTGATTTTAAATCATTAAAAAGAGAGATTATAAAATCTCTCTTTTTAATTCTATCTAAATTTTATGAATCCAATCTTCAATTTTTCTTGGAAAATTAGCTATTTGCTCATCATTTATATAAAATGTTGGAACAACATCAAAATCATACTCTGAAACCTCTTCGTTTAATTTTTTATGTGCCTCTCTATATTTAGAAGTTAATAAAGAATCTTCAAATTCAAATTTAGGAATTTCTAAATTCTCAGCTATTTCAACCAAAACATTTAAATCTCCTATATTTTTATTATGAATCCAATATGCTTCTAAAATAGCTCTTATATATTCGATTCCTTTTCCATACTTTTCAGCTGTATATAGCCCTTCAAATGCTAAAGCTGTTCTTGGTTTTGGACTTATTGTCGGAAAATTTATTGCAATCCCTTCCTCTTTAGCCCAACTTTCAATATTCTTTTTAAAATATTCTCTAGCACTCTCATTTACAACTGGCTGTGGATTTGGCTCTGGAGAAAGTTCATATGGTAGAAATCTATATTCTGGTTTTATTCTTTTTTCTTTTAAAGCTTTTTCTAAAATTTTTTCTCCTACAAAACAATATGGGCATACAAAATCTAAAATCATTGTTATTTTCATCTTTAAACCTCCTGTTGATCAAAACCTTTGTTTAATTTTTCTAAATTAAATGGACTTTTCCTTTTTTTGTATAGAAAAAAGATTATATTTGTAGAAAATAGAATATTTACCTTTAATATTCTAACCAGTATATTAAAGGTAAATGTCGATTACAAATAAATAGAACACTAACAGGGGGAGAAGATTATGGAAGAAATTTTAAGAAAACGTATTGAATTTCTAACTGGAGGTATAGCTCCAAAAGAAACACTAAAAAAACTAGATTTTGAGTGCACTGATATTCTAAAGGAGTTCATCAATAATAATTCCCTTATAAATAACAGTGAAGCTAAATTTTTAGTAGAAGCCGTTAGAAATAGTTATAAAAAAATTTTAGTACTAGGAATAGCTTATAATACTACAAATTCAACCTATTACAAAAATGAAACCTTATTTTATATCGCTGATACAATTTTAAAAAATAATTATCAAAATTTCTATAACTTAAACTCAGTAGAACATACAAATTGGTGGCAATGGGAGATTGGATATCCATTATTACTAAATGATATATTAATTCTTTTTTATAACAACTTAAACAAAGCATTTATAAAAAAAATACTAAAGGTAACCGCTTATTTTTTGCCCGATGAAAAATATTTAGGAAATAATCCTGTCGCCATACACCCTAGTAACTCTCCTTTAAGAAGGGCGACTGGTGGGAATTTAATTGATACCTGTAAAATTATTTTTTTAAGAGGTGCTCTTTTAAGTGATATGAGTATATGTAAAAAAGCTGTCAAATCTATTTCTGAAACTTTAGAAATAATTCAAGAAAGAGATATAAAAACAATAAGCAATAGAGATGGTTTTTATAAAGATGGGTCCTTTATTCAACATGGATTTATTCCCTATGTTGGTACCTATGGAAATGTTTTACTATCAGGTATTGCAGAAATTATATATCTAGTTGATATGCAATTAAGAAAAGAAATTGATACTCAAAAAATATGTGAGAGAGTATACCATTCTTTTGAGCCACTTTTTTTCAAAGGAGCTATGACCGATATGGTCAATGGAAGGGCCATAACTAGAGACGGAAACGATCATCAGATAGGGCATGAAATTATAAACTCAATCTTACTTTTAGCTGATGGTGTGGATGAATCCAACAGAATAAAACTTCTTGAAATTGCCAAAAGAGAGTTATTTCTAGATAAATTCTACACATATAAAAAAAATGAAAAAAAAGCTATATTTTATAATCTATCTAAAAATGTTTTAGAAAATGTAAATATTAAAATAAAAAATTACAACTGCTCTCTCACATGTTTTAATGAAATGAATCGAATTTTTTATAGAAATAAGTCTTTTGCGATAGGAGTAGCCATGCACTCCACAAAAATTGGAAATTTTGAAACCTTCAATGGTGAAAATCAAAAAGGATGGTTCACAAGCGATGGAGCAATATATCTATATGTCGATGGCGATGAATACATTGATTATTGGAAATATCTAGATTTTCACTATATTCCTGGAACTACTGAGATTAAAATGGATATGGAAAATATACAAAATGTAGAAAGTACAATGCTCAATATGCCGAAAAATACATTGGCTAAGGGGTATAAAAACACTGTCTTAGGTTCAGCTAGTATGGATTTTATTAACTGGAACGGGAATTTAAAAAGTAAAAAAAATTATATTTTTACAAAAACTGGGATGATCTATCTAGAAAATTCTATAACAGGAGTGGGTGATGTATATCATACAGTTGCTAACCTAAAGTTGTCTAATTCTAAAAAAACTACAATATTTTTAGATAATAAACCCCTAACCGAAACCTTTAAAAGCGGACAATTTCAAGAGATCAAAATAGGAAATATTGTGTATAAATTCTTTAAAGATGAAAAAATAAATTTAGAACTTTATGGCGATAGTAACAATAGATTTATAAAAATATGGATAGATCTTGGAAGAGACCCCATCAATTATACCCTTGCATTCGAAGTCATTATTATAGTATAATAGATAAAAATGTTTTATAAAAGGGGCAATATGTTAAAATTAGAACGCAAAGACGTATTTAAATATAATAAAATCTATATTTTCTTAATTTTATCTTCGGTAATTATATTTTTATTTGGTACAAATGAATATAGCGAGTATAAAAATAAGGAAAGGTTGAGAGTTGAAAGAATTTTAAATAAAATAAATTTAAAAATAGAATTATTTATGTCATCTATTAGTGATTTGAAAAATAGTGAACCAATCAAAGATTATTATAACTTAGATAAGGTATCATACTATAATTTAATCAAGGTTTTACAAGAGATTCAAAATAAAAATAATATCTATGGCAAAATTGGATACAAATTGAGTTTAGGAAAAGATGACTCTGATATATTGATAACAGGTGAAGGGACTCGAAATAAAAAATCATACTTTGAAGATATGTTTAATCAAGAAAACTATCCTAAAAACACAAATTTAATTTTATCACCACAAGAAAAGGAAATTTCATTTATTTTAAAAAATAAAATTTTCGATTCAGAAGAAAATGTTTTTTGGATTGTAACTTTGGATCGTGAACTATTCTTCTCGGAGCTTTTTGAAAAGAAAAGTGGAAAATGGGAAGTTTTAAAAGATGGTAACGTTTACTCGCTAGATAGAAATATTCAGATGAAAAGAAAAGGAAATGACGGATATATTTTAAGAAGTAGTGGATTAAATTTCAAATTTTTATATACTCCTAATTATTCTCACTTTTTTCATATCCTATTTTTAAAATCAATAGTTTTGTTTTTAGCTCTTGGACTACTAGTACTTTTAATTGATTACTCTTTTAAACTATATAAAGAACGAAAAGAATTGATAGGGGAAATAAACACTTTAGCTGTTGTTGATAGAAGAAAAAATTTAAGAGATTTTGTATTAGGAATACGAAAAGTTGATGAAATAGGAGCCCTGACAAAAAAAGTTATTAGTCTTCAAGAACGAAAATTAAAAATAGTTTTAGTTGAAATTTTTGATAGTGATGACCACGGATTAGATTTTAAAAATTTTACTTTAGCAAGAGAATATCTAAAAGAGAGTTTATCTATAAATGGTGTATATGAACATATCGATATAGATTACAAAAGTATTGCCTTTATTATTCCAGATGAAAGTAATTCTACTATAGAGGATGCCTTCCACTTTATCTTAGAAAATATAGAGTCTAAATATAGTGTTGAATTAATTGCTGCAGTGTCAAATGAATTTTTAGCAATTGAAAGTTTTCCTCAGGAATATATAACTTGTAAAAAAATTTTAGATGCTAAATTTGTGGCTAAAGGTAGAAAAGTTTTATTTTCAGAAAATATCAAAACTGGAAAGTTAATATTGACATATCCAATAGAAACAGAAGCTAAACTGGTTTCTAAACTACTAAATGGAAATCTTCAAGGTGCTAAAAAGATAGTCGATGAAATTTTTATTGATAGAATAAGTCCTGAATCTATGGATAAAAATGATATTAAAGAATTTACTGGACTGCTCTATAACACATTAAATAGAGTTGTCATACAATTAAAAGAGTTTGAAAGTTCGTTATATTGTGAAAATTTAGATATTAAGAGCATCACAAAAACAGCAAATTTAGAAAAAATTAGAACTATTTTTAATGAACTTATAATCGAAATCTGCAAACAAAAGAAAAATAGTGAACAAGATGAAAATGAGGCCATTAGAGATAAAATAAAAACTTATATCGATAGAAATTATCAATTTGATTTTTCATTGGATAATCTAGCCGATTATTTAGGGCTCTCTTTCAAGTATACAAGTATCCTTTTTAAAAAAGTCATGGGAGATAATTTTAAAAACTATATAAATATGTATAGAATACAGAAAGCTAAAGATATTTTAAAAGAAAAAAAAGATATTAAGATTAAAGACTTAGCAGAAAATTTAGGATATAATAGTTCAAATACATTCATAAGAATCTTTAAAAAATATGAAGGTATCTCTCCAACACAGTTCAATCCTCAAGAAATTTTGGAAAAATAAACTCAAAATGGAATATAAATTAGAATACAGAAAAAAGATGATTTACAATTGAATCAAATCCCATTATAATCCACTTAAATTTATAACTCAAAAAGGGGGAGACAAAAATGGAGATATTGACAAAAACAAGAGCAAAATATTCAAAAGATTTTAGATTAACAAAAGAGGATTTATTTTCAGGGATGCATGAAGCTATGAAAAAAGTAGATGATAATTCAAAGGTATTTATAGACACATACCCAAGAGCAGCGAGTGTGAATAATATATATCCTGGAACAAAGAATGCTGAAGATTTTGATGATTGGACTGTTGGATTTTGGACAGGAATGTTATGGTTATCTTACGAGCTAACTAAAAATGAAAGATATAAAAAAATAGCTGAGTATCAATTGAAAGGCTACAAAACAAGAATTGATAAAAAATTACATTTAAACCATCACGATATAGGATTTTTATACTCTCTTTCAGCAGTGGCCCAAGAGAGAGTAACAGGAAGCATATTGGCAAAAGAAGTGGGAATAGAAGCCGCAAAACACCTAATAACAAGATTCCAAGACAAGGGTCAGTTTATTCAAGCTTGGGGAGATTTAGGAAAATCTGAAGATTATCGTCTTATTATAGACTGCAATATGAATGTCCCTCTTCTATTTTGGGCAACAGAAATGACAGGAGATGATACATTTGCCAAAATAGGTGCAAAACATTTAACAACAGCAGCTAGTGTCGTTGTTAGAGAAGACTCATCTACACATCACACATACTATTTCAATCCCGAAACTGGAGAACCAACAAGAGGAGTTACGGCTCAAGGTTATTCAGATACCTCTGCTTGGGCAAGAGGACAAGCTTGGGGAGTTTACGGATTCCCATTAGCATATGGATATACAAAGGATAAAAAATATATCGATCTTTTTAAACGAGTAACAAACTACTTTATAAACAATCTACCTGATGACGATGTTTGCTACTGGGATTTAGTATTTAAAGATGGTTCTGAACAGCCTAGAGATACTTCTGCTGCCGCTATCGCTGTTTGTGGTATATTGGAAATGGATAAATTTTTAGATATAAATGACCCAGATAAACAGATTTACCTGACTGTAGCACATAAAATAATGAAATCTTTAATGAAAACCTACAGTACTAAAGATTTGTATTTTTCGAATGGACTTTTAACCGATGCTGTTTATTCTATTCCTCACGGTTCAGGAATTAAAGAGTGTAATATTTGGGGAGATTATTATTACTTAGAAGCTTTAACAAGATTGTTTAATCCTGAGTGGAAAAAATATTGGTAAAATAGTAAAAGCAGAGGTGAAACTCTGCTTTTTTATATGCTAACTATCTTTTTTAAAACCCAATATCTTCTGGAACAATAAAAATAGTATATTTGTCAGGAAATTTTCTACCATGATGAATCAGACTGAAATTATCACTGGTTTCACTAAAATAATTTCTAATTTTTAAAATTTCTGGTGCCATAGTTTCAAATTCAGCAAGATTTTTAATAAATTTATTGATTCCTGCTATTACAAAGACCCTCTTGGGGCCAAAAAGTGAAGCACAACTAGAAAAATCATCAAGAAAAATGAGCTCGCCATTTTCAGTAATAAAATCACACCCTACAATAAAATTATCAGCTAAAATAGCATTTGGCTCTTTTTTATAATCATAAATTCGGCAACCTTTTTTAGCTATACTATGAATGAAATCCAAAGATTCTATAAAAGGGGTCTGATCAAGAACAAAAGATTCGTCTAAGAATACTTTAGAAAGCATAGAATTTTTTAACTCTTCTAAATTTTTAACTAAAATTGCATCGTATTCTTTAGATAATAAAATCTTTGTCATATTTTGTGCTTTTAAATTATAAAGCCACTCAATATTTTTATCCATTAATATCCCACCTCTTCATTTATAATAATAATAGTTATAGAATTTTCCATTCTTTTTCCAGATCTAACTATTGATGTAAAATTACATATCCTTTGTTTAGTGACACAATCCTCACATACTCCTGAAATATTACATGGAGTTTTATGATTAATTCGCTTTGAATTTAAAGGCCCTACAAAATCTTTAATTCGTTTCATGCCATCTTGCCAAGTATTAACTAATTTATTTATTCCGCAGACAATAATAACATTTTTAGGCCCCCATAATAAGCTGGAAACTCTATTTCCACCCGAATCTGTCTGTATCAATTCTCCATTTTTACTTATGGCATTTGTACTGGTTAAAAAGTAATCCGCTAGCATTCCATCTCTCATACATTTGAGAGTTGATGACCAATCTGGTTGATTATATCTATCAAAAAGATAGTACTTATCACTTCGAAAAGTATCTATTATATCTAGTTCATTGATTGTTACAGAGCCTCCCAAAGCGATCGATGAATTTAGTGGGATTAGATTTAATATCACCTCTCGAGCTTCCTTTGAATTTTCAGCATATATTGGAATATAATTTTTTTGGCGAAGAGTTTCCATTAATTCTAAAACTTCTCTCTTCTTAATTTTTTTTTTTGATTTCTTTCATAAATGTCCTCCTTAAGAATTAAAAAAAGAGCAACAATAACTCTTCTAATAAAAATATCTTACATATATAAGAAATAAATGTAAATATTCTATTTTATATGTGCTAAATTCTATCATTAAAACTTAAAGTTATATTAATAAAATCTGAAATTTCATTTCTTTTCTAGATAGAAAAAACAAGATAATAAATGGCTGATTTACATGAAATTCTTGATAAGGTATCATTAAAACACCAACATCATACAAATAAAACGGGGGGGTAGTATGAAAGCAAAGGATAAAATAGTGTTATTAGGAATCTTTCTATTGTTTTCTAGTAAAAACTTAAAAAGTTATTCAAATCAAATTCAAGAAAATAATTCAATAATTGATGTAAGTACGGGTTCGGGAATGGAAGCTGGAAAAAACCAAATTAAAATTAATAATGGAACTATCAACGTCAGCGGAGATAGAACCGTTGGAATGAAAGCTAATAATTTTTCTTCTGGAATCCCAGCTCTCGTTGAGAATAAAAATATTATAACTGTAATTGCTGGAGCTGGAACTATCGGAATACAAGCTTCTGGAGTTGGAAGTACTGGAATAAACAGTGGTACAATTATCCATACTGGAGATGGAAAAAACACTTCCAATGCAATGCATGCTCAAAATGGCGGGAGCATACAGAATATAGGAGCTATTGAAGTTTCTGGACTCAATGTCTCTGCAATGGCTATTGATAAAATTGAAACAACTCTATCAAATAAAGGCTCTATATCAGTTAACAATAAAGCTAAAGGTATAAAATTAACAAATGGTGCTAGTGCCATGAATGAAGGTATCATCAATGTTAAGGATGGCACTGCACTATCTGTAGAAACAAAATCTAACGGTACAAACTCTGGAGATATCTATGTCTCTGGAAATAATTCTACTGGAATATCTATAACTGGTGGTAGTTCTGGTGAAAATACTGGTAATATCTATGTCAATGCTGGACAATATACTTCCGGTATCAAAGTAGATGGAAGTGAGAGCACTGGAATAAACAGTGGTACAATTATCCATACTGGAGATGGAGAAAATACTTCCAATGCAATGCTTGCTCAAAATGGCGGGAGCATACAGAATATAGGAGCTATTGAAGTTTCTGGACTC
>NZ_CAMTIK010000031.1 GCF_947072685.1 uncultured Cetobacterium sp. | reverse complement strand
ATATTAGGTCTTAACTATCATCCAAATGATAGATTTAATTTAGGTATGAGATATGAAACAGAAACAAAATTAGATTTTGATAACAATGAATCTAAATTGAAATCTGGGTTTGTAAATTCTACAGGAAATGTTCTTTTAGGAAATGAATTTTATAATAAAATATTAGCAAATCCAGCTATAAAGCAATGGATGAAAGAAGGAAGTGGGGAAAGAAACCTTCCTGCTATGGCAGCTTTAGGAGTTTCATATCAAGCTACAGAAAAATTGACACTTTTGGCATCTGGAAATTACTATTTTATAAAAGAAGCTGGTGATGATATTGGAAATTATGATAATCATGACAACGGATATGAAGTGGCAGTAGGTTTAGATTATAAATTAAATCCTAAATGGACTCTTATGACAGGTTATCAATACACTAATACAGGAGCCAATGAAAACACTTACACAGATACAGATTATGCTTTAGATGCTAATATGTACTCTATGGGAGTTAAGTATAAATATGATGAGCAATTAGATCTAATGGCAACATATTCACTTGTAGACTACAAGTCAGGAACAAATGTAAATACAAAAATAACATATAATAAAAAAGTAGATGCATTTGGATTGGCGGCAATATATAAATTTTAATAAAAACACCTGTAAAACATGAATGTTTTACAGGTGTTTTTGGATTTTAATAATTTTCTTTAACTGCTCTATCAATAGTTCTTTGTTGATCTTTTTTAGCTAAAGATTCACGTTTATCATAGTTTTTCTTACCACGAGCAAGAGCGATTTCGACCTTAACATATCCTTTGGAAAGGTGGATATTTAAAGGTACAATTGTATATCCTTTTTGAGTTACCTTTTCATGAAGTTTTTGAATCTCTTTTTTATGTAGCAAAAGCTTTCTAACTCGTCTCTCATCAGGATTATAAACACTTCCAAAAGACCAAGGAACAACTGACATTCCCATTATAAAAATTTCATTGTTAATAATTCTTATAAAGGCTTCTTTGATACTTGTTTTTCCAGCTTTTAAAGATTTAACCTCACTTCCAACAAGTTCTATACCAGCTTCAAATCTGTCCTCTATAAAATAATCAAAAAAGGCTTTTTTATTATTTGCTAATATCATTTTTAATATCTCCTTTCTTTTCTTCCTCCAGTATACTCACGGTGAAACTCTGTAGGGACAGCTTCTATCTCTAACATTTGCAAATCTGCTCTGGCAATTAGAATATCCATTTTGTCTCCTAGGTGGAATTCTCTACCAGTATCCATATCTTTCATAACATATTCACTATCATCAAACTCATAGAAATTTTGTGCAGTTGTAACATCCCAGAAGCATTCAACATGTTCTTCTGTTTCGAAGAATATTTTTTTATTATTAAAACCAACAACTGTTGCTTTAAATTCATCTCCAATTTTATCAAGCATGTATTCAACAACCTTAATCTTAATACTTTCATCCTCTATTTTCATAGCCTTTCTCTCTGTTTGGGAGATATGAGCCGTAACTTCTGGAAGATAATTAATAAGTGTTCCATATTGTTTTTTTGTAGGATATCCTTTACTAGCAATATCTAAAATTCTATGTATCAATAGGTCGGCATATCTTCTTATTGGAGATGTAAAATGAGTATAGTAGCTAGATGAAAGTCCAAAGTGACCTAAATTTTCTACACCGTATCTTGCTTGTTTAAGAGACATCAAAATCATTTTATGGACAATCATACTGATCCCTTTAGCTTCTGAGTCTTCAATTATAGCTTGGAATTTCTTGGGATGAATATCTTCGAATGAGTGAATTCTATATCCAAATTTAGATAGAGTATCGCTTAAAGTTTTGATTCTCTCAGGATCAGGATTTTCATGAACTCTATATACAGATGGAATCTCTAACCAGAAAAGCTTTTCAGCAACTGCTTCGTTTGCCATAATCATAAAGTCTTCAATAATTCTTTCAGATTCACCTCTTTCAATATTTTTAAGATATTTAACTTTTTTATTTTCATCTAAAATAACCTTTACTTCAGGAAGATCAAAATCAATACTCCCACGATTATATTTAATCTCTCTAATTATTTTAGAAAGCTCTAGCATAGTAAAAATCATCCCTACAATATCTTTATACTTTTCAGTTGTTTCTTGATCTTGAGCAATAATTTTATTAACATTATTATAAGTCATTCTATGAACTGTTTTTATCACTGATTTATATGTCTGTATATCCATAACTCTTCCATGTTGATCTATAAGAAGCTCAACAGAGAAAGTAAGTTTATCTTCATTTGGATTTAATGAACAGATTCCATTAGAAATCTCTTTTGGAAACATAGGCAGAACTCTATCAACCATATAAACGGAGTTCCCTCTTTTTTCAGCTTCTTTATCAAGAAGAGAACCAGTTGGGATGTAGTGAGAAACATCAGCAATAGCAACGATAAGTTTATAAAAACCATTATCTAATTTTTCAACATAAACAGCGTCATCAAGATCTTTTGCATCATCTCCATCAATAGTTATGATAGGGAGAGATCTTAAATCTTTTCTTTTTTGAATCTCTTCGGAAGATATAACTACAGGAATTCTACGGGCTTCAGCAAGAACGTCATCTGGAAAATCTTCAGACATACCCTCTCTTAAAATAAGAGCCTTTATCATGTTATCGGTATCAAAAGGAGCACCTATAGTTTCTTTAATTTTACCTTCTGGTTTTTTTTCATCACTTCCCCAAGAAATCATTTCAACAACAACAAGCTCTCCATCTTTTGCTCGATTAAAGAAATTTTTTGGAATATATATGTCTCTTCCAAAAGATTGTGTAGGTCTAACAAAACCAAAGTTTTCTTTTTTTTCAAAAACACCGATTACAGTATTCTTTTCTCTAACTAAAACTTTAACAACTTCTCCTTCTTTTTTACCTTTTCCTTCAGGATTATCAACTGTTATAAGAACAGTATCCCCATCTAGTGCTGTACCAAACTTGCTTCTAGGAATAAAATATCCCTCTGTATCAGTATCTACAAAAGCAAATTTATTTTTTATATTTGAAAATTTACCTTTTATAAATCCTAAATTTTCAGGTAGATTGTACTTGTTTCTTTTGTTTTTCAAAAGTTCACCAGACTCTAACCACTCTTCAAGAAGAGTTCTATTTTCTTTTTTAAATTTTGGAGACCACCCCATAGATTTTGTGATTTCATCAAGTGTAAGTGACTTGCTTCCTTTTAAAATCTTTTTTAATTGTTCTAATTGTTTATCGATTTTCATATAACCTCCTATTTAGCTGTGGTCATAAGTAAATGGTTGCGCATATCGACGCTATTTAGATGGATGATTGAATCGCTTTTAATAAGGTATTCGATCTTTCTATTGGCTTCAAAAAATATAGCATCATCTAAATTAACCAAAGCTAATTCTCTTATTTTTTCTACATGAGGATATTCTCTTTTAGGTTCAATTGCATCAGAGATGTAAACAATTTTTTCTATTAGAGACATATCTTTTCTACCAGTAGTATGGTATTTTATAGCGTTTAAAATATCGGGATCTTCAATTTTAAATTTTTCTTTGGCATAATAAACTCCAACAAAACTATGGAGGATTTCACTAACACTCATATAATCTTTTGTTTCGTCTTTAAAAAAATGTTCACAGATATCTCTAATCTGCAGATTATTCATCTCTTTAGCATAGTCATGTAAAATAGCAGCTATTCCAACTTTTAGTGGATCAGCTCCATAAATATTAGCTAAGTTCAGAGCAGTTTCTAAAACTCGGATTGAATGTTCATATCTTTTAGCAGACAAAACCTTTTTCACTTCATTTTTAAGATAATCAATCTTCATTATAATCAACCTCCAATTTTTAAAAGGGAGTTTCTTATAATAGAAACTCCCTATAAAAATACTATATATTGCTATTTAGTTTATAATTTTTACTAATATTTATATAATTAACTTTATCTGTAGGAACACCATTTATTAAAAGAACAACAGCATCATTTCCGCCTAAACTAAGAAGAGTATTGACAAAAGAGTAGATTATTAATAATTCTTCTTGTGGATTGTTAGCAGATAATAAAATTTTAGAATCCAAATCTAAGTAAAGAGTCCTATTTTTAATATATACCTCATATTTGAAGGCTTCTTTTTTTAAAATGTTGATGTTCTCTAATTTAGTAATTAGTTTTGTAGTTATTTCTTTTAAAATTTGCTCTTTTGTATTAAGGTTTTCAGAAAGAATGATATCCTCAGTATTTAATTTATTTTGTTTTGAGTTTGGAAAAAATAAAGTTACACTATAATCATTTGTTTTAATTTCATTTGTTTTAGGGGTTGTTATGTGTGTAGTGTTTTGGCTCAAGTGGTTGAGTCTATTTGAGTATATACCAGTTACAACCGTTGCTAAAATAAGGATAAATAAAAGACTTTTTAATTTTTTTGACATATCTCCTCCTAATAGAAGAAACCTTTTATCTTATTACCTAATTCTTCGGCCATAATATTTTGGTTAGCTTCTCTAGTCATTTTTTTGACATCTATTTTATTACTGATAAAACCAAGTTCAACAAGAATTCCAGGTCCATTAAAACCTCTTAAAACAGCAAAATTCGCCCCGTAAATTCCACGATCCTTCATTCCAAGACGTCTTGCAAGAGAGGTGTTTAAAGGTTTGGCTATTGTTATTGATTTCTCCATATTTTTATTATATGAAAGCTCTCCCATTATTTGAGCAATACTGGTAGTTTTTTCTCCATATTTTTCTCCAAAACTATTTTCATAGGCTGCAATTTTTTCTGCATATGGGGAGGATTTTTTAGAAAAATAAAATATTTCCATTCCTTGAGCAGCAGAGTTTTGAGCAGAGTTTATATGTAGGCTTACAAACAGATCAGCTTTAGCTTTGTTAGCTATTTTACTTCTATTGGAAAGGGTTATGAAAGTATCTGTTTCTCTTATCATTATAACATTAAAATCTTTAGAAAGTTTAGATTTCAATTTTTTGGAGACAGCGAGAGTAATATCTTTTTCTCTATATTTTTTGAAACCAATAGCTCCTGGATCTTTTCCACCGTGTCCAGCATCAATAGCTATAGTGAACTCTTTTTTATTAGAACTAGAAACTTTAAAATCGATAACGACTCTATATGGGTTACTTAAAGTATAAACTTTGTGGGTTATATTGGGCTTTAGCTTTATAAAAAATCCGATATTAGAACCGTAATCAATCATATCAAATTTTTCAATATTTTTTCCAATGAAATTAGAGCCATTAAATTTTGGCCCCAGATTAGTTTTTTCAATCTCTAAAAAAAGTAATCTGTTGTATTCATCATAACTTTGATTAAATTTGGGTTTGATTTTACTATTGATATCAAAAATAAGTTGTGAAGGATTATTATTCATTCTAATTTTTTTTATAGATGAAGTATTGTTTGCAAATACTGTCATAGATAAAATAAAAGAAACAAAAAAAAGTAATAATTTTTTCATAGTTTAGTCTCCGTAATCGTAATAAATAAAATAGGATGGAAAAGATTATCTATTTCCATCCTTGTAGATATTTTTATTTTAAAACTCTTGAAATAGAATTTTTAAGAACCTGGATATTAACACCCTTATCGATTCTCACAGTTAAAAATTCAGGACCGATTCCAGATATTGTACCTTTGATACCTCCAGATGTTATAACTTCAGCACCTTCTTTTAATGAGTCTAACATTTCTTGATGTTTTTTTTGTTTCTTTTTGTTTGGTAAAATTAGTAGGAAATAGAATACTGCCGCCCAAATTGCAAACGTAAGAACCATTCCACCATATTTAGAAAATAATTCATTCATCTTAATAGCCCCCTTACACATTTTTCTAAGACAAGTATACCACAAGGTTATTGTCTTTTCAATATTTTTACGAGAAGAAGTTTTTTAATTTATCGAAAAACTTTTTATTATCTTTATGATTTTTATCTTTTAAACTTTCATCAAATTTCATTAAAAGTTCTTGTTGCTCACTATTTAAGTTTACAGGAACCTCAATTTTGATTCTAACTATTTGGTCTCCAGTATAAGGACTTCTAGGATTTTTAATTCCTTCACCTTTCATTCTAAATAGTTTATCATTTTGTGTTCCAGCTGGAATTTTTATAGTTTTTTTACCATTCAGAGTAGGGATATCAATCTCTCCTCCAAGGGCAGCTTTAGAAAAAGTAATAGGAATTTCACAGATAATATCAACACCATTTCTTTCAAAGAAAGGATGTTTTTTTACACTTATATAAACATATAAATCTCCATTAGGTCCACCTTCAGTGCTTGCATTTCCCATTCCAGAAAGTCTAAGCTTTTGTCCATCATCAATTCCGGCAGGAATATTAACAGATTTTTCAACAACCTCTGTATCCATACCAGTACCACGACATTTTTTACATTTATGTTCAGGAACTTCACCTTTTCCATGACAAGCATCACATTCTTGTGTAGTCTGGAAATTTCCAAAAACAGTTCTTTGAGTTACATTGATAGTTCCACTACCATTGCATTTAGAACACTTATGCATTTTAGAATCTTTTTCAGAACCACTACCATGACAAGCTGAACATGTACCAGTTCTTTTATATTTTAAAGTTTTTTCAACTCCTTTAGCAGCTTCTTCAAGAGTTAATTCAAGATTATATCTCAGATCTTCACCTGGTTCAGGACCTCTTCTTTGCGAACCGCCAAAACCACCAAAACCTCCGCCACCGCCGAAGAATGAACCAAAGATATCACCTAAATCTTCAAAACCTCCGCCACCGCCGAATCCACCAAAACCACCAGAACTTCCGCCACCGCCATTTTCAAAGGCAGCATGACCAAATCTGTCGTATTGAGCTTTTTTGTTCTCATCAGAAAGTACTTGATAAGCTTCATTTATCTCTTTAAATTTGTCTTCAGATTCCTTTTTTTCAGATTCACTAGCTCCACTAAATTTATCAGGATGATATTTCATAGCAGCCTTTCTATATGCTTTTTTTATCTCTGTATCAGAAGCACCTTTAGTGATTCCTAAAACTTCATAAAAATCTCTTTTTGCCATTTCCAAAAATCCTCCATTTCTTAAAATAAGGGATAGAGCAATCTCTATCCCTTAACAAAGTATATATTAATTACAATTATTAGTCAACTATCTCAGCTTCAGCAACATCCTCATTTTGAGGATTTTCTGGATTAGTCCCACCATTTTGTTTAGCTTGAGCATCTTTATAGATCTCTTCAGCTAATTTATGAGCAACTTGAGATAATTTTTCAATAGCTGCTTCAATCGCGTCTTTGTCGTCCCCATCCTTCACTTTTTTAAGTTCTTCGATAGCATCTTCAATTGACTTTTTTTCATCCTCTGTCACTTTATCAGCATAATCTTTTACAGATTTTTCAGTAGAAGAGATTAACATATCCGCTTTATTTCTTGTTTCAACTAACTCTTTGAATTTTTTATCTTCAGCTTCATTAGCTTCAGCATCTTTTTTCATTCTTTCAATTTCATCAGTAGAAAGATTAGTTGAACCAGATATAGTAACAGTACTTTCTTTTCCTGTTCCTAAATCTTTAGCAGACACATGAACAATTCCATTTGCATCGATATCAAAAGTAACTTCGATTTGAGGAATTCCTCTTGGTGCAGCTGGAATACCTTCAAGATTGAATTCTCCTAATTTATGGTTGTCAGCAGCTTTAGCTCTTTCTCCTTGAAGAACATTGATTGTAACAGCTGGCTGATTATCTACAGCAGTTGAAAATACTTGAGATTTTTTAACAGGAATAGTAGTATTTCTTTCTATAATTTTAGTGAATACTCCACCTAAAGTTTCAATTCCTAGTGATAATGGAGTAACATCAAGAAGTAACACATCTTTAACGTCTCCCATTAATACTCCACCTTGAATTGCAGCTCCTTCAGCAACAACCTCATCAGGATTGATTCCTCTGTTAGGTTTTTTACCGAAGTAAGATTCAACCCACTCTTGAACCGCAGGTATTCTTGTAGATCCTCCAACTAATAGTATCTCATCGATATCTGAAGGGTTTAATCCAGCAGCTTTTAAAGCATCCTTAGCTGGAAGCTGAGTAGCTTCAACAAGTTCTCTAGTTAAATCGTTAAATTTAGCTCTAGTTAATTTAATATCTAAATGTTTAGGTCCTGTAGCATCCATTGTTATAAAAGGTAAAGATATATGAGCTTCCATAAGTGTTGATAACTCTTTTTTAGCTTTTTCAGCAGCATCTTTAAGTCTTTGGTAAGCCATTTTGTCATTTCCTAAATCTATTCCAGTTTCTTTTTTAAACTCTTCAGTTAGGTATTTGATAACAACATCATCAAAGTTGTCTCCACCAAGATGATTATTTCCTGAAGTTGAAATAACTTCAATAACACCGTCGGCAATCTCAAGAACAGAAACGTCAAATGTTCCACCACCAAGGTCAAATACTAAAACTTTTTCTTCTTTTCCAACTTTCTCTAAACCGTAAGCAAGAGCAGCAGCAGTAGGTTCGTTTATAATTCTTTTAACTTCTAAACCAGCAATTACACCAGCATCTTTAGTTGCTTGTCTTTGAGCATCTGTAAAGTAAGCTGGAACAGTTATAACAGCCTCTGTAACCTTCTCACCTAAATAAGCTTCAGCATCCGCTTTTAACTTTTTTAAAGTCATAGCTGAAATTTCTTGTGGAGTGTACTCTTTTCCATGAATTTTCACTTTATGGTCTGTACCCATATAAGTTTTGATTGATAAAATTGTAGAGTCAGGGTTAGTAATTGCTTGTCTTTTAGCAATTTCTCCAACGATAATCTCTCCGTTTTCTTTAATACTTACAACTGAAGGTGTAGTTCTAGCTCCCTCAGAGTTAGGGATAACAGTAGTAGATCCCCCTTCCATTATTGCAACACATGAATTTGTAGTTCCTAAGTCAATTCCTATAATTTTTGCCATTTAAAAAACCTCCTAATATATTCTGAATTTTTAAATTTATTTTATTTTTTACAAACTTTAACCATTGCTGGTCTGATAACCTTACCCTTCATTTTATAACCTTTTTGGAACTCAGACATAATTTCATCATTTCCATGCTCAGGAGAGTCCTCGACAGCGACAGCCATATGTAAATGAGGATCAAAAGTGGTATTTTCAGTAACTATTGGTTCAACACCTTCGCTAGTGATAGTACCTTTCATTTGAGAAAGTGTAAGCTCAACTCCTTTTACAAGAGAATCAAAATCTTTTGTTTCAGAAGAAGCTGAAATAGCTCTTTCCAAGTTATCTATAATATCTAAAACTTTTATAATAACTTTTTCAGAAGCAAAAGCTTTTAAATCTTCAAACTCTTTTTCTTTTCTTTTAGTAAAGTTTTGGAACTCAGCCTGTTTTCTAAGATAAGAGTTTTTCCAGTCTTCAACCTCTATTTTTAATTTTCCAATCTCTTCATCACAAGAAATTTGATCTTTTACATTTTCAGTAGTTTCTGAATTTTCAGTAACTTCTTCTATTATTTCATCTTTAATCTCTTTTTCAGTCATCATTCTCTCCTTCATTACCGATTTGCTTTATAACCTTATTTACTTCACTGGTTATATGT
Source organism: uncultured Cetobacterium sp. (assembly GCF_947072685.1). Taxonomy (GTDB): domain Bacteria; phylum Fusobacteriota; class Fusobacteriia; order Fusobacteriales; family Fusobacteriaceae; genus Cetobacterium_A. The sequence goes on along the minus strand of NZ_CAMTIK010000031.1, from coordinate 12,080 downwards.
TGAATAACTCCCATAGTTTTAGAATATGACATACGCTTAGGGCCCATGACACCAATAACTCCTGGGGAATTATCTAAATTATAAACAGAATAAACAAAGCTATAATCTTCTAACCCTTTTACCGCAAGTTCTTCTCCGAAGATGACATTGACATCTCCTTCTTTAAAAGGCCTTGATTTAATAGCCTCTTCGAAAAGTTCTTTAATTTTTTCTCTTTTAGAAAAGATATCAAGAACCTCTGTAATTTCATTGACTTGCTTATTTTTAAAAATTTCTGAAGAATTCTCTAAGAAAAGTTTTCCTTCTACTTCATTATAAACAAAGTCAATAATATTATCAATTTCATGAGATTCTATAAAGTTATTTTTAATTTCATTATTAATTTTTTTAGATAGTTTAACTAGATCCTCTTCACAGCATTTTTCATCAAAAAAAATCTTTTTAGTTCGGACATTCTTATTCTCCATAACAACAACAGCCATAGCCATGTAGTCATCAATATGTATAAGTTCGACCTTTCTAATTTTATCTTTTTTGTGTGCTGGTTCAATAACAATCCCGATATAATTTGTAAGTTTAGACAGCAACATAGAGGTTCTTTTTAAAACAGAATCTAATTCTCTCATTTTGCTTTCATAAACTAAATCAATTCTAGCTTTTTCTTCTCTTGAGAGTGCTTCTATTTTTAAAAGTTCATCTAGATAGAATTTATAACCTCTATCTGTCGGGATTCTTCCGGAAGAGGTGTGAGTCTTTGATATGAAACCCATGTCCTCTAAATCGGACATAACGTTTCTGATTGTAGCTGAAGATAGATCAATATTGTATTTTTTCACCAATGCTCTAGAACCTATAGTTTCGCCTGATAGCAGATAAAAGTCTATAATAGCACTAAGAACGAGTTTTTCTCTATCGCTAACAATCATAAAACCACCCTTTTAAACTTTTTTATTAGCACTCGAAGTAGAAGAGTGCTAATCTTGAAATTAATATAATATAAAACGAAAAAAAAGTCAATAGTTTTTTTGAAAAAAAATAAAAATATAGAAAAAAAAAGTTTAAAAAACAATTGAAATAGGTTATAATTTTTAAGGTTAAAGATATTTTAAGGGGTGAGTAATATGGGTACTATTATTGGTAGAAGTATATTTCCAGGTATAGTTATAGGTCAACCCTATATAGAAAAAAAAAATAGAATCGATATAGAAAATTATAAAATTTCTTCGGATAGAATTGAGGAAGAGATTAAACGATTTTTAGAAGCTTTACAAAAAGCAAAAATGGATATAAAACAAATTAAAATGGATCTTCAAGGGAAAATAAATAAAGAAGATTTACAAATTTTGACAGTTCATATAATGATGTTAGACGATCCACAGTTTATAACAGATATAAAAAAAGGAATAAAAAGAGAAGAAAACAATGCCGAATCAGTTGTAAAAAAAGTTTCGAATAAATATATAGAGATGTTTGAAAAAATAGCAGATCCAATTTATAAACAAAGAGCTTTAGATATAAAAGATATTAGTGAAAGAATAATAATGAATTTAACTCATGAAGAGGATATTGATAATAATTTAAATGGGAAAATACTTGTAATAAGAGAACTCTTGCCATCAGAACTTTTAAAGATGTATTACAGTGGAATTCAATTGAGTGGAATAATAATGGAATATATGGGGGAAACTTCGCATACTGCTATTTTAACAAAGGCGTTAGAGATTCCAACATTGATGGGTGGAAACGATTTGTTTTCCTTAGATTGGGGAGATCAAATAATTTTAGATACGACCTCTATTGAAGGGAAAGTTGTAAGCAATCCTGATATAAAAACTTTAAATAGATATGAGGAAGAAAAAAATAGGTATAGAAATAAAATAAAAGAGATTGAAGAATCAATATTTAAAGAGACGGTAACTTTAGATGGAGAAAAAATCAATCTACACTTGAACATAGGTGGGCGTTTAGATATAACTGAAGTCAATAAAAAAAATCCTGATGGGATAGGTCTTTTAAGAACTGAATTGATATATATGGATGCTAAAGAGTTTCCAGATGAAGAGAAACAAAGAAAAATCTATGACAATATAGCGCAAGAGTTTGGAGCGGGAAAACCTATAGTGATAAGAACCCTAGATATTGGAGCAGATAAAAAATTATCTTACTATAAGATGGTTGATGAGGAAAATCCATCTCTAGGTTGTAGGGGTATGCGGTTAACACTTGCTGATAAAAATCTTTTTAAAAATCAAATAAAAGGAATACTTAGGGCAGCTAAAAATCATGATATTAAAATGATGTACCCGATGATTACGAATTTGAAAGAGATTAAAGAAGCGTCAGAATTTGTTGAAGAGTGCAAAAGAGAACTTGAAAAAGAGAATAAAGAGTTTAAAAAAGATATTGAGATAGGTATGATGGTAGAAGTTCCGTCCAATGTGATGCTAGCAGATGTCTTTATAGACTATGTAGATTTTTTTTCTATTGGTACAAATGACCTGACTCAGTATATTCTAGCAACAGATAGATATAGTCCAATTGCTGAAAAATTATATGATTGCTATGACCCTGCAGTTATAAGAGCTATAGAGATGGTAGCAAAAGCAGGAATTTCTAAAAGGAAAAAAGTTTCTGTATGTGGAGAGATGGCTGGAGAGGATCAAGCTGTCATAGCTTTATTGAGTTTTGGAATAAGAGATCTAAGTATGGCTCCAGCCTATATATCTAAAGTTAGAAATTTGATTAGAAAAATAAAAATTTATGAACTTAAAATAATAAAAGAAAAGATTCTGTTAGCAATAGATTCTAATGAAGTGAAAAAAATATTAAATAATTATTTAGAAAAAATTGAAGGGAGAAATAGAGAATGAAGAAAGTAGAAGTGACAATAAAAAATAAAGCGGGATTACACGCTAGACCATCATCATTATTTGTTCAAGTTGCAAGTAAATATGATTCTGATATCAATGTGTTATTTGAGGATGAAATTATAAATGGGAAAAGTATAATGGGATTAATGCTTTTAGCTGCAGAACAGGGACGAGTTTTAACTCTGGAATGTGATGGAGATGACGAGGAAGATATGATTGCAGACTTAATAGATTTAATTGAAGTTAAAAAATTTAACGAGGAGTAGAAGAGTGGAGATAATAAGAGCAGAAAAAATGGGTTTTTGCTTTGGTGTTGAAAAAGCTGTTGAAACTTGCTATGATATTTCAAAAAAAACTAACGGAAAAAAATATATACTGGGAATGGTTGTACACAACAAAGATGTGGTAAAAGACATGGAAAAAATAGGTTTTGAAGTGGTCAATGAAGATGAGATTTTAGATGGCAGAGACAATTTGAAAAAAGATGATATAGTTGTGATTAGAGCTCATGGAACGACATGTGAGGTAATAAAAAGATTGAAAGAAAAAGAAGTGAAAATTCATGATGCCACATGTGTTTTTGTTGATAGAATTAAGGAAATTTTAATAAAGAGAGAAGAGGTTGGAGATGAGATAATTTTTATCGGAGATAAAAATCATCCGGAGGTCAAAGGTGTTATCTCTTTCGGAAAAAATGTAAATGTTTTTAAAAATTTGGAAGAATTAAAAGGAAGTCCTTTAAATGTGAGTAAAAAATATTCAGTGCTAACACAAACAACTCTGAATAAAGAGAAGTTTTTAGAGATAAAAGAATATTTACAAAAACACTATCCAAATGCTCAGATATTTGATAGGATATGTGGAGCGACTAGTGAAAGGCAAGATGCAACAAAAAAACTTGCAAAATGCACAGATGTTATGATTGTAATTGGAGACTTGAATAGCTCCAATAGTAAAAAATTGCTAGAGGTTGCTTTAGCTTGTAATCCGAATAGTTACTTAATTCAAAATGAAAATGAGCTAAATCTATCTATTTTTAATGAAAAAATGAGTATAGGAATTACAGCGGGAGCATCGACTCCAGAAGAGATAATAAAAAAAATAGAAAATAAAATAAGGGGGAACTTTAATGTCTAACTTTGATCACTACGAAGAATTTGAAGCATTGCTAAATGAGTATATGCCAGTAAAAGAGGAAGAAGAAATAAAAACTAAAGTAACTGGAACAATAGTAAATATGGATAGAAACTTTACATATTTAGAAGTACTAGGACAACCTGCAGGTGTAAGAGTGAGAACGGAAGAGCTAACAGGATATAATGTTGGAGATGAAGTTGAAGTTTTAATAGTTGCAAAAGTTGAAGAAGAGGATACTTTAATTTTAATTGGATCTAAAAAAAGAGTTGATATGGAAATTGGAGCAGAAAAATTAACGGCTGCTTTAGAAAACAAAGAGATTGTAATTGGAAAAGTTTTAAGAAGAGTAAAGGGTGGATATGTTGTAGAGGCTTTCCATCAACAAGGATTCTTACCTAATTCATTATCAGAAATTCCGTTTGAAAGCGGAGATGAATTTGTAGGAAAAGAGATTCAGGTAGTAGTTAAAGAGGTAAAAGAGGATAGAAGAGGTAAAAAGATACTTCTTTCTAGAAGAGAGATCGTAGCAGCTAAAGATTTAGAATCAATGGAAAAATTAACTTTAGGTGAAGTTGTAAAAGTAACGATAGCAGAGGTATTAGATTTTGGTTTAACAGTTAAACTTAACGGGTTGAGAGGTTTCATTCATATTTCAGAAATTGATTGGAAAAAAACAACAGATTTAGGGAAATTATATAAAGCTGGAGATGTTATCGAAGCTAAAATAATCGAGATTGATATGGAAAAAAGAAATCTTAAACTATCAATAAAAGCACTAACTAAAAATCCTTGGGAAATTTTAGAAGAAGAGTACTCAGTGGGAACAGAAGTTACTGGAAAGGTAACAAGAGTAGTAAATTATGGAGCTTTTGTTGAAGTGATTCCAGGTGTTGAAGGGTTAATCCATAGTTCAGATTTTTCTTGGATTAATAAAAAAGTTAATGTAAATAACTTTGTAAAAGTTGGAGATGAAGTTAAAGTTATAATAACTGAATTAAACAAAGGAGAGAGAAAGTTAAAGTTAGGAATAAAACAACTAAGCTCAAATCCTTGGGCAGAAGCAGCAGGAAAATACTCAGTAGGGACTATTGTTTCAGGAACTGTTGTAGAGGTTAAACCTTTTGGAGTTTTTGTACAAATAGAAGAGGGAGTAGATGGATTTATCCATAATTCTGATTTTGCTTGGTCAGGAAACAAAAAGTTTTCTAAAGGAGATTCAGTAGAGTTCAAAATTACAGAGTTAAATATAGATGAGCAAAAAATAAAGGGTAGTATTAAAAATCTAACTAAAAGCCCTTGGGATTTAGCTTTAGAAAACTATTCTGTTGGAGATAGAGTTGAAAAAGAGATTAAAAATATACAAGACTTTGGAATGTTTGTAAAATTAGAAGAGGGAGTAGATGGGTTTATTCCAACTCAGATGGCTTCTAAAGATTTTATAAAGTCTTTAAAAGATAAATTCAAAGTGGGAGAGCTAGTTTCAGCTGAAATTATAGAAATTGATTCTGAAAAGAAGAGAATTAAACTTTCAGTAAAAAAAGTTGAATTTGAAAATGCGAAAAATGAGGACAAAGAGCTTCTTGAAAGATACGGAGTATCTTCAAGCGGAGAGTAATAAAAAAGGGGCTCTTATTTATTTAAGGGCCCAATAAAATCAATAAAAAATCGGTTGACTTTTTGTAAAATTATGTTATAATTGATAAAGACAATTAAAAAGATTTGCAAAGAAGAAACTTCCTGTTTCTCACCTTATGAGGCTAAGACCTTTATAGTGGTTTCAAAATTTTTTTTAGGGCGAGCCTTAATAATTATTTGAGTTAACAGGAATTTTATATCCTGTTTTTTTTATTTGATAGTTGATAGGAGGTGTCTATTATTTCGGACAAAATTAGAATTAATGAAAAAATAAGAGGTAGAGAATTAAGAATTATCTCTGAAACTGGGGAGCAATTAGGTATCATGTCTTCTACAGAAGCTTTAGAATTAGCGATGCAAAAGGAGTTAGATTTAGTTGAAATTTCTCCAAACGCAGCCCCACCAGTATGTAAAATAATGGACTATGGAAAGTTTAAGTATGAGCAAACTAGAAAAGCAAAAGAAGCTAAAAAGAACCAAAAACAAGTAATTGTTAAAGAGGTAAAGTTTAGAGCTAGAATAGATCAGCACGATATGGATACAAAAATAGCTCAAGTTCAAAAGTTCTTAGAAAAGGACAATAAAGTTAAAATCACTCTTGTTCAGTACGGAAGAGAAAGAATGTATGCTGATCAAGGAATAGGAATGTTAGATCAGATATCTGAAAGATTCACTGAAATCGCAGATGTTGATAAAAAATATAATGATAAGCAAAAGTATTTAATCTTATCACCAAAAAAATAGTGAAGATTTGAGAGGAGGAACATTACAATGCCAAAAATGAAAACTCATAGAGGTGCTAAAAAAAGAATCAAGGTAACTGGAACAGGAAAGTTCGTTGTTAAGAAGCCAGGAAAGAGCCATATCTTAACAAAAAAGAGCAGAAAAAGAAAGAACAGATTGAAGAAGGATACTGTTATCACTTCAACATTAGAGAAGCACTTAAAAGGATTATTACCATACGGAGTAGGAAGATAATAATTCTGGATTCAGATTATTGTAAAGAACCAATTTTAGGAGGAGAAGTAAATGAGAGTTAAAACTGGAATAGTTAGAAGAAGAAGACATAAAAAAGTTCTAAAAGCTGCTAAAGGATTTAGAGGTGCATCTGGAGACGCATTTAAGCAAGCTAAACAAGCTGTAATGAGAGCAGAAGCTTTCTCTACAAGAGATAGAAAAGTTAGAAAGAGAAAGATGAGACAATTATGGATCATCAGAATCAATGCTGCAGCTAGAATTAACGGATTAACTTACTCTACTTTAATGAACGGATTAAAGAGAGCTGGAATCGAGTTAGATAGAAAAGTATTAGCGGATATCGCTTTAAACAATGCAGCTGAATTTGCTAAATTAGCAGAAACTGCAAAAGCAGCATTATAAGATTAAAAAGAGCTTAGGCTCTTTTTTTTATTTCAAAAAATCTTAAATAAAAATAAAAAATATGCTATAATGCCCTAAAGAGTAGTTTTAAAAAACCTAAGGGGGATTAAAATGCTAAGAAAAAAAATACTAAAAAGGGCAAATAAAAACAAAGAACAACTTTTAGAATTAGAACAAGAGATAAGATTTACTCTTTTATCAAAACCTAATGATATTGAAAATTTAGATAGGTTAGGAATGATACTTTTTTATAAAAGAGATTGTAAAGGCTCTTTAGAAATTTACGAGAAGTTGAGAGTTTTAGGGAAAAAGGATAGTGAAACATTAGGATTTTTAGGGTATCTAAATTATGAATTGGGGAATTATACTCAAGCAACAGCATGTTTTAATGCTTTTTTGGACAAAAAACCAGGAGATGCTTTTATTTATTTCTTACTTGGGAATGCATATTCAAGAGCAGGGAAAATTATAGAGGCGATAAATAGCTATGATTTTGCAATATTTTTGGATTTGGATATTTATAAAGCACATTTAGATTTTGCTGAAGAATATGAATCTTTAGGTAGAGATAAGAAAGCTTTAGTGGAGTATATTGCAGCTTATGAAATTGATCCTAGAGATAAGGATATAGAAGTGAAAATCAATGAATTAAAAAAGAAAATTAAGGATATAGGAAATAGGGGATAGAAAGTCTATTCCCTAATTTTATATCTGCGTTATAATAAGGAGAAAAAATGATATCAATAGCAATGATTTTAACAGTAGCTATATTTTTAATAATAGCTATGTTATTTGGTATGAGTAGAGCTATATCAGCTTTGCCAGTACTGTTTTTTATTATGTTACTAATCTCATTCTTTGGGTTTATAGTAATACAGTTTTTTCCAATAATACTTATATTTTTAGTTATTGGATATTTTAGAAATAGAAATAATCCTAAAAAAACAGGGAATTTTTACTATAAAACATACACACAAAAAGATTTTGAAGATATGTTTAGAAATCAAGGTGGGCAGTCATACGGAGGTAATTATCAAGGTGGATACCAAAATAATTCTTTTGGAAATTTTGAGGATAAAACTAAATACTATAAAATTTTAGGGGTACAAGAGGGAGTGACACCAGAAGAATTAAAAAAAGCATATAGAGATTTAGCAAAAAAACATCATCCAGATAGATATGCCAATGCGGATGAAGAAGTTAGAGCTATGCATGAAAGAAAGTTCAAAGAGATAAATGAAGCATATGAAAAACTTCAATAAACAAAGGAAAAGTATTTGAAAAAACCTTATATCTTATGGTACAATATAAAGGTTAAATAGATGGAGGGTATGATGAGTTTAAAAACATTAATTTTAGCTGCTGGAAAAGGGACCAGAATGAAGTCGGATTTACCTAAAGTTTTACATAAAGTTTGTGGAGTTCCAATGGTAAAAAAGATAACAGATATTTGTAGCAGAATAGGATCAGAAGAAAATATTTTGATATTGGGACACAAGAAAGAAGAGATATTAAAAGTTTTAACAGATATGGAGTATGTAGTACAAGAGGAACAATTAGGGACAGGCCATGCTGTGATTCAAGCTAAAGAAAAACTGAATGGTTTTGATGGAACTGTTATGATTTTATGTGGAGATACCCCACTATTAAAAAAAGAAACTTTAGAAAATTTATATAAATTTCATAAGAGTTCAAATGCTACAACAACAATTTTGACATCAATTTATGAAAATCCTTTTGGTTATGGAAGAATTGTGAAACAAAATAATAAAGTTGTAGGAATTGTAGAGGAAAAAGAAGCTACAAAAGAGATTAAAGCTATAAAAGAAGTAAACGCAGGAGTTTACTGTTTTGAAGCTAAAAATCTTTTAAAAGCTCTAGATAAAATAGATAATGACAATGAAAAAGGAGAATATTACTTAACAGATGTTATAGGAATAGATGTAGCAGCAGGAAAAGTAGTAGAAACTTTTTTATTAGAGGACAATGATGAGATTTTGGGAATTAATTCTAAAATTGAATTAGAAAAAGCTAACTGCATAATGAGAGATAGGATAAATTCTTCTCATATGGAGAAAGGTGTAATATTAATAGATAAAAATAATACTTATATAGAGGAAGAAGTGGAAATAGGAGAGGATACTGTAATCTATCCTGGGGCACTACTTCAAGGAAAAACTTCAATTGGAAAAAATTGTGAAATACTAGGGAATACAAGAATTATAGATTGCAAGATTGGAAGTAGCGTGAGAATTGAGAGTTCTATATTGGAAGAAAGTATAGTGGAATCAAAAGTAACAATAGGTCCATTCGCTCATTTAAGACCAAAATCTCACTTAAAGGAAGAGGTTCACATAGGAAATTTTGTGGAAGTGAAAAAATCTACTTTAGAAAAAGGAGTTAAAGCAGGGCATTTAACTTATTTAGGAGATGCAATAATAGGAGAAAAAACTAATATAGGTGCGGGGACAATAACTTGCAATTATGATGGTAAAAATAAATTCAAAACATCAATTGGAAAAAACGCTTTTATCGGAAGTGATACGATGTTAGTTGCCCCTGTAAATATTGGGGATAATTCGTTAGTAGGAGCTGGATCAGTAATAACTAAAGACGTACCAGAAAACGCTTTAGCTGTATCTAGAAGTAAACAAGTTATAAAATTTGATTGGAGGAAATAGAGAAAATGGAAAGACCTGAGGTTAAAATTTTTGCTGGAACATCAAATCTAGAGTTAGCGAAAAAAATATCTGAAAAGTATGGAACTTCTTTAGGAGATGTGGAGATTGTTAGATTTAAAGATGGAGAGGTATATGTTTGTATTGATGAAACGGTGAGAGGAAGAGATGTTTTTGTAATTCAATCTACATCTGAGCCCGTAAATGAAAACATAATGGAACTTCTGATATTTATAGATGCTTTAAAAAGAGCATCAGCTAATTCAATAAATGTAATTATTCCTTACTATGGTTATGCTAGACAAGATAGAAAATCAAGACCAAGAGAGCCGATTACATCTAAACTTGTAGCCAATTTATTAACAACAGCAGGTGCGACAAGAATTGTAACTATGGATTTACATGCGGATCAAATCCAAGGATTCTTTGATATTCCAATGGATCATATGCAAGCACTACCTTTACTTGCAAAATCATTTATAGCTAAAGGGTTACATGGAGAAAACGTAGTAGTGGTATCACCAGATGTTGGTGGAGTAAAAAGAGCTAGAAAGTTAGCTGAATGGTTAGATTGTAAGATAGCTATAATTGATAAAAGAAGACCTAAACCAAATATGTCAGAAGTTATGAACTTAATAGGAGAGGTTGAAGGGAAAGTAGCTATATTTATCGATGATATGATCGATACAGCTGGAACAATAACAAATGGAGCGGATGCTATAATGGCAAGAGGAGCTGTAGAAGCTTACGCATGTTGTACTCACGCTGTTTTCTCAGGACCAGCAATGGAGAGATTACAAGCATCTTCATTAAAAGAGATTTTAGTGACAGATTCAATCGCTTTACCAGAAGAAAAAAGAATAGATAAAGTTAAAGTGGTTTCAGTTGATGGAATTTTAGCTGAAGCTATGAGAAGAATCGTTAATAATGAATCAGTTTCTGAACTGTTTGAAAAGTAAATAGAGATAGAAAAGCTAGCATTCTACTAGCTTTTTTTTTTTTAATATGTTAAAATTATTTTATAATAAATAAAGATTAGGAAAAGGGTTAGATATGAGAAGAATTGTATTCAAAAAAGACAGTATAGACTTTCCAACTATAAAAAAATCTTTAGAATCGGGAGATATTATAATATATCCAACAGATACGGTGTATGGAGTTGGTGCTAGTATAAATTCTTTAGATGGGATAAAAAAGATTTATACAGCAAAAAAAAGAGATTTTAAATCACCCCTAATAGCTCTTCTGAGTAAACGCGAGAATATAGAAAAAGTAGCTATAATTGATGAAAATAAAAAAGAAATTGTAGAGAGATTAACTGATGAATATTGGCCAGGAGCCCTAACTATAATATTGAAAAAAAGAGAGAATGTGCCAGCAATGATGGTTTCTAATGGAGATACAGTAGGAGTGAGAGTTCCTAATCTAGAGTTAGCTCGGCAGATAATAGAGTCAATAGGTGGCGTACTTCCAACAACAAGTGCTAATATTTCTGGAGAAAGAACTCCGCGTAGCTTTAGAGAGCTAAGTGAAAGTTTCAAGGAAAGGGCTGATATTTTAATAGATGGAGGAGAAACTCCTGTAGGAGTGGAATCGACAATTATAGATTTGACAAAAGAAGCACCAGTTATACTGAGAGAAGGTGCAATTAAAAAAGAAGCAATAGAGAAAATTATTGGAAAAATATAAAATCGGAGGAAAAGAATGAAGGCACAGAAAGTAAATCCAAACAACATGAACCCTATGCAAATGAATGCAATGTCATCAATGATGGGAATGATGAACTCGATTCAAAAAATTGGAAAAGGGAAAAGAAAATATTCTGTAAATTTAGATAAAGGAACTAAAAAGTTTTTATCAAAATTTATAGAAGAAATAAAGAAGCAATTTGCTGTAAATAGTGGAATGCAAAATGTAAATCAATTTTTAGATTATGTTAAAACTATTGCTGATACAAAGGATAGAATGGAGTTAAAACTATCTTATGAGGAACAAGAATTTTTAACTAGAATGGTTACAGATGCTGTAAAAGGAATGGAAGCGGTTAAGTTCAAATGGTATCAATTAATAAAAAAATCGATGACAAAATTAATGGTTAAACAGTATAGAGAACTATTAATACAGTTAAAAAAATAGAAAAATTATAAGAAGGATTGAAGTAGAGAAATATTCTACTTCTTTTTTTTATAAAAAAAGTTGACTTTTTTTAAATGATAGGGTATAATTATAAATGTCTAAAGGGACGCCGCTTTAGCTCATCTGGTAGAGCAACTGACTTGTAATCAGTAGGTGATTGGTTCGACTCCGATAAGCGGCACCATGAACGCCCCGTTCGTTCAACGGTTAGGACAATAGATTTTCACTCTATAAACAGGGGTTC
>NZ_CAMTIK010000030.1 GCF_947072685.1 uncultured Cetobacterium sp. | reverse complement strand
AATTATCTTTCTCCTCTAAATAGCTCAGTTATTCCTTTTATAAATACTCTTACATACTTGTCTCCAGCTTCTCTATAATTCTTGTGATCTGGTCTTCTAAAAATAGCACTTAATTCTGATTCAGACATATTTACTCCACCAGTTTTAAATGCATCTATCATATCTTCACTTCTGAAAGCTAATGCAATTTTTAATTTTCTCAATACAAGATTGTTTAAATTTTTTGCACTATTTGAAACTTCTTCTGCTGGCTTTGCTCCTTGAACTGGCTTTTGAGGTCCTCTCTTGTAAGTAATAAGTCCTGTTAAAAATGCATCTAAAGTTTTATTGTTACAATTTTTAAATGTTTCATCCTCTTGCTTACTCAACAGACCAACTAACTCCTCTAAAGTTACCTGCATTCCACCCAATTTAAAAATTTCTAACATAGCTTTATCATTAATTCTTAAAGCATATCTAACTCTTCTAAGAACATCATTATTTGTCATTTTGTTCCTCCTAATTTTTTAATTTACTCATAATTATACCATAGTTTTAGGACTATTCCTATTTTTATTTTACCTTCTATAGAACTCTTGATTTCATATTTCAATATAAATATCTGTCCATTTTATATTTTCAAGTTGACGATACAATCTCTTTGACTTCTTAGCTAATGATTGTATTATGAGCATCACTAAACTAGGATGTTTATATAGTTATAGTTAATATTTGTTTGGATCTGCTGTTCCAGTTGTAACTAACTCTACTCCTGAACTTGTTCCTAATCTAGTAACTCCTAAAGCTATAAATTTCTCAGCTGTAGCAAGATCTCTAACTCCTCCAGCAGCCTTTAATTCAGCTTTATCTCCTACAATATCCTTCATTAACTGTATATCTTCAAATGTCGCTCCACCTGTTCCAAATCCTGTTGAAGTTTTAACAAAATCTGCCTTTGCATCTAAGCAAAGTTGAGTAACTATCTTTTTTTCCTCATCTGTTAAGTAGCAATTTTCTATAATAACTTTTAAAACATTTGCACCTATTACTTTCTTTATAGCAGCAATTTCATCTCTAACATAGTCAGTTTCTCCAGCTTTTAACATACCTACGTTGATAACCATATCAATTTCAGAAGCTCCATCTTCAATACATGTTTTTGCTTCAAAAACTTTTGATGCTGTAGACATAGCTCCTAATGGAAATCCTATAACAGCACAAACTTTAACATTTGATCCCTCTAACTCTTTTTTAGCAAGCTTTACATAACATCCATTCACACAAACTGAAAAGAAATCATATTCTTTAGCTTCAGAGCAAAGTTTTATTATATCCTTTGGCTCTGTCGTAGCCTTTAATACTGTATGGTCAATATATTTGCTTAAATTCATTTCTATTTCCTCCTAATTTTTGTATACTCTATTATAACTTAATATTTGATAAAATTTCTAGAATAACTTTATTTTTTTCAACTTTTTCATTTGAAACAGTATAAGCACTTTCTAAAAATTTAATTGATGACTCTAAATTTTTATCATTATATTGAACAATAGCTAAAGTTTCTCCAGCTTCAATGTAATCTCCAACTTTTTTTGTTAAAAGAACTCCAACAGAATGGTCGATCACATCATCTTTAGTAGCTCTTCCAGCCCCTAAAACCATAGCTGCTTTACCTATCTCTTCCGCTTCAATTTTTGAAATCCAACCAGATTTTTTTGCTTTAAATTCTAATTCAAATTTATGCTTTGGTAACAGTGAATAGTCATCTACAAGATTGGGATTTCCTCCGGCTGCTTCAATAAAGTCTTTTAAATGTTGAATAGCTTTTCCTGTTTCAATAGCTTCTGCAACCTTTACCTTTCCTTCTTCTAAAGTCTTTACATCCCCTTTAATTTGAAGTGCCACTGCTACAATTGTTTCAACTAACTCTGTAAAATCTTCAGGTCCTCTTCCTTTCAATGTTTCAATCGCTTCAATAATTTCATTTGAATTTCCAACTGCAAAGCCTAATGGTTGGTCCATATCCGTAAGTAGTGTCACTACTTTTCTATCAAAAGAATCTCCTATATCTATCATTGTTTTTGCTAATTCTCTAGCTGTATCAAGATTTTTCATAAATGCTCCTGATCCAACTTTAACATCTAAAATAATTCCATCAGCATATACCGCTAGTTTTTTACTCATTATTGAACTTGCAATTAATGGTATACTTGAAACTGTAGCAGTTACATCTCTAAGAGAATATAGCTTTTTATCTAATGGAACAATCGTATCTGAGTAACCCATAATTCCTGTTCCAACTTTATTTACCATATTTACTAACTCATCTCTTGTTTCTGGAAATACAAATCCTGGGATAGCCTCAAACTTATCTATCGTTCCACCTGTATGCCCTAAACCTCTTCCTGACAATTTAGCTGTTCCTATATCAAAAGCTGCAAATAGACCTGCTAAAGCTATTGTCGTTTTATCACCAACACCACCAGTGGAATGTTTATCTATTAAAAACTTCTTAATTCCATCAAATTTAATAACTTCTCCACTATTCATCATAAGCTCTGTAAATGTCTTTAACTCCTGCTTAGTCATTCCATTGAAATATACTGCCATTAAAAATGATGATACCTGATAATCAGGAATTCTATTTGCAAGGTATTCGTTTAAAAAGAAACTCATCTCTCCAGATGTTAGCTCTATTTTATCTCTCTTTTTTTGAATAATATCTACCGCTCTCATAATCCACCTCTTTATTTTTTTTAATTTTAGGAATATTTTTCTAGCTTTTTCTACAATTTTATGATATATAAATTATTATACAATAGATAGGACAACTGTCCTAAAGAGAGGAAATTTATGAATTTAATCAAAAGATTTATCGATATGTACAATTTAAATGAAATTTTAACAAAAGATGTTCAAAAGAAAATTTTGATAAAACATTATAGAAAAGGGGAGTACATATTAGAAGCGCATAAAGGAGCCAACAGTATCTACTTTATTGTGCAAGGAACTGTTGAGGTTTCATGTATTTTAGATAATGGAAATCAAGTGTGTTTAAACATTTTAAAACCGCTTGAAATTTTTGGTGATATTGAATATATAAACAAAGAGGAAGTTCTATTTGATGTTATCGCTAAAAGCGATGTCGTTGTCATTCTTTTACCATTTCAAATAGCAAATGAATATCTTATTAACAACATCAATTTTTGGAAATTCTTAGCTCTTGAAGGCAACAAAAAACTTTTAAATACCAATCGAGCAATATTTTATAAAAGCACTCTAAAAGCAAAAGATATATTTTCAAAGTATATTGAAGATAATGGTGGAGAAATAACTTTTAAATCTTTAGATGAACTTTCCAGCCGTTTGAATATAAGCTATCGTAATTTAACTAGAATTATTGCTCAATATATCAAAAGTAACACTATTGAAAAAAATAAAAATTCTATCAAGCTTTTAAAAGGAGGAACAAAATGAAAAATTTTATTTATGATATTCCCACTAGGATTTTATTTGGAAGTGGTCAAATTTCCAATATAGGAGTTGAAGTTAAAAAACATGCCTCAAAAATTTTACTTATTTATGGCAAAAATAGCATAAAAAAAAGTGGTCTATATGATGAAGTTATTAAATACTTAAATTTAGAAAGTATTGAGATTATTGAACTAGCTGGAGTTGATCCAAATCCAAGAATAGAAACAGTTCGAATTGGAGCTGATCTTTGTAGAAAACATAACTTAGAACTTGTTTTAGCTGTTGGTGGTGGCAGTACAATAGATTGCGCTAAAGCTATAGCAGCGCAGGCTAAATATCACGGTGATATTTGGAACGATATCTATGTTGAAAAAAGATATGAGAATTTGAAAGAAGCCTTACCAGTAGCTTCTGTCTTAACGCTTGCTGCAACTGGCAGTGAAATGAATGGGAACAGTGTCATTTCAAATATGAAAGAAAACTTAAAATTGGGTATGGGGCACTATATCTTGAGACCTGTTTTTTCAATATTGGATCCTACATATACTTTTTCAGTTAGTAAATATCAAACTGCATCTGGAGTTGTTGATATTATGAGCCATATATTTGAACAATATTTTTCACCAGATAAAAATGGTTTTCTTCAATCAAGAATTATGGAAGGGCTTTTAAAAACAGTTATTTATTATGGCCCAATAGCGTTTGAAAATCCAACTGACTATGAAGCTAGAGCTAATATAATGTGGACTGGTTCATTGGCATTAAATGGTCTTACATCGCTAGGAAAAGAATCTACTGACTGGGCTACTCATCAGATGGAACACGAACTGAGTGCTAAATATGATATAACACACGGAATAGGGCTTGGAATTTTAACTCCTTTTTGGATGGAATATGTTTTAGATACTACAAATGTTCACAGATTTGTTGATTATGCCAATAATGTGTGGGGTATTTCGGGGGATAATGACTTTGACGTAGCTCGAATCGCTATCCATAAAACTAGAGAGTTCTTCAATTCTTTAGATATCCCTGTGACCTTAACAGATATTGGAATAGATAGTTCTAAATTTGAAGATATGGCATCTGGTGTTACTAAAAATGGACCTATTGGTTGTATGAAAAAACTGGACTATAAAGATGTTTTAGAAATATATACTTTAGCATTGTAGTAAAAAATGAAGGAAATTTAAATTTCCTTCATTTTTTATTTTTATATTCTAAATATTATAGGACCAATATTCTACATGAACAAAAAAAGACTTCAAAGAAGCCTTCTTTTTAATCTATCTTGTTTCCGCTCTAAACGTTGTCATCAATAAAGCATTTTTTCCTTTTGTCGCTACCGATATTGTTTCAAAAGGAAAATCTCTTTTGTAGTTTCCGTTTAAAACTGGTTTATGTTTATATATTAATGCTGCCTCTATTCTTTTTCTAAGGTCTTCTCCTACAGCTACATACGAATAACATAGCTCTTCACCTGTTTTTAAATGCTTTTTCCACACTTCAAGCATCTCATTGTTCACTATTGCGTCTCTTACATTCTCTCCCTCGCCTATATATATTATTTCACGAAGTTTCACACTATTTCTTTCAGAATTATAAGCTGCTCTATAAACACAAAACACACCTGACGTATATAAAGGTGTCTTTTCCTTAGCCATCTCTCTACGATATCCTTTAAATTCTAACTCTACTACATCTCCCACAGCAATACCTCCAAGATTCATTTTAAACTACATTTGTTACCTTTTCTCAATAGAAAGTAAAAAGAAAATTTAAAATAAAGCACTATTGAGTTGCCTTAAATACAGAATATTTTTTTCTCTATTTAAATAATACCATAGAAAGCTAGAAATTACAAAGCTTTTAGATATCTTATATTCATACTTTAAAGATCATTTTTTAACAATTTTTCATATTGATTTAATAAATCCCTTGTCAAAGCATCTCTATCAACTATCTCACAATTTTTTTCTATTATTAATAAAAGTTTTTTCAAACTAATTATTTTGTTCTTTTCTTTCTCAATTTCAAATAAAATCTCTTGTGTAATATGATAGATTTCATTTTCTCTTAATTTTTCTGGTAAATTATTCTCTTCTAAACAATAATGTTCTATTATTTTGTAAAGATCACATTTTTCGCCTAAATTTCCCAAGCTAAAATTATTTCTAAGTCGATATATTGCGGGGATAAGATAATTGATTAATCTTTCTCTCAACTCCACATAGTCTATCTCCCATAAAATATTACTCTTTATTTTTTTTATCAAGCCATCCACAAATTTTTCTACACACTCTTTTACTTCTTTGATATTCTCTTTTACTCCACCACTTATAAAATATTCTGTGAGATGAACAAGCTCATATTTTAAACTCTCAGGTATATAATCTCTTAACTTAAGAGAAACTATCTCATAATAAGGCGTTTCTATTAAAAATTTATAATTCGCCTTCCTATCTATAATTTTACACTCACTAATTCTTTCAAAAGACACAACTAAAAATAAGAAAATAAGGTTTTTAAACTCCTTAGTAAAAGATACCTTAAACATAGCTTCTATCTCATCTATACACTCTTTTATTTTAAATTTTTCTGACAATTTCAAGTCTTTCATCAATGCCTGTTTATCTATCCATTTTTTTTCATATGAATTTTCATTGGTTATTTCAAGAATTTTCAAAGTTTTTAGATGCCTATATTTTTTTTCATTTCCTATTATGGAAAATTTATTTTTAATAGCTTCTAATTTTAAATCATATTTCTCTAATTTTATATTTAAAACATCAATATCTTTTTTTAAAGTTGATCTTGTTATTTCAAGATTTTTAACTATAAAATTCAAGTTTATATCTTTTAAAAATAAAAACATTAAAAATATATACTCAACTCTCTCTTCTTGGCTTAAAACATAGTGCCCTTTATAAACATCATCAAAAAAACTATCAACTTCCTCATCACTTAAAGTTATTGATAGTTTTTTTTTAGTTTTTTTTATCTCTTTATTTAAAAATTTTTTCAAGTAAAAATTTATGTTCTCAATTATATATCTTAAATTTCTCTCGCTCATACCTATCTCTAAAAAAATTTGATCCATTGTTTTAGGTCCATTTTTCAATAAAAATAATACTTCTAAATCTTTTCTTTTTAAACTCATATTGATATCACCTAAAAGTATTATAACTTTACTTGCATAATTTTTCAACAGATCTTTTAATTCCTTCTACACCTATTTTTACTTTTTCTAAAGGACATCCAATATTTAATCTAAGTTTATAAGAATCTCCATAGTTTTCACCCGACATAACTGCTACTTTTCCAACTTCAATCAAAGCTCTTTTCAAATCTTCTAATTTTATATTCGTATCTTTAAAATCTATCCACATTAAATATGTTGCCTCTGGAATTTTTACTTTTAATCCTTTATAGCCATCCAACTCATTGACTACATATTCACAGCTCTTTGTTAAATATTTATTTAATTCATCCACCCATTCCCCACAACTATTATACGCTGTTATTGTTGAAATAACTCCAAATATAGTTGGCGAAGCTACAGAATCTCTTTCCTTTATATGCTCTATGAATATATCCCTTATTTCTTGCATAGGAATCAACGCATACGATCCTCCTAGAGCTGGGGTATTAAATGTTTTGGAAGCTGAGGATACAATCACACATCTCTTCGAATTGATTTTTAGAATAGGAGTAACCTCCTTTCTTGCTATATCCATATGTATATCATCTGATAATAATATGACATCATACTTTTCACAGAGTCCTATTAACTTTTCTAGTTCAAAGTAACTCCAAATTTTCCCTGTTGGATTTTCTGGATTACATAATAAAAATATTTTTACTCCATCTTTAAACCCATCCTCTATTTTAAAAAAATCCGTTCTGTAAACTCCATCTTCATCCTCTTTTAATTCTACTTCATAAAGATTAAACGGTTTTAAAATTTTAGTAAATCCATCATATCTAGGTGTATGCGTCATTACTTTTCCACCCAATCCTATCAAACGCTCTAACAGAGTCGAAATACTGTAAATAACACTTGGACTATAAACTATCCAATCTTTCTCAATAGTAGTCTTATATCTTGTCTGATACCATTTCTGAATAGAATTTTTATAATCGTCATGATTCCAACGAGAATATCCAAAAATTCCATGCCCTGTCCTTTGTAAAATAGCATCCAGTATTGGCTGTGGAGATTTAAAATCTGTATCTGAAATTGAAAATGGAGTTAAATCCTTCGTTCCTTCTCCAAATCTATCCTCTATATAATCCCATTGTGTAGAATAGGTCCCTCTCCTATTTATAATTTCATCAAAACTCATTTTTCCTCCTTGTTTTTAAAAAAATGGAGAGAATTTTTTCTCCCCATAGATTCTTATTATATCAATTTTTGTAGTTGCTTTTTTAACACTTGAACTTTTGGTCCTATAATTACTTGTACATTTGTACTATTTAATTTTATAACATTAACTGCTCCTGCCGACTTAACAGTTTCAACATCTACTAAATCTGCATCTTTAACAACCAATCTCAATCTTGTTATACAGTTATCAAGATTTACTATATTTTCTTTTCCACCCAATGCCTCTAGCATTATTTTCGCAGTATACCCTGCTATATCTCCACTTTCAACTGCTTCTTTTGCTTGAACTGAATTGTCTCTTCCTGGTGTAGGTATATCATATTTTTCAATATACCATTTAAACACAAAGTAATATATTGCAAACCAAGCTATTCCTACAGGAATAATGTAAAACCATTTTGTCCATAGACCCTGAAATACTCCAAATATAAAGAAATCTATTATATTTCCATCCGTATTTCCTATAATAACCTTCAAAATACCCATTATCATAAATCCTAATCCAGTCATAAAAGCATGAAAAACATATAGAACTGGCGCTATAAATAAAAATATAAATTCAATCGGTTCTGTTATTCCTCCCACTGCTGATGCAACCACTGCTGAAACTAAAAGCCCTTTTATTTTGTTCCTATTTTCTAAAAAAGCTGACTTATATATAGCTAGTGCTGCTCCTGCTAATCCAAACATAAATGTCGGCATTTTACCTTGAGATAAAAATTTAGTTACTTCAGGCGAAACATACTCTGGCCCCATTGCAAACTGATTATAAAATATATTTAAAGCACCGTGAATTGAATCTCCAGCTTCAGTTACATATGTTCCACCTGCTTCCGTAAATCTTATTGTGGCAACTAAAATATGGTGAAGTCCAAATGGTAGGAGTAATCTTTCACCTGCTCCAAAAAGAAATGGACCAAATATTCCTGCGCCTTGAATTACCGAACCAACTTTATTTATTCCTGCTGCAAAGAAAGGCCAAATCATTGGTACTCCTAATCCTACAACAGACATTATCAAAACTGTTGCTATGGCAACAAATCTAGTTCCACCAAAGAATGAAAAAGCATCTGGTAATTCTATGTTTTGAAATTTTTCGTGAATAAAGAAAACTAAAACCCCACAGATCAAAGCTCCCAATGCACCGGTATCAATACTCTGAATTCCCATTATCATCTTTGTGTCTGCTATTTTTAACAATCCTTTTTCTGTCAAATAAAAATTTGTTCCCAACTGCATAGATATGTATCCAATTAATCCTGCAAAAGCTGCAATCTCTTTATTTTCCCTTGCCATTCCCAGAGGAATTGCCACAGCAAACATCAATGGTAAAAATGAAAATGCTACTAAACTTATTTTAATCATAAAGTTAAACATCATCTGTAAAAAAGAGTTTCCTAGAAATGGGAACATCTCTATTGTTGTTCCTCCTGTAAAAGCAGCTCCTATTCCTAACAATATCCCCATCGCAGCTAGTAAAGCTACTGGCAACATAAAAGTTTTACCTAAACTTTGAAAAAATTCCCATGCACTAATTTTATTTTTGATAGTCATCCTATCCCCCTTATCATTTTTTATATAACTATTGTATACTTAAAATTTATTTTGTTCAATTATTAATCTATTTCATTTTTTTATGAAACATATTTGTAGTTTATTTTTTTGCAAATTATTTTCCATTTCACATACATAACAAAAATTTATTTGATTTTATATATATTTTAATGTAAAATATGTTACTGAATAAGTGAAATAAATAACTTAAAAAGGAGTAATAATTTTATGAAATCGAAAAAATTAAACTGGCATATGCTAGCAATGATGGGATTCACTGTGGTTTGGGGATTTGGAAATGTTGTTAACAATTATGCAAATCAAGGACTTACAGTAGTCGTTTCATGGATTCTAATCCTGTCTTTATATTTTTTGCCATACACACTTATGGTTGGTGAGATGGGATCTGTTTTTGACCATAAATCAGGTGGTGTTTCAAGTTGGATCAATTCTACTTATGGTCCCATGATTGCCTATTTAGCAGGTTGGACTTATTGGGTTGTTCATATCCCTTATCTTGCACAAAAACCACAGAGTGCACTTGTTGCATTAAGCTGGGTTGTATTCCAAGATGGGAGTGTTATAAAAACAATAAACCCTCTATTTTTACAAAGTATTGTACTCGGAATTTTTATATTCTTTCTTTGGCTTTCTTCTAAAGGTGTTAACTCTCTAAAAAGAATTGGAGCTGTTGCCGGAACATCAATGTTCTTTATGGGTATTTTATACATTCTGCTAACTGTTGCTGCCCCATCTATCGTAGGAGCAAGGTCTGCAACTGAAGTATGGAACTTTAAAACTTTTATGCCTAAATTTGATTTTGCTTACTTTACTACAATTTCAATGCTAGTTTTCGCTGTTGGTGGTTGTGAAAAAATATCTCCTTATGTTAAAGATATTGAAAACCCTTCAAAAAACTTCCCTAAAGGGATGTTAGCTCTTGCTATTATGGTTGGAATGTCAGCACTTCTTGGATCTTTTGCTATGGGTATTATGTTTAATAGTGGAAACCTTCCTCCAGATCTTAAGATGAACGGACAATACTACGCATTTAAACTTTTAGGAGAATATTATGGAGTTGGGAATCTTCTTATGATTTTATATGCTATTGCTAATACGCTGGGACAAATATCTGGTTTAATGTTCTCTATTGATGCTCCACTTAAAATATTAATTGGAGAAGGAGATAAAAATTATATCCCTAAATCATTCACTAAGACAAATAAATTTGGTGCACCAATCAACGGTTATAAGTTAACTGCAGTACTTGTTGGTATATTGATTATAATTCCTGCTCTTGGAATTGGAGATATGAACAACCTTTACAACTGGCTTTTAGATTTAAATTCTATCGTTATGCCTTTAAGATACCTTTGGGTTTTCCTTGCATATATAGGACTTAGAGGACTTGTAAAAAACAAATCTCTGAACACGGGATCTTCATTTAAATTTATAAAAAACGATAAAATTGCGACACTAGTAGGAGTTTGGTGTTTTGGATTTACAGCTTTTGCTTGTTTAATGGGAATCTTCCCTAAAAACATTCAAATGTTTAGTTCTGAATGGTTCTTCCAAATAACATTAAATATTTTAACTCCAATACTTTTAGTTGGATTAGGATTTATTTTCCCTAAGATTGCAAAAAAAACTAACTTTTAAAACAATACAGTAACTACTCTAGTAGATTAGAGAAAGTGAAAAATAGCTAAAGAACAGGAGATTTCTATACCGTTAGGTTTGGGAATCTCCTGTTTTTTTATCTTTTTAATATATAAAAAAAAGCTAGGAATCTATCCTAGCTTTAAAAGCTTTTTGGTGGCGGGGGCTGGATTCGAACCAACGACCTTCGGGTTATGAGCCCGACGAGCTGCCAACTGCTCTACCCCGCGACTTGTTTAAGTTGTTTATATAGTTATTGTACATTATTTCACATTTTTTGTCAACACTTTTTTTATTTTTATTTAATAATTTATTTTTAATAGACTAAAATTTAAAATAACGATAAAAGAGATTGCTTAATTTAGATTAGCAATCTCTTTTATTTCTTACCCTATTCCACCATAAAGAACACCTAAAATTAAAATTACTAGAACTCCTGGAACAAATATATATTTACCCACCACAATAATTTTTTTGCCTATCTTATAATTAGAACCACTATTGATCTCTTCAACTATTAATTTTGAGTCAATACAATAAAAATAGAATCCTAAAACTATAATAGCTCCCAGGGGGATCAAATAAATTGTCATTATATCTGCAAATTTTCCAAAAATTGCCATATTTAAGTCCAATGGAATCCCTAATACAAATAAGAATAAACCAACTATTATACTCGATTTTTTTCTAGAAATATTAAATTTTTGCATAAACGCTTCTACTGGTACTTCTAATTGATTTATTGCTGAAGATATAGCTGCAAATATAATACTTAAGAAAAATATTACTCCTAAAATTTTTCCCCCTACCATATTGCTAAATACTGCTGGTAAAGTTATGAAAAGTAAACTTGGACCTGCACCAGGACTAAATCCAAAGGCAAATGCTGCTGGAATAATTATAAATCCCGCCATCAAAGCTGCCAAAGTGTCCAATAAACACGTATGTACAACACTTGTTGATATATCCACGTCTTTATCTAGATAACTCCCATAGACTAACAGTGCCGATCCACTTACTCCCACAGTAAAAAATGCTTGCCCTAAAGCCATTACCCAAGTTGTAGGATTTAACAACAATTCCCACTTAGGGTATAACAAAAATTTTATCCCTTCATATGCACCTGGTAATGTCAATGATCTTATCATTAATCCTAAAAAAATAGCAAACATTAAAGGCATAACTATCTTGTTAATTTTTTCTATTCCTTTTATCACACCTAATGAGATTACTAAGATACTTATTAAAACAGCTATAAAGTGCCAAAATATAGATTCTCCACTCCCTGCAAAAGAGTTAAAGTATTGTTCATAATTAAGACTTTTCATATCCACCAACAAGTATGCTACAAAATACTTTAATATCCATCCAAAAACAATTACATAAAATGTAAATATTCCCGCAACAGAAATAATTGGAATCAGAGGTAGTATCTTAGCC
Organism: uncultured Cetobacterium sp.; assembly: GCF_947072685.1. GTDB lineage: Bacteria > Fusobacteriota > Fusobacteriia > Fusobacteriales > Fusobacteriaceae > Cetobacterium_A. The sequence continues at coordinate 9,431 of NZ_CAMTIK010000030.1, read as the reverse complement.
AATGGAATGTTTTTTTCCTTCATAAGCTCTCCTACGCCTAAAACACCTTTTTTCATCATTCTTCCAAAAGATATCTCACCAACTAAACCTACATATGCAAATAACGCCATAAATATAAAATAAGGAATTAAAAATGCTCCTCCTCCATATGTTCCTAACTTCCAAGAAAAAAGCCAGATATTTCCAAGTCCTATTGCTGCTCCTACACACGATAAAATAAACCCCATTTTGTTACTAAACTTTTCTCTTTTGTCTTTCACGCTTACACCTCCTAATTTATCTAAAAAAAAATTCCACAGAATATATCTGTGGAATAAATATTTTTTCAATTTAATCTATAGATACAGCTCTTATTTTTAAGTTTTTAACCACGTTAAAATAAGTTCGTATCTTCATAAAAGAATCTACAAACCTCTAGGGCCACCACCAAAATAAAACTGAACTATTTGAAGCTATGTTATTTTTTAATATATTTAATTTAAAGCTATTCATAACACGCCTCCTTTTTTAGTATTTCAGTCATTTTAGCACTAACTTTTATAAAAAACAAGTATTTTTTCAAAAAAAAAAAGATTTTTATTTTTTTTGGATATAATATATAATACTGGTAATAACTATTTTAAGGGTGTGATTTTATGGCTAATAGCAATCTGATACAACTACAACTTATAAATTATTATAAAAAAAATAGAGAAAATTATAGAAAAATGGGAAAACGTTTAGAACGCTTTCTTAAACAAGTTTTTGAAAAAGAAAAAATTACATATCAGTCTATCTCTAGTAGAGCTAAAACTAGAGAGAGCTTTCAAAAAAAATTAGAAAGAAAAGGATACCCAACTCTTGACTATGCTACTGACCTATGTGGAATTAGAGTAATTACTTTTCTTGAAAGTGAAACCAAAATCGTTGAAAATTTTTTGCGTCATACTTTCATTATAGATGAAAGTAAAAGTGAAGATAAAAGTGAAAATTTAGGAGAGGATAAGGTTGGATACAAATCAATCCATCTAGTTGCAACTCTTCCGGAATCTCTTCTAACTCTTCCAGAATTCGAGCGTTTTCGTGATTTGAAATTTGAAATACAAGTTAGGACAATACTCCAACATGCTTGGGCAGAGGTAGAGCACGATAAAAACTATAAATTCAGTGGTCAACTTCCACCTGATATAAGAAGAAGATTTAAGCTTTTAGCTGGGTTTTTAGAAATTGCCGACAGAGAGTTTGAAAGTATTTCAAAAGAGATAACTGAATATGAAAAAAAGGTTGCTACTACAATCGCAGATAACAACTTAGAACAGATTGAAATAAACTCAACCTCTTTAAGAAAATATTTAAATAATAAATTTAATGTTACATTCTCTCAAGCCATAAGTCCTAAGATTATCACACTCCTTCATGAAAATAATATTAAAAATTTAAAAGAGTTTTTTGAAATTGAAAATCTTGATCTCATGAAAAAATATTTAGGAAATGGAAATAAAAAATTTCCTGCCCGATATGATTTAATGATTAAACATCTTATTGATTTAAAAAAAGAAAATTAAAATTTGAGGTGCGAATTCGCACCTTTTTATCAAACTGCCCTAAGAAAGCCTTCTCCTCTATTAGGGCAGTTGTGACTCACTTCAGTATTTTTTCCCTAGCTTTTATGAATGTTTTATTACAATATAGACATCTACTTTCCAATCTATCTTCATCTTGAAATTGAATTTCAAAATTACTACTAGGAACACTTTTCCCACAAATTTTACAAAACTCATTTCTTCCCTGTTCTTGTTCAAATAAAAATCTAATATTTTCAGATATTTTTTTTAATATTATTTGGATTTTTTTAAAAGTAAAAAAATCTAACATTTTTATCACCTCATTTTTATCTTAAATACATTTTACACTTATTTTTTTAACTTCCTTTTAAATAAATTTATTTAATAAAAGGATAAATAAATTTTCAAATGAATAATCTAAATAATAACTATATTTTTATTGGAGGGATTACATTATGAAAAAAGTACTTGTATTATTTAAAAATAATACCGATTTAAATTTAACTATTAAAAGTTATCTGTGTTTAAAAAAAAAATTCGGTTTTAATATTATTCCGCTGTATATAAGAGATATTACTTATAGAACCCCCATTCGAGAAACAATTGTAAATTCAGGAAGTGCAACTGAACTTCTAAATGAAATAGAAGATGATTTCATTTTAAAAGTAAAAAAAGCTTTTCTAGAAAACGGCATTAATGATGAGCTTATTGTTCGATCAGAGGTCAGCGCTGAAACTATAAAAACATTTTTAAAAACAGCCGATCTTATCATGTTAGAAGAAGGTCTATCTCTTAACGAACTTTTTTTAGAGCTTTTAAAAATTCTTTATAGACCTCTTATAATCCTTAGAAATAAGCCTCTTTCTTTTGACAATATATCTATCGTTTCAAATGATGGAGTCAAAATTAATAAAAGTGTTTATAATTTTATCAATCTTTTTTCTAGTTCCACAATTGAAAATATTCACGTATTAACTTGGAATTGTGACTATGAAAAACACCATCTATTAGAGCTTCTTAAAAATAAGGGTATAAATGGAGAGTTAATAAATTTCAATTCAAAAGATGATACAATATCAAATTTTTATTTTGCTCTAGGAAAATCAAGTCTAGTTATAATGGGAAATTTAAGTAGATCATTCTTCCTTGAAAAAATAACTAATAGAACCGGTTTAAATTTATTAGAAAATATTGACACTCCAATCTTTATAGGTTGATCGTATGAAGATGGACACTATTAAATTATATTTTAAAAAATTTATAACCCCTTTAAAAATAATGATTGAGTTTATTATTTTTTTAGCTGCGATCTTTTTTATTCATAAAGAATTAAAAAGATATACTTTTGCCGAACTGAAACTATCAGTCATAGCTATACCTTCTTGGGCTGTTTTTTTAATTATATTTTTTGTTTTCTTAGATTATTTTCTATTAACTGGATTTGACATTCTTGCTTTCAAAAATGAAAAATATACTTTTTCAAAAAAAAAATCAATGTTTGTTTCTTTTATAAGCTTTGCATTTGCTAATTCAATTGGTTTATCTGGAGTTACTGCATCTGGAATAAGGCTCAACCTTTACTCCCTTTGGAATGTACCTTATAAAATAATTATGAATATTGTAATTTTTTGTTACACAACTTTTTGGTTAGGTTTATTTTGGATAGGTGGTATTTTTTTAACACTTTTTCCTCTACCTTTAACCCATCTAAAATTACCTATAAAACTTCCATTTACATCCACGCTCCCTATTGGATTTATTCTTCTTATAGGTGCAGTTATTTTTACAGGAGTTATTGTTAAAAAACAAGGGTATTTTAACACTATTTTTATTCAAAGAATTCTATTAGCTTTGGGAGATTGGATTGCTTTAAGTCTAGTTCTTTATTTTGCGCTACCACCACATAACAGAATAGACTTTTTTCATTTCTTATCAATATTTATAATAGCCCAAATTTTAGGTTTCATCAGCAATGTCCCTGGTGGAATTGGTGTTTTTGATTTGATTTTTTTAACTCTTTTATCAAATATATACACATCGGATAAAATCATTGGAGCTTTGCTCATCTATAGAGTTTCTTATTTTTTCATCCCTCTAATTGTCGCTTTTATTTTGTTTGGCATATTCCATTTGGTTTTTAAAAACAAACAACAACTTCAGCATTCGACCTCTGCTAAATCAAGCGATGATATTATAAAAAATTGTATCTCTATATCAAATACAACAGACTCTTATTTAGCTTTACTCGGTGATAAAAACATCCTATTTGATGATAGTGAAAAGTCTTTTATCATGTTTGGAAAGAGTGGAAAATCTTTTATTGCTATGGGCGAACCTATTGGAGATATATCTACGTTTAAGGAGTGTATTTGGAAATTTCATAATTTTTGTAGAAAAAATAAAAAAGAAACTGTTTTTTATGAAATTAGCAAAGAATATCTAAACTATTTTTTAGATATCGGATTAAGTTTTTTAAAAATTGGAGAATATGCAAAAGTTGATCTTGAAAAATTTACATTAGATGGTCACGAGGGAAGAAACTTCAGATATGCTTTTAACAAATTAGAAAAACTTGGTTACTCATTTGAGGTTATTGCGGTCGAAAATGTTCCTCTAATTATTGATGAACTCAAAAATATTTCTGATGAATGGCTCTTAGATAAAAACGCTAAAGAAAAAGGGTTTTCTCTAGGAAAATTTACAAAAGAATATATCTCACTTTTTCCTATTGGAGTTATAAAAAAAGAAAATAAAATTATTGCTTTTGGAAATATATTAAAAACCTCTACCTATGAAGAGATATCTTTAGATTTAATGAGGTATAAAAATGAAGCTGTCAATGGTACAATGGATTATTTTTTTATCTGTGCTATGAAATATGGTAAAGATTTAGGCTACAAAAAATTTAGACTTGGAATGGCTCCACTTGCTGGCATTGAAGATCATACAGCATCCTTTTGGAATAAAATTGAAAATGTTATTTTTTCTCACGGTGAACACTTTTATAACTTTAAAGGGCTTCGGGCATTTAAAGATAAATTTAATCCTGAATGGGAAGCTAGATATATCGCCTATTCAGGCCCATTCAATCTACCAAATATTTTAAAAGATACCACTCTTCTAATATCTGGTGGAATCAAAGGACTTATTTCAAAAAAGTAAACAAATTAGGAGGTATTTTATGATGGAAAAAAAATTAATCTTTATTTTTTTAATTTTTTCTGTGACAGTTTTTTCTAAAACTAATAACATTTTGATTTCACAAGGATTAAAAGATAATATTCAAAAAACATTGTATTCGTCATTTAATAATGTTGAGGGAAGTTATGAAACCATACCTCTTTCCGAAGTAAAAAAAATTTTAGATGAGAACAAAGCAACTCTCATAGATGTACGTAATCCTGATGAAATTCAAAAAACTGGAATTATAAAAGGAGCTAAAAACATTCCTCTTCCAGAATTAGAAAACAGATTAAACGAATTGGATAAAGATAGCCCGTACATAACTTTTTGTGCTGTGGGGGGACGTTCTAAAAAGGCTGCCGCTATTCTTTCTGACAATGGATTTAAAAAAATTTATAATGCAAGCGAAGGTATGACCACTTGGCCTTATCCAGAGATGCTTGAAAAAAAATAAAGGAGGAGCTCTAAATATGAATAAATTCAATCTTTACATACTCTTTTTAGGTTTAACTTTACAGTCATATTCTACAGATACTTTCATAAATTCGCCTATTAACACAGATGGAGACTATGGCTATCGAATACAAACTGGTGAGAATGTCGTAAATAATAGCATTATTTCTAACAATGGTAATTATGGACTATACGGGATTACTCCAGGAAACGTCACAAATTCTGGAACTATTCAAAACAAGGGGAATTATGGGTTAATTGTTTATAACACCTCTAATAAAGTTCTAAATGCCAGTGATGGAATTATCTCTAATCAAGGAGATTATGGATTTTATGGGCAAAACTCAAAAAATTTAGTTAATGATGGGACTATTGAAAATGGTGGTAATTTTGGATTTTATTTAGATAATGGAAGTGTAGGGGTTAATAACGGTCTTATTAAAAATCTAAAAAATTACGGTGTTAGAGTTTACAACTCCGTTTTTACAAATAATAAAAATGGAGTTATTCAAAACAATGGTAACTACGGACTGTACTTAACTAACAATTCAATAGCCACAAACTATGGAACTATAAAAAACAGTGGTAACTACTCTGTTTATGTTAGTAATACCTCTAGTTTTACAAATCATGGAACTATTCAAAATAATGGCTATGCTATCTATTTAGGTGGAAATGATTCTTTGTTAACACTTGGAACATCCTCTAATATATCCGGAATTGTCGAAGGAAATAAGGGAACAAACACATTGGTACTTGTTGAATCTGATTTAAATAATAAACAGGTTGGAAAAATAAATTTCCCTGTAAATAATTTTTCTAATATTGATATTCAAAGTGGAACTTGGGTTGTTTCTGAAAATATAACTTTAACACCACCTACAAATAGCGGTATTGGAAGAGGTGAGTTTAATCCGCCTCCCTTTAAAGATGCTGAAGGAACTTTAATAATTGATTCTGGGAAATCGTTAACTCTTCAAATTGGAATCAATACATTTTCAACTTCTACTATCGTAGCTAAAGATATTATTAATAATGGAACTATCATTGAAAAACCTCTTGATTCGGTTTATGTCACCAATAATAACTTTATAAAAGTTCCCGTTATATATATTGACTCCATGACAGCTGTTGAAAATAAAGATATTAAAGATGTCTCTATCGTTAATATCGCTGCTGGTTGGAGAGGGCACTATATTGTTGAGAATAATATTCTTTATCTTGTTTTAGATAAATCCCCTGTTATTACACCCGGATATATTCCTCCAGATCACCTTACAGAACATTTAGGAGGATTTGCTGAATCTATTTATTTTTATCCTAGAAATAATATTCCATTTCTAAATAATCAAAAAATAAAAGAACAACAATATTCTTGGAATAGAACACACGCTAAAACAAGTACTCAATATGCTGAGCTTTTATCCTCTTATGGTAACTATAATAACGATTCATCCAATCCAAAATATTCATATAAATCTTTTGGGGTTGTTGGTGGCTCTATTACCCCAATCAACGAATATTTACAATGGGGAATAGGATATGGTTACATCGCTGATAGACTGGATTACAAAGATAATCTATCCAGTGATGAAAATATAAATAGTTTTTATATTGCACCTTCTATCAGTTATCATAAACAAAACTTTGTTACAACATTTCAAGGAACATTTGGTTATAACAAACATGAGCTAACCAGAAATATTACCGATAGAGATGATTTTAATCTAGAAAAATCTATCGACGCTAATTTCAACTCCTATGTCAGTTCAATTGGTGGAGAAATTGGAAAAAATTATACTTTTAAAAATTATAGCTTCTATCCATATATAGGTGCTGATTATGTGTGGGACAAAAGAGATTCCTACACTGAAAACCAAAGTTACAACGGTATCGGTAGTCATTATGCTATGCATATAAATAGTTCAACTCTTTCTACTCCTGTTTCAAGAGTCGGAATAAAAGGAGAATATTTATGGGATAATTATACTTTTAATGCTAATCTATCATGGTACCATAGATTTAAAGACTATAAAAATTATGATGGGTACTTTACTTTTGCACCAGATGTTCCTATGACTCTTCAAGGATTGAGCAGCAAAAAAGATTCTGCTCTAATTAATTTAAACGTTAAGAAAAAACTTAGAGATGCCATGGATATAAATTTTGGTATATACTCACTATTTAATAGTGATGAATATAATATATCTGCTTCACTTGGTCTAGAATATAAATTTTAGCATACAAACAATAGGAGAGTAGTCTGGAATCAAACTACTCTCCTATTATTTTTAATTCCATATTATCTTTTCCATATCAAGCCATTTTCTGGAGATTTATCCTGTCTTCTCACCATCTCTATCCAAATCATCGCCAACGGTTCTAAATATCTTGAGAAATGAATATCACCAACAAGCATCGGATCAAATCCCATCTCTGATAAAAGCTCTTCTACTTTTTTATTGGCATTTTTATTATTTCCTGCCAATAACATTGTTAGTTTTTCTTCTCTTATTAAAGGATGTTTAATCTTTTCTACTCCTAAAGTGTTCAACGTTTTTACAATATGCGAACTTTTCAAAATCTCTTGTGCTAATTCTCCGTTAGAGGTATATCTCCCTCTTAAGAGAGTATAATCTGGACCAATAGGGTTTGTTAGATCTATAAAGATCTTCCCTTCAGGATTTTTTATCTTTAAAAGTACTTTTTCTAACACATCTCCTGGAACTGCAATTATTATAATCTCATTATCTTTTGTTATATCTTCCATTTGAACATACTCTATATAATGTTTTTTTTCATACTCATCTTTTAAATTTCTGACACCTATCTCTACTGGGTGTCCCAATTTATGAAATATATCGGCTAATGTATTTCCAACTATTCCATTTCCAATTATTCCTATATTCATAATAAACCTCCTAAATTTTTTCTTGATCTATTTTTCAAAAGAAACTTTACAATTCCTTTTAACTATTTTTTGTTAAAAGGAATTTACATATTTCTTTTGAAGATAAAGTTAATAATTAGGAGGTGCTTTTATGTTTAAAATTGAAAATCACTATAATTTAAGAGGGATGGTTGCTATTATTACCGGAGCTGGTAATGGTATCGGTAAAGCATCAGCATTGATGCTAGCTCGTGCTGGGGCAAATGTTATCTGTGCTGATTTAAATAAACTCGATGCAGACAATACTGCTATTGAAGCAAGAGGAGAAGGTGTCAAAGCTCTAGGAATTAAATGTGATGTCACTTCTGAAAAAGAACTTACCAATTTAGTTAAAGAAACTCTAAAAGAGATGGGAAGAATAAATATTTTAGTCAATAATGCTGGTGGGGGTGGGGGTGGAAAAGAACATTTTTTGGATCTTTCTAAAGAGTATATTCAAAAAATTTATGAATTAAATCTTTTTAGTATTTTTACACTCTCAAAACTTTGTGTTCCTCATATGATTGCCGGAGAGTACGGCTCTATTGTCAATATCAGCTCTATGTCAAGTATGATGCAAACCCATAATATGAGTGTTTATGGAAGTTCAAAAGCGGCTCTCAATCAACTTACAAAATATATGTCTGTTGATTTAGGTCCCAATATAAGAGTAAATGCAATTGCGCCGGGAGCAATAAAAACTAAAGCTCTTGCCTCAGTTTTAACTCCTGAACTTGAAAAACAAATGCTAAAAAATACCCCTCTTAAAGTTTTAGGAGAACCCGAAGATATTGCTCTAACCGTACTATTTCTTGCCAGTCCTCTATCCAAATGGATCACTGGACAGATTATTTCCGTTAACGGTGGTGGAGAGCAAAGTTTAGAAAACTAACATTGGTGAAAATTTAAACAGAAGGAGGTGGGGCCGTTTTCATTTTTCGACTTGGAAACGGGTATATATTGCTTACATTTCAAGATATGTTAATGGAAATTTTCAAAAATTTTCTACATTGGTTAGCTTTCTTTTTTACAGCTCTATCTATTGGTGTTATTTTATTTGGATTTTTTAAAAGTTTAAAATCTCTTTTTTTCAACTTAAATGATACTCCAATAGAAAAACTTATGAGAGATGGTTTCGATAAATATATTCTCGTAGGACTCCAATTTTTAATTGTAGCTGATATTATCGACACCATTATTCTTAGAGATTTTGAAAACATCATTCTAGTTTTACTTATTGTGGTTATAAGAACTATTATGAGCTGGGAAATTGAAAAACATAAGTAACTGTATTTCCATTGCTTTTACTAGTGAACTGCCAC
>NZ_CAMTIK010000029.1 GCF_947072685.1 uncultured Cetobacterium sp. | reverse complement strand
TAGATGGATATTCAGCTATAAATTCAGGTGAAGTTATTGTTATTTAAAAAGAGTTACAACTATTTAATAAAAATAGTTGTAATTTTTTTTATTTATATAGAATAAAGTGTTCTATTAATAAAAAAAATGATATAATAAAGTATGAAAAGTGGGGTGAGTATGTGGATGTCAAATTAGAAAAGAAGAAAATAAAATTAGTTTTAACAATACTTTTTTTTGGGATGGTATTGCCTATTTTCTTAACACATCAGAATTTTAAAATTTATGATTCTATAACTAAAGCACTTGAATTATGGGATAAAGAATATCTCCTAATTGGAATGTTAAAATTAGTTATATTAAATACATTGAGATCAATACCAATGTATATAGCAATTTTTTTACTTTTTGATTCAATAGAGATTATAAAAAATGGAAAAAAAAGGAATTTTGAAAAAGTACTATTAATACTTCCAATAATTCCTATAGCCTATAGTTTAATAAATTTTTTTTACGACATTCAACTTCCGGTTGGAAAAACAAGTATTCTAGGAGTGTTATGGTTTTGTTATTATATAAAATTTGATTTAAAAAGTATAACTTATTTAGAGAAGTCTCTAGTTTTTTTATCTTTTATTGTGGGTCTGCAATGGTTGGATGTAAGTAGATTCTTTAATGTTTTAGGGGTTGGAGAGATAACTTCAGATTTAAATAAAGCGATAAATTTTATGGAGGCAGATGTAATTGTAACTTTAATATGTATTAGTTTTTTCAGCTTTTTTACTTTGTTTTCAGTTTTATTATTACATTTTTTCAAGGGTCAAGAGGAGAGAATTGCTAGATCTAGATCAGAAATGGAAAATAGACATTTAAAAGAGGTTCAGCAACTAGTTCATGATTTAAAAACACCAATTTTTTCGGTAGGTGCACTATTAGAAACACTTACTCTCCAAGAAGAAAATGAAAGAAAAAAAAATTATCTAAAGAAGATGGAAGATTCAATAGAAAAAACAAATATTATGATTAGTGAAATATTGTCTGTAAAATCTGAAAAACCAATAGTTGTTGAGGAAATGATGAAATTTATTTTTTCATTTCTATCAGTTCATAAAAATACTGAAGCGATAACTTATAAAAGTTATTTAAAAAAAGATTATAAACTAAAAGGAAATAGAATTTTATTATCAAGAGCAATAATAAATCTTATTGTTAATTCTTGGGAGGCAAATTCATCTGTTGTAAATATAGTGGTTAAAGATTATAAAAAACGATTGATTTTACAAATAGATGATTGCGGTGATGGAATTGATATCGATAATATAAACGAGTTAATAAAAGAGGGAGTATCTACAAAAAATTCTTCTGGAAAAGGACTAGCTTTTGTTTTTAAAACTATAAAAGATATGGATGGGAAAATATATTTTGTAAGAAGAATAAAAAACGGAACTAAAATTTATATTATTCTAAGGGGGGATGAGTATGGGGAATAATATGTTAATTATAGATGATTCAGAGGATATATGTTTTGCAATAGCTGAATTTTTTTTATACAAGGGATGGAGTGTAGAAACTGCAAATAGTGTAGAAAGATCTTTAGAAATACTAAAGAATAAAAAATTTGATATAATTTTGATAGACTACAATATGCCATATATAAATGGCGCCGTGGGAACAAAATTGATAAGAGTATTAGATAAAGAAGTGGCAATAGTTGCTTTAACGGTGGAGGGAAAAGAGTTTGTAGCAGAAAGATTTTTTGAAGCTGGAGCAGATGACTTTGCAATAAAACCTATAAAAATGTTAGATCTTTATTCAAGAGTGAATGTTCATCTAAATAATAAAAAACGTTTAAAAAGTGAAAATTTTTTACCCAAAGGTATAGATAGAAATACTCTTAATATAGTTTTAGGGTGCTTAAATAGTAGAAAAGAATATAAAGATGTAGATGAAATTTCTAATTTAACTGGAGTTGCTACTAAAACAGTAAATAGATATATGAATTATCTGTTAGACGAAGAAAAAGTTATTTTAAACAACATATATGGAAAGATTGGAAGACCTAAAAAAGAGTACAAGTTAAAATAGAAAAATAAACCCCAATTGTTATGTTAGTTTAAGCAAAGAGGGTTTATTTTTTTATGAGAAAAAAGAGAAAAAAGAGAAAAAAGGAAGTTATATTTACATTGAGATATATATAAGGTATAAATGGTTAGAAATGAAAAGGGAGTTGGTTATGGAAAAAAGATATTTATTAGGAGCAGTAGCAGTAATGTTTTTTTCTTTTAGTAGTTTAAAAGCTGATTTTAAACCATTTGATGAGAATGGAAATATGATTAGAACTGGTAGAGGAGCAGAGGGGAAAGTTGGAATAGTTTCTACAAGTAAGTATGAAGCAAGTAAAATTGGGATGGACGTTTTAAAAGAGGGAGGAAATGCAATTGATGCAGCTGTAGCAGCAGGATTTGCTTTAGGTGTTGCAGAACCAAATTCATCAGGATTAGGTGGTGGTGGATTTATGTTGATAAGAATTGCTAAAACAGGGGAAACAGTATTTATCGATTTTAGAGAGAGAGCCCCGAAAAATTCAGCACCAAAAATGTGGGTACTAGATAAAGATGGAAAAGTAGTGGATAATGAAAAAGTTGAAGGTGGAAAAGCAGCTGGAGTTCCAGGAGAGGTAGCAGGATTATTATATGCTTTAGAAAAATACGGAACTATGTCAAGAGAGGATGTAATTAGACCAGCAGCAAATTTAGCTAAAAATGGCTTCGTTGTTACACCAACACTATCGGGAGATATGAAAAATAAATATGATTTAATGGTTAAATATCCTGAGTTTGGAAAAACATTTTTAACATTGGATGGTTTTCCTTATGAAACTGGAGATACTTTTAAAAATGAGGATATGGCTAAAACACTTGATTTAATAATAAAAAATGGTAGGGATGGATTCTATAAAGGGGAAGTAGCTGAGGCTATTGTTGGAACTTTAAATAAATACGGCGGAGTATTCACAATGGAAGATTTAGCAAATTACGAGCCAAGAATTAGAAAACCTGTTGTAGGAAACTATAGAGGATACGAGATTATATCATCACCAGCTCCAAGTTCAGGAGGAGCGGTAGTTGTACAGATATTAAATATTTTAGAAAACTTCAATGTTGGAGATATGAAAGTAAACTCGCCAGAGTATTTACATCTTTTCTCTGAAGCGTTTAAGTTATCTTATGCTGATAGAGCAAAATATATGGGGGATACAGATTATACTCCAGTGCCTTTGAAGGGATTGACATCTAAAAAATATGCAAAAGATCTATCTAAAGAGATTGATATGTCTAAATCTCAAGAAAGTGTTGCCCATGATCCATGGCAATATGAGTCAGATGATACAACCCATTACTCTATAGCAGATAAAGAGGGGAATATGGTTTCGGTAACTAAAACTGTAAATGGAATTTTTGGAAACGGAGTAGTAGCCGATGGGTATGGATTTGTTCTAAATAATGAAATGGATGACTTTGTTACAGGAGAGGGACATCCTAATTCGGTAGCTTCAGGAAAAACTCCTCTAAGTTCAATGTCACCAACAATTGTACTTAAAAATGGAGAACCATTTATGGTGTTAGGATCACCAGGTGCTACAAAGATTATAAGTACAGTGTCACAAGTAATAAGTAAAGTTGTAGATCACGATATGGGAATGCAGGAAGCTATAGATGCACCAAGAATGTTTGACAATACATCTAATAAGATAAATGTTGAGACAAGAATTACTCCTGAAACTATAGATAAACTAAAGGTTTTAGGACATGAAGTAAATGGAACATCAGAGTGGGATAGAGGAATGGGATCAGTTCAAGGAGTGCTATATAAAAAAGATGGAACATTAGAAGGTGGAGCAGATCCAAGAAGAGACGGAAAAGCACTAGGTATTTAAAAGAGGAGGATGTTATACATGAAAAAAAAATTTACAACAATTTTATTTTTTATTTTAGGAGTACTAACTTTTGGAGAAAAATTTGAGAAACCTATATTATTAACTTCGGTAGGGCAAAGTGCTGATGTACAAATGGTAAGTGTACTATTAAAAAAAGCTGGAGTTGAAGCAACTTTAGATAAAAATATCACTGGAGATAAATTAGGAGTAGATAAGACAGTTGTAATAGCAATTGGAGGAAGTTCAAAAGGACTCGGAGCAGCTGGAATAAAAGTTGAAGATGAGTTATCTAGAACTGAGCAGTTGTTAAAAGTTGCTAAGAATAAAGGAATAAAAATCGTTGGATTACATGTTGGTGGAGAGCAAAGAAGAGGCGAGTTGTCTGATAAATTTGTAAATGCTACTATAGGTGAATGTGACTATTTAATCGTAGTTGAAGATGGAAATAAAGATCAACTATTTACAAAAGTAGCTGAAGAAAAGAGAATACCTTTAGTTCTTGTTCCTAAAATAAGTGGAGCGGTAGAGCCTCTAAAAGAGATTTTTTAATAAGTAGATAGAGCAGCTGCTAAAAATTTTTAGCAGCTTTTATTCAAAGGAGGAAAAAGTGTCGCAAGAGTTGATAATATTTTTAGGAATGATAATAGTCTTTACATTTTCATGTTTTAAACTAAAGTTACCTGTGAGCATAGCTATGGTTTTATCAGCTATAACAGGAACTTTAATAAGTGGTAATGGAATACCTGTAAGACACTTAGTTGAAGGTATGTTTGGATATATTGATACTATTCTTGTAATAGCAACAGCTATGATTTTTATGAAAACTATTCAAGAGATTGGAACACTGAATGCATTGAGTGCATCGATATTAAAAAAGTTTCATTCGATACCATGGGTTCTACTAATTTTTTTAATGATTGTTAGTATGTTTCCAGGAATGATAACAGGGTCTTCAACAGCTGCAGTATTAACAGCTGGAAGTATAGTAGCTCCAATACTTATGTTGGTGGGAATACCAATTGTTGAAACAGCAACAATTATAGCAATAGGTGGAATACTAGGAATGATTGCTCCTCCTGTAAATGTGCCAGCAATGATAATTGGTGGGGGAATAGATATGCCTTACGTAGGATTCACAATTCCACTTCTTTTATTGACAATACCTGTTGCTATTTTTACAGTACTTTACTTAGGATTGAAATATGTAAAGAAAATAAATTATGACGAGATAAAGTCTAAGATAAATTTAGAAGATATAGAAAAATATGGTTGGAAACTTTATTTACCAATAGTTTTGGGTGTTATTTTAATGATTTTAGGAAAAGTTATACCTACAATATTTAATTTAGGAATGCCTTTAATATTTTTAATAAGTGCTATAGTTGGGTTGTTCTGTGGCAGGAAAGTTAATTTTATATCTGTATCCAAAGAAGCTATAAAAGAGACTTTGCCAGTTCTTGGAATACTAATGGGAGTTGGTATGTTTATTCAAGTTATGACACTTACTGGAGTAAGAGGGTTTATAGTTGTAAATAGTTTAAGTTTACCACCAGCAATGATATATGTGGCTATGGCAGTAACAATTCCGTTGTTTGGAGCAGTATCGTCTTTTGGGGCTGCTTCAGTTTTAGGAGTACCATTTTTAATGGTGTTCTTAGCACAAAATCAAATAATAACAGCATCATCAATCTCTTTTTTAGCCGGATTAGGAGATTTAATGCCACCAACAGCTTTAGCAGGGATATTTGCTGCACAAGTAGTTGGATTAAAAGATTACTCACTGGTGTTGAAAAAATCAATTATACCAGCATTGGTAATTATAGTTTACTCTATCTTGTTTATAGTTTTCTCTAAAGAGATAGCTTCAATAATATATTAGAGGAGAGTGATAAAAATGATGTTTATTTATTTAGGAATAACGCTATACATATTAGTTATGGTTGTATTGAATATTTTTGAAGAGAAAAGGTTCTTTAATCAATTAAATGCAGCGTTAGTTATAATTCCTTTAATATTGAGATTATTAATGATAAAATAAAGAGGAGATTGTTGTATGAAAGGAAATAAAACTACTGGAGTTATACTTTTAGCTTGCTCTTTATTGATAGCTTTTACAGCTGGAAAAGAGTTTGAAAAAATGAGGGAACCGGAACCTATTGTAAAAGGTGAAGGAGTAACAGAAATAAAGATGTTAAGTGAATATTTCTCAGATATAAAAGGAACAAATATGGATACAGAAGTTTATATTTTGAAAGGGAAAGAAGATGGGGGGTCAACATTAATTTTAGGTGGAACACACGGTAATGAACCGTCGGGACTTTTAAGTGCAGTTCTATTTATAGAAAATGCCAAAATTGATAAGGGGACTTTATATGTAATTCCTAGAACTAATAATAGTGGTTATACACATAATGATCCTCAAGAGGGATCACCTCAAAAATTTACAATTAAAACTAAAAATGGAGATAGATGGTTTAGATATGGATCACGTGCAACTAATCCGTTAGATCAATGGCCAGATCCAGATGTGTATATCCATGCAAGCTCTGGGCAACAGTTATCAGGAAATGAAACTAGAAATATAAATAGGGCTTATCCAGGAAGAGCAGATGGGACAGCCACAGAAAAAGCTGCGTATGCAATAGTTCAGTTAATAAAAACTGAAAAAATAGATATGACAGTGGATTTACATGAAGCATCTCCAGAATATCCAGTTATAAATGCTATAGTTGCTCATGATAGAGCTATGGTAATCGCATCAAATACAGTGATGAATTTAGAGTTTGAAGATATAGCGATAGGATTAGAACCTTCTCCAGTGAGCTTAAGGGGATTAACTCATAGAGAACTAGGAGATTTTACAGATACATACGCAATTTTAATGGAAACTGCTAATCCTGCTCAAGGTAGGCTTAGAGGGAAAACTAACGAAGCACTTGTGGTGACTGGAGCGGATATGACATATGTAAAAGCACAAAAATTAGGACGTTTATTTGTACCATTTAATGAGAATGGGCATCCACTTAACGAGAGAGTATCAAGACACGTTGGAAGCGTCATGGAACTTATTAAGGTAATGGGTGAAAGCGAATCTGAAAAAGAGATTGTAATAGAAAATGTTCCAACAATTTCAGAAATAAAGGAAAATGGTATAGGAAGCTACTTAAATGAAGAAATAAAAAGATAAGAGGTGAGTTATGGGAACTGTTGTTTTTACTTTAATAGGGATATTTTTTATAAAATTAATTTATGAAAAAATATCTTTAGAAAAAGCTAGAAGAAAAATCGATGTAGTTATTCATGTAAATGGAATAAGGGGGAAATCAACAGTTTCTAGGCTCATAGATGCAGGATTAAGAAATGGGCAAAGAAAAGTTTTTACAAAAGTAACAGGAACATCTCCCAAGTACATAGATATAGATGGAGTAGAAAAAGATATAAAAAGAAAAGGAAAAGCAAATATAAGAGAACAAATAAAAATAATAAAGCAAGCCGCAAAAGAAAATATAGATATTTTGATATTAGAATGTATGGCTGTAAAACCAGAGCTCCAAAAGATATGTGAGGAGAAGATACTCAAAGCAGATATAGGTATAATTACAAATGTAAGAGAAGATCACTTGGATGAAATGGGAGCAACTTTAGATGAGATTGCAAAATCATTAGGACAAATGATTCCTGAAAATGGAAAATTATTTTTAGGAGATGAAAATTATTTTGATTTTTATAAAAAAATAGGAGATATAAGAGAAACAAAAGTTTTTGTTAGTAAGAGATTAAAACAAGAATATGAAGAAATAGACTTTATAGAAAATGTAGCTTTAGCTATAGAAGTTTGCTATTCTTTAGGTGTAGATAGAGATGTGGCATTTGAAAGAATGAAAAGTTACAAAAGAGATTTTGGAGTATTAAGGGAATTGGAATTTGAAAATAAATTTGGAAAAAATATATCTTTTGTAAATGCACTAGCAGCAAATGATCCAGATTCAACACGAAAAATTATAGAGATGTACAATGGCGCTAGTGGTAGAGAAAGAAAAAGATATTTAATGATAAATAACAGAAAAGATAGAGTTAGTCGAATGTATCAATTTATTGAGTTTGCTAAGAGATATGAAAAAGATTTTGAAAAGATATTTATATCTGGAGAAAATAAAAATATCTTTTATAGAGAATTGAAAAATCAGATCTCTAAACTAGAAATAATTGATGGAATTGATAAGTTTGAAATTTTAAAAGAGGACTCAGTAATTTTTGCGGTTGGCAATATTTGTGGAAAGGGAAAAGAAATAGTTAGTTTGATTGAAAATAGGGGGATACATAATGAATGAAACAATTGTAGTTTTAGGAGTTATTTTAAGTATTATATTTTATGAAGTGAGCGAAATGTCACCAGGAGGAATGATTGTACCTGGTTATTTTGCTCTTTTTTCTAATGATCTTAAAAGAATATTTATGACTATAGTCATTTCAATAGGAGTGTTATTTTTAGTAAAAATATTGGAAAATTTTGTTGTGTTATTTGGAAGACGAAAGTTTGCAGTGTATATAGTACTAGTTTTTATTTTAAAAAAAATATTTGGAAATATGAATTTAGAGATACTTATAGGAGCGGAGATAATAGGTATCTTAATTCCAGCAATATTAGCTCAAGATTTTGAAAAAAATGGTTTAAAAAAAACGATACCAGCACTATTAATGCTAACAATTGTAATAAAAAGTATATGTATTTTAGCTGAGGGAATATTGTGAGAAAGAATAAATTGTGTTTATCTAGTTTAGTTATATTAATTTTATTTTTTACAGCTGAAAATATAAAAAGAGATAAACACAGTTATTATAATGAGATGAAAAAAGCTCAAAAGAAAATGACTATACTTTCAAAAGAAGTTTTGAAAGAAAAGAAAAATAGAGGCATTGAAATAGACAGAAAAATAGATCTTAATAGGAGTGGATTATTAGGAGAAGAGTTTACTGGAATAACGACAACATTAGGGGATTTAGACAGTAAAAGAGCATCAACTAATCCGGATTTTGCTGCTTATTTTGTGAAAAAATTTAAGGAGAAAAATTTAGAAAAAGGAGATTTGGTTTATGTAAATATGTCCAGTTCTTTTCCAGGATTAAACCTTTCGATAATTTCAGCCTTGGATATTTTAGAATTGGATGGAATAATAGTTAACTCAATAGGCTCATCGATGTATGGAGCGAATAATGAAGAGTTTACATTTTTGGAAATGGGTCATTTTTTAAAAGAAAAAAAAATGATACAAAATGAGATTAAAGCATATTCTCTTGGTGGAGATGGAGATTTAGGTAAAAATTTTGATGAGGATATTAAAATTGAGATAGAAAAAAGAATAGAAGATTTTAAAATAGAAAAGATAAAAATAGAAGATTTTAAGTTAAATTTAGAAAATAGGATAAAATTTTATAATAGTTTTGGAAGAGCAAAATATTTTGTGAATATTGGCGGAAATTTTTTTCATGCTCAATTAGAAACATATTATAAAAATAAAAATATTCCAGTGTTATCGATGTTAAATATAAAACAGATAGCTAGTGATAATGGAATATCGATAGATGGAAAATTGCTAGAAAAAGATTCAGGTTTATATTATAAAAAAGATAATAAAATAATTTATTGGACTATAATTTTAATATTTTTTGGATATCTATATTTTAGAAGTAAAAAAATAATAAAATTTTTTTAGATAAAATAGAAACCTGAGGTACTTACTATCTCAGGTATTATCTTGTGTTTTTTATTTATTATCTTTAGAAAAATTTACTAATGAAGCTACGTCAGAACTATTTATAAAGGGAAGAGCTTCGTTGATTTTTTCGATACTCCAATCCCACCATCTAAGATTTAGAAGATTTGAGATTTCCTGCTCAGAAAATCTTTTTCTTATTAAAGTTGCAGGATTTCCTCCTATAACTGTATAGGGGGGGACATCTTTAGTAACAACAGCCCTAGCTGCAATAATAGCTCCATCACCTATCTTAATTCCAGGCATAATAATGGCTTCAGTTCCTATCCAAACATCATTTCCAATTATAGTATCACCTTTTCTTTGAAAGCTATTTTTAGCATTGGGAAAAATTTTAGAGTCAAAGGGGTATGCTGAAATCCATGAATGATTATGACCTTGATTACCAGCCAACATAAATATAACTCCAGAAGCGATAGAACAAAATTTTCCAATTCTAAGTTTATCAAATTCAAAATTTTCACCAAAAATATCTTTATAATTTTTAGTACTTCCATCTCCTAAAAGGTATCTTACACATTGATCTTCAAAAGATTTATCGTGATAATAACCAGAATAGTATGAAAATTCACCGACTGTAATATTAGGGTTTTCAATATGATCTTTTAGTTGTACAGATTGCAACCAAGTTTCAAAAATTTGTTCGTTCAAT
Organism: uncultured Cetobacterium sp.; assembly: GCF_947072685.1. GTDB lineage: Bacteria > Fusobacteriota > Fusobacteriia > Fusobacteriales > Fusobacteriaceae > Cetobacterium_A. The sequence continues at coordinate 12,258 of NZ_CAMTIK010000029.1, read as the reverse complement.
TTAAATAACTCCTTTAATAGTTTTTATTTAAATTATATAATAAGATATATTTTTTGCAAGAAAAGTTTAATAGGTATTGAATAATAATTAAGGAATGTATTAAAAGTTAAATAGGAGGCCTTTATGAAAAAAATAAGTTTATTTTTGATTCTGAGTTCTTTAGTTTTATCTTTAACATCTTGCTCTAACGCTGATTTAGAAAATATTTCAAAAGCTCTTGCAGAGACTAACAGTACTGCTACGGGAAATAAACCATCAGAAATGATTAGAAATACAGCTGTTGAAAATGCAATTTTAGAAGCCTATAATCTTCAAAGGGGAGTAGATACAGTTTACTATTATTATACTAAAGTTGATTTAAATGGTGACAATATTCCAGAATATTTTATTTATGCTTATGGACCTGAGTTGAGCGGATCTGGTGGAGGATCAGCTTTGATTTTGAGTAATAACTTTAAAGAGATATCGAGATTTACTTTAGTGAGAACACCTATTACAATAAGTAGAAATAAAACAAGAGGTTGGAAGGATATAATAATGCAAGTATCTGGTGGAGGAGCAAATCCATCAACAGTTGCAATGAAATTTAATGGTGAAAGCTATCCATCTAATCCATCAACACAACCAGCACTATCTCCTAATGATTATGTTGATGGTACAAGAATATTTACGGAGAATATGTCAGTTAATAGAGGCTTAAAAATAGAATAGGAATTTATAATAAAATGAAAGGTAATTAGAAAAATTTAAACTTTACAATTAATTGTTAGAGATTCAAATAATTTGTTTTTACTTTAAATAAAAAATATGATAAAATACTCCAAAAAAGGAGTTTTTATGAACGCATTTATACTGGGAGTTACATCAGCTTTATTTTTTTCGATAACATTTATACTAAATGAACATATTAGTTCAACCCAAGGGAATTTTTTATGGACAGCATCACTTAGATATATTTTTATGTTACCAATTCTATTTTTGATTCTTTTAAGTAAGAAACAGATAGCAGATGTTTTTCAATGTATAAAGGAATATCCCATGAAATGGTTAGTTTGGAGTACAGTTGGGTTTGGACTTTTCTATGTTCCGCTATGTTTTGCGGCTAATTATGGTGAAGGATGGCTAGTTGCATCAACTTGGCAGATAACTATAATAACAGGTGCTTTAATGACACCGTTTATTTCAAAACAGAAGATGCCAACAACCTTTTTAAAGCTTTCAACAATTATTTTGTTAGGAATAGCAATAGTGCAACTTGAAAATTTTAAAGTGATTTCTTTAAAGGATGGACTATATGGAATTATTCCAGTTATAATTGGAGCATTCGCATATCCTCTTGGAAACAGAAAAATGATGATGGTTGTGAAAAATAGATTAAACTCAACTCAAAGAGTGTTTGGAATGACTTTGTGTAGTTTACCATTTTGGCTAGTTATATCTTTTTTAGGTTTTCATACAAGTGGAATTCCATCGACAAACCAAGTTGTAAGCTCTTTATTTGTGGCTGTATTTTCAGGGGTTATAGCAACGACTATATTTTTTAAAGCCACGGATTTAGTGAAACATAATCCAAACAAATTAGCGATAGTTGAAGCAACACAAGCTACTGAAATTGTTTTTACAATACTAGGTGGAGTCGTTTTAGGAGCTAATCTCCCAAGTAGCTTTTCTATATTAGGAATAGGGATTATTATTATAGGAATTGTTGTAAGTAATTTAAAAAGTGTATAAAAATATAAAAGAGGCTGATTTTCAAAGAAAAGGTCTATTTTTTAAAAAGAAAAAACGGTAGAAAAATCATAAGATTTCTCTACCGTTTTTTTTAGAAGTTAAAAAATAAATCAATAGTCTCATCATCTGGTTTATCTCCCAGATAAGATCCCACAACAAAAACAAAAATACTCATAAATATTACGGGAACAATTTGGTGCATACCTGAGAAGTTAATTTTAAAAACAGAAAAATAAATGTATGAAGACACACCAAAAACCATTGATGAAATAGCTCCCACGGCATTGGCTCGTTTCCAGTATAATCCTAAAATAATAGGACAGAAAAATGCAGATTCTTGACCAGCTAGGGCAAATAAGTTTATCCAAACTAAAAGTTCAGGAGGATCAAGAGATAGAAAAAACACAATTAAACCAATCAAAAGAGATGTAAATAGAGATAGTTTCTTTATCTTTTTATCATTTGGATTTGGGTTTATATAATTTATGTATAAATCTTTTACAATTGTAGCCGATGAAAGTATTAGGAAAGAATCTACAGTTGACATTATAGCTGCCAGAGGACCACCAATAAAGACACCAGCTAAAATTGGATGTAAGTTACTGATTGCAAGGGATGGAATGATTTTATCTCCGATAGTAATGCCTGGGGAAATAGCCACTCCCATAACTCCAATTAAATGCATAACTAACATTAAAACACCGACCACCGAAGTACCAATGATCATTGCATTGTGCATAGATTTACTATCTCTAAACCCCATACAACGAACTGTGGTAGCGGGAAGACCCAAAATAGCAACTCCAACTAACATCCAAAAGGATAAGATAAATGGTTTAGCAATAGCTCCGCCAGAATCAGGAGTCAATAAATCCGGATTTATACTTTGAACAGTTCTCATTATATTCTCCATTCCACCACCTGCTTTTAAAATAGTGTAAAAGAGTATTCCAGAAGCAACCAGCATAACCCCGCCCTGAATAGCATCGGTTAAAGCAACAGCTCTAAACCCACCAATTGTGGTATATGTAATTATAACTGCAGAAAAAATAGTAAGTCCAACTATGTATGGAAGACCTGTTACACTTTCAAAAAGTCTAGCTCCACCAACAAAGTTAGCAACAATAGTACCAATAAAAAATATAAGCATAATTACTGATCCAAGAATAACAACGATGTCATTTTTATAACGGGCTCTTAAAAGATCAGTGATGGTTACTCCTCCAATTCTTCTGGAGATAATAGCCAATCTTTTTCCTAAAATACCTAAAGTTAAAAAAGCTGTAGGAGTCTGTATACAAGCTAACAAGACCCAACCTAAACCAAGTTTATAAGCAACCCCTGGTCCACCAATAAAAGAGCTGGCACCTATATATGTAGCAATAATAGTCATTGCTAGAACAAAACCACCCATATTTCTGCTTCCAATAAAGTATTCTTCCATAAAGTTTACATTCTCACGATGTTTTATTTTATTGACCTTCCATGCTACACCTAGCATTAAACAAAGGTAAATAATAATAGGTAAAAGTATAAGCATCAGTTCCTCCTAATCTAAATCAATATCTTTAAAAAAAATCTTAACGGCTAAAAAAACAAGTATATTTATAACAACTAGACCTAAAACGCATGAGTAAAAAAACCAGCTAGGTAAACCAAAAATAAAGATATTGGGTTCAGATTTATAAATATATGCAAAGTAGTACCACCAAGCAAAATAAAAGAGATAAAGTAAGCAGGTAATAATAGCTTCCTTGTTAATTTGTTTTGAATTCTTCATTCTATTTCCTCCAAAAATTAATATAAAAAGAGAGAGCATATTCTTGCTCTCTCTGGATTTAAATTACTATGACCTTTCGCTTTTTAATTTTTCAGCCATAACTTTAGCGATATGCTCTAATTTTTTTTGATCTTCAGGAGTTGGTTCTCCTTTTGATTCAACAGGTTCAGCGATAAGTTCTAGGCCAGGAAGCGAGTCTGCAAAAGCTTGAATACCTCTTACTCCACCACCGCTCCAAAGCATATTTCCAAAGATTCCTAAATATCTATTCTTTAAACCGTAGTTTTTAAGTTTATGTAAAAGCCCATGTAAAACAGGATAAACATCATTGTTGTGTGCTGCGGATCCAATAATAAGCCCTTTATACTTCCAAATATCACTTATAATATATGAGTGATCAGTTTTAGAAGCGTCATATATTTTTATATTTTTTATTCCATTCCAAGAAAGCTCTCTAGCTATAACATTAGCCATCTTAGCAGTTGTTCCATAAAGAGTACCATAAACAATAACTACACCTTCTTCTTCAGGAGTAAAACTAGCCCAATTAGCAAAGTGGTTGATAACTACAGAAACATCTTTTCGCCATAAAATACCATGAGAAGGACAGATATATTTAATTTCTAATCCGCTTAATTTCTTAATTGCATTTAAAACTTGTGGTCCATACTTTCCAACAATATTTGCATAGTATCTTCTCATTTCGCTTTCATAAAAAGAGAAGTTTATTTCATCATCAAAAATACCACCATCAAGAGTACCAAAACTTCCAAAAGCATCATTTGAGAAAAGAATTTTATCAGTCATATCATATGTAACCATAGATTCAGGCCAGTGAACCATAGGAATCATGGCAAAAGTTAAAGTATGAGTACCTAAACTTAGAGTATCTCCCTCTTTAATACATAGAAACTTAGTTTCATCAAATGTTGGCATAAAAGCTTTTATCATTTTTAAAGTGATTACATTTCCAACAACTTTTGCTTCAGGGAAGTACTCAATAACATCCCCAAGAGAACCAGAGTGATCAGGCTCCATATGGTTAACAATGATATAGTCAAGTGGCTTGCCTTTTAATATTCCATTTATTTTTTCAATAAATAAACCTGCGGTAGAAAAATCTACTGTATCTATTATACATGTTTTTTCATCATTTATTAAATATGAGTTATAAGCAACTCCTTGTGGTAATGGTAAATAGTTTTCAAATCTTTCAGTTTTTCTATCGTTGGTTCCGATCCAAAAAACTTTTTTTGTAACAGGTGCATGGTAATGCATAGAAACCTCCTTAATGATTATAATTAATTCTATACTAGTCATTTATATTTTAATCTAAAATCATTAAAAATTCAACTATAATTATATAAATAAGATAAAATTAAATTGTATTTAACAAAAAATATACAAAAATAATATAAAATGTACAAAAGAGTTTAAAAAAAGTTTTACGAAATATAAAAGTGGTGGTATAATCAATTAAAAAAGAAGAACATAAAATAATATAGGGGTGGCTAATGAATCCGATATTTTTACAACTTGGAAGTTTGAAAATAAGTTATTATGGTTTATGCTATGCGTTGGCATTTTTTATAGGAATTGAACTTTTAAAAAGAGAAGCGACTGCGAAAGGAATAAAAAAAGATATTATTGAAGACTATGCTTTTATAGCGATGATGTCTGGTCTTCTCGGTGGACGTCTTTATTATGTACTTTTTAATTTAAACTATTATCTTGCTCATCCGGCTGATATATTAGCGGTTTGGAAGGGTGGGATGGCAATTCATGGAGGAATATTAGGTGGATTTATAGGAACGCTAATATATGCTCACAGAAAGAAATTAAATGCCTTTTTACTAGGTGATATGGTGGCTCCTTTACTTTTATTGGGACAAGCGATTGGGAGATTTGGAAATTTAGCAAATGGTGAAGTTCATGGGGTTCCAACATTTACACCGCTTAATATAATATTTAGATTAAAACCAAGTTTTTACGAGTGGTATACTCAGTATAATGCCATGGGGATACTTGATAAATCAAAATATAAGGAGCTTGTGCCATGGGGATTAGTTTTTCCAACTACCTCGCCTGCAGGATGGGAATTTCCAAATTTACCTTTACATCCGGCAATGCTATATGAAGCTTTATTGAATTTTATAGGTTTTTTATTTTTATACTTTATTTTGAGAAAAAAAAATTATGCGACAGGAACAATATGGTGGTCATATATAGTTATATATAGTCTAAATCGTATATTTGTGAGTTTCTTTAGAGCCGAAGATTTAATGTTTTATGGGTTTAGAGCCCCGCATGTTATAAGTTTTTTAATGATGTTTTTAGCAGTAATTATTATAATTATTATTAATAAAAATAGGGAGTGAGGGAGAATGAAAAAGGTTATAGGATTATTACTAATGATTACAGTTTTATTTGGAGGGTGTACAAGCTTAAATACAAAAAAACAAAGATTGGTTGGGAAAGAGTATATTCTTGTTCAAGAAAATTCAATACCCAATGTTCTAATCGGATTTGATGAACATAACTTTTATGGTTTTTCAGGCTTAAATAATTATTTTGGAAGATATGAAAAAAATGGAAATAAAATAAAACTTGAAAAATTAGGTTCAACTTTAATGGCGGGTTCTGATAAGGTTATGAAAATGGAAACAGAGTATTTAAACAAAATAGAAAATGTACAAACATATTCGATAGAAGAAGATATTTTAATATTAAAACTTAATGATGGTGAAATATTAAAATATAAAGAAAATAAAAAGTTAGGAAAAAAATAAAAAAAGACCCATAAGATTAGTATTTCCAATTTGATACTAATCTTGTGGGTTTTTTATATTTACTTCAAAATTTTGCAAAAATATGATATCGATTCTAGTAGCTATTATTAATTATAGCTCCCATTTGATTATTTTGGCACCTTTATTCTGCATTTCTAAAAGAGCACTCTCAGAATCCTGAGGGGATAAGTTTACTCCTTTACACCCATTTGATACAACTCTAACATCAAAGCCTAGTTCTAGAGCATCTAAAACGGTGTGTTTAACACAGTAATCAGTTGCTAATCCAAGAATAAAAAGCTCATCAACTGAGTTTTTTTTTAAAATTTTAAAAAGGTCAGTTTTTTTTAATTTTCCGTTATCAAAAAAACCACTATATGAATCTATCTCCAAATCAGTACCTTTATACACTATATTTTGGATTTTAATTAAATCAGGATGAAACTCAGAACCAAAACTATTTTCAATACAGTGGTTTGGCCACCAAATTTGAGGAAGATTGTTTAAAATTCCAACTTCACCAACAGCACCTCCAGAATTACTGGCAAAACTTTTATGAGTAGATGGATGCCAATCTTTAGTAGCTATAACTAAAAAATTATTTTGATTAAAATATTCAATTATATTATTAGCAATAGGAATAATTTTATTAGCATCAGTTACAGCGAGACTTCCACCTTCACAAAAATCATTTTGAATATCAACAACAATTAAAGCTTTCAAATGATATCTCCCCCTAAAATTATATATATGTAAGTATAGCAGTTAATATAAAAAATGTAAAATAAAAAAACTTGGCAAAAATCGTGTAGATTTGTTATTATTAATTATAAATAAATTATAATAGGAGGGCTTATATGAATGTATTTTTAGGAGTGATGTTTTTTGTTTTGGGAAGTTTAGCAGTATATGTTTTTCAGAGAAAAAAATATACAAAAGTGACTGAAGAGGATCTCGTATGTGAAGTTGTACAAAAGGCTTTTATAAGAGAGAAACTTTCAGATCATAATGAACATAAATTAGTTAGAGAACTTTTAAAAAGTGACGCTTTTATAAAGGATTTATCTTTAACTGCAAAATATAAAGGGATGATTGTTGGATACATACTTTTTACAAAAGTAAAAGTAGGAGATGAGACATTATTAGCACTAGCACCACTGGCAGTATTACCGAAATTTCAAAAAAAAGGTATCGGGAAGAGTCTTGTAGAAAAGGGACATGGGGTTGCGAAGAAACTTGGGTACAAGGGAGTTGTTGTACTTGGGCATCCAGAATACTATGCAAAATTTGGATATGAACCTGCTTCCAAATGGTCAATAAAAGCACCTTTTGAAGTGAAAGATGAAAATTTTATGGCTATTGAATTAATACCAGGAGGGTTAACAGATGTGAGTGGTATTGTGGAATATGCCAAAGAGTTTGGATTATAAATAAAAAGGAGGGTGTTTTATGAAAAATAATTTTGATAAGTATGTTGAGAGAAGAGGAACAGATTCTAGAAAATGGAATTTGACAGGAATGTTAGAAATGGCTCAATACGTAGATGATGAAAGTATACCTATGTGGGTTGCAGATATGGATTTTAAGGTGCCAGAATTTGTTGTAGAAAAATTGGAAAAAAGAGTAAAAGAACAAGTATTTGGTTATAATATTGTTGGAGAAAGTTATTATGAAAGCGTAAAATACTGGCTAAAGAAAAAAAATAACTGGAGCATAGAACAGGAATGGATAGTTCCAACAAGTGGTGTTGTACCTGCTCTTTGTTTCTCAGTAAGAGCCTTTACAGAGGAGGGAGATGGAGTAATTGTTCAAAATCCTGTTTATCCTCCATTTAGAAATTCAATAGAACTAAATAACAGAAAAGTCATAAATAGTTCATTAAAGTTAGTAAATGACAGATATGAGATGGATTTTATAGATTTAGAAAGAAAATTTAAGGATCCAAAGAATAAATTATTTATCTTGTGTAGCCCGCATAATCCTGTTGGGAGAGTCTGGACAGAAGAGGAGTTAAAAAAGCTAGTTACATTGAGTATTGAAAATAATGTAATCATAGTTTCAGATGAAATTCATAGCGATTTGATATTATTTAAAAATAAATTTACTTCATTGGGAACTTTAAATTTAAAAAATTTAATAGTTTGCACTTCAATTAGTAAAACATTTAATCTTGCAGCACTAAAAGCATCAAATATAATAATTTCAGATGAAAGTTTAAGAGAAAAATTTAAAGAAGAGATGTTTAAAGTGGGGTTAAAACCAGTTCCAAATATTTTTGGTGCAATAGCTACAGAGTCTTGTTATACAGCTGAGGGAGAAGAATGGTTAGAAAATTTAAAAAAATATTTAGAAAATAACTATGAATATTTAAAAAAATATTTAGAGGAGAATATACCTAGTATTAAATGTACGTCATTAGAAGGAACATATCTAGCATGGTTAGATTTAAAAGGTTTAAATTTAACAGAAGAAGAATTAGTAAATAAAATTGAAAAAGAAGCCAAAATAGTTATAGATGGGGGGCATATCTTTGGAGAAGAGGGAAAAGGATTTATTAGACTAAATTTTGCTTGTCATAGAGATGTACTGAAAGAAGCTCTAGAAAGATTAAAAAAAGTATTTTAAAAAAATGCAGAGTGACCCCTGCATTTTTTTTATACTATTTTACAAATTTCGTTAAATTTTAGTCGACGTTCTCTAGGAGTTAAAGTTTTTGTTTCATCAAAATATCCAATTGAAACTAGCATAACAACAGTTTTGCTCTCATCTATTTCAAAAATTTCCTTAATTTTGTCTTCATTAAAGCCAATCATAGGATGAGTATCCACACCAAGATTTTTAGCACATAACATTATACACATAGCTAAAAGAGAGACATCTCTAACAGCCATAGCATTTCTTTTAACTTCTGTAGGGTAGAGAACAGTTTCACACATCTGTATGACACTGCTAACTTTATCTTCACTCATTCCTAAATCTATTTTTGTATTCCACATGGGGTTATCTCTTCCATAACCAAAAGTATCGCCTATTAATATGAGAGTCATTGGAGCCTCTAAAATTTTTGGTTGAGAACAGGCAGTAAAAAGCTTGGTTTTAGCTTCAGAAGATTTGACAGCAATAATCTCCCATGGCTGAAGATTAAAAGCCGAAGGAGCAAGGATTGCTTCATTTATAATCTCTTCAAAAAGTTTTAAGTCTAGCTGTTTATTGGGGTTAAAAAAATTAACACTTCTTCTTTTGGTAAGAACTTCTTTAAATTTCATACATACACCTCCATTAAGACGTTCTGGTAATATATACGAAGATTCTGATAAAAATCTTTTATTTTAAACGATTATTCTGGGGATTCTTTTGTTTAATAGAGTGGTATATTCATAGTGGGCCATATTTAAATGTTTATTGCTCTCTTCAAAATTTTTGTAGATTTCAACGATATCACCTTCTTTAACAAAATCATCAATAAGAATAAAAGAGGTGTCCATACTTACATGAATTATTTGATAAGTTTTTCCGTTTATATTACAACAAATATTGGTATTTATTTTTGAAAATCCATCCCCATAACCCAATTTTATTTTGGCAACCTTACTAAAATTACCTACATTTAAATCATCTATTCGTTCATAACCGATAAAGTCTAAGTGGTCAAAGTTTTTAATATTATAGACAGGTCCTGATAAAGACCAAGATCTTTTTATATTGTTGTCAATAAGACCAATATCAACCATTCCAAGAACGCTTATTCCGCATCTGACATGAGTAGATCCTTCTCCGACATTTAGTAAAGTTGCAGCACTATTTTGTGAATGAATTATTTTAAAACGATTTTTTCCAATATAATTGATGGCTTCTATAAGATTTTTTTGTATTTGAAGCATCTCTGTAGGAGATGAAGCAAAAAAATGAGTCATAGCTCCTTTAAAGAAGATATTGTTACTTGTAACTAAATTTTTAATTTCTTCAAATTGGCTGTCATAAATTCCATTTCTAGCAAATCCAAAATCAAATTTTAAATGTAACTGATTAAAATCCAATTTTAAATCGAGAGCCTCTTGAAACTCGTCGAGACTATTAATAATCATCTCTAAATTTTTGTGTCTATTTAGAAGCGAAAGATCTTCAAGAGTTTCAAAAACTAAAATTTTTATGTTAGAAAAGTTTAGATTTAGTATCTCCATAGCTTCAGACTCTCTCGCTACTGCAAAATATCTGCATCCTGCTTCAATTAAAATGGGGATTATTTCGATTAAACCGTGTCCATATGCGTTAGCTTTAACAACAGTAATTACTTCTTTATTACTAGCAATCTTGATATAGTTGAAATTGTGAATTATATTGTTTTTATTGATATAAATTTTAAAACTATCTCTACCCATGCAAGCCACCTCTTTATAAAATTATTTACCATTATTATTACCACATAATTCTTTAAATTTCAAAAGAAATATTGTAAAATAATTATCAAGGAGATGATTTTATGAAAATAGAAATATTAGTTTCAGCGAAGGAAGCTTTAAATAAAGATTTTAAAGGCAAAAATGTAGTAGTAATAGATGTTTTAAGAGCTACTACAGTTATGATTACAGCTTTAAAAAATGGAGCTGAGAAAATATATCCATTCAAAGAAATAAAAGAGGCTATTGAAAAAAAAGAAGAACTTAAAGATGGACTTTTAGCGGGTGAAAGAAAGGGTCTTAAAATTGAAGGGTTTGATTTTGGCAATTCACCTTTAGAATTTACGGAAAAAAAAATAAAAGGAAAAGTTATTTGTATGACAACGAGTAATGGAACACGAGCTATTGAAAATTCACAGAGTGGCGATAATATTTATATAGCATCATATATAAATGTCTCTTCGGTTGTAGAGAAAGTATTAAAAAATGAAAAAGATCTAATTATAGTTTGTGCAGGGACAGAGGATGAGTTTTCACTAGATGATAGTTTATGTGCAGGAATCATTGCAAATAAAATATTAGAAAAAAGAAGTGTTTTAATGGACGATTTCACAATATCTTTACAAAACTTAGCTAAGTATTCTAAAAATATTAAAGAGGTTTTAAAAGATAGTAAACACTATAGTTATTTAAAAAAAATAGGCTATGAAAGTGATTTAGACTATTGTTTAACTTTAGATTGTTGTGATATAGTTCCAGAGTATAAGAATAAAGAGATAAAAGGAGAATATTGAGTGCTAGGGATTGTTAAAAAGGAAAATAAGTTTTAGAATAAGTTAATTAGAAGAGAGGGGGAGAGTGTTATAAATAAAATTATTCTAATTTCTGTGTATATTTTATTTCTGTTTAGAGTTTATGCTTCATCAATTGAGTTTGAAGATAAAAAAATGATATTAAAAAATGATTTTTATAGTATTGAAGCAGTCCATATAAAAGATAATAAAATAAAAACATATAAAGAGTTTTCTAAAGAGCTTGGACTTCAAATTAAAATTAGTTTTGATAATGAGGAGATTCCTCAGGAGATTTTAATTTTAGATGGTGGAGAACAACTGACAGCAATAATAAAAGATTATGAGATTGAAAATTTATATTTAAAGGTAGGAGATACTAAAAAAGCAGTTCAAAAAGATGAAATTGATATGACTATTATAGAAAATATAGCGGAACAAATAAAATCTCCATTTTTTATAGATGAATTATGGTATCGAATTCAAGAGAGGGAAAAAGTTGAAGAAAAATAATATGTTTTTTAAAAAAATTGAGTTAACTAGTGAAGAAGGATGTTATTCAATATATTATTTAAATAATGATGATGAGATAGAGTATTTAAATATCTCTTACAATAGTTTTATTAGTAGAAATGAAGATGAATATAAATATATAGAGTATTATTTAGATGATGAATACTCTTTAGAGTATTGGGAATTTTCTTTAGAGAATGTTGGAGTTATTAGAAGTATTTTTAATGAATCCTCTTATGAAGATATAACTTTTGATA
>NZ_CAMTIK010000028.1 GCF_947072685.1 uncultured Cetobacterium sp. | reverse complement strand
AATAGTACCATAATTTTTAAACTCCGTCAACAACTTTTTTTATTTTTTTAAAAAACATCCATAACTTTGTCCATAAATCTCTTTTTTAATATATCTCTAGTCACTATTAAATCATCTTTAAAAACTACTTCTCCGTTAACTAAAACCTTATAAGTACCTATTACAGTCCCTTTGTTTAATGGAGCTATCAGAACTTTTTCTCTTTCAGTTACGATTGAAATATCTGCATCTTTTTTTACTATATAAGAAAATGATTTGCTTCCATACACATTTATATTTTTTGCATAACCTCCAGATAATGGTATTGTCAAAATAGGAATATCTTTTTTTATAATATCTTTATTTTTATAATTTTCATGAAATTTAGCATTCAATTCTAAAATTTTATTATCTCTTATTTTCGGAGATTTTCCTCCCATTACAACTGTAACTATGTTCGCATCATCTTTATTGCTTAAAATTGTTATATTGAATCTTGATTTTGTATGATAACCCGTCTTCAATCCATAAATACCTTCCTGACCAAGAAGATGGATTGTACTTCTTATTTTAACAGTTCCATTCTTTATCTCAGCTGTTTTCTCTCTAGCAATTGCTATATACTCAGGATATTTTAACGCTTCTATCGAAAGCTTATATATAGCATCCGCTGTCCCCATATCCAATTTTTTCTTTGTAATATGATCTGGTAATCCTGCAGGAGTGTAAAATTCCAATTCATTTTCTAAATTTAATTTTCTAGCTTTTTCATTCATCATTTCCACAAAAGTTGGAATGCTCCCTTTCCCTGCGTGTTTAGCTAATGCATATGCCGCATTATTTGCAGATTTTATTGCTGCTGCTTTTAAAAGATCTAAAACCAACACTTTTTCTCCACTTTCTAAAGGTATCGAGCTTCCACCAACACTAACTATTTCCCAGTCTATTGGCACTTGATCATATAAACTTATATTTCCTTTTCTTATCTCATCCAAAGTTACAAGAATTGTCATAACTTTTGTTACAGAAGCTAGAGGATATTTATGCATTGAGTTTTCTTCATAAAAAATATTTCCTTTTGTATCTCCTAAAATATAAGCTCTATAATCTGGAATATTATCCACTTGTACTTTTGAAGATTTTACTCCCTTAGCAAAAGACAATACCGTTATTAAAAACATCAAAATTGCAATTGTTTTTTTCATATCTTCTCTCCTTCATAAATGTGATAAAATAAAAACAGAAGCTATAACTATAGCTTCTGTATATTATACATTATTTTTGTTTTTTAGCCAAGTAATCTTCGATAGCTTCTTTTAATGCTTCCTCTGCTAAAACTGAGCAATGCATTTTTGTTGCTGGTAATCCACCTAAAGCTTCTGCAACTACCTTATTTGTTATATCTAAAGCTTCATGTATGTTCTTTCCTAAAACCATCTCAGTTGAAACTGATGAGGTTGCTATAGCTGAAGCACATCCAAAAGTTCTAAACTTTACATCTGTTATTATATCATTCTCTATTTTTAAAAATATCTCCATGATGTCTCCGCAAGAAGGATTTCCAACTTTTCCATAACCATCTGGATTTTCCATTGTACCAACATTTCTAGGATTCATAAAATGATCCATTACTTTTTCTGAATATTGCATAATTTTCTCCTTAATTTTCCATTGAATTTTTTATTTTTTATATTCGTTCCATAAAGGGGATAAAATTCTTAATTTTTCGATCACTTTAACTACTTGCTCTATCGTATAATCAATCTCTTCTTTAGTATTGTATTTTCCAAGACTAAATCTAATCGTTCCATGAGCAAATTCAGGTTCAATTCCCATAGCTAAAAGTACATGAGAAGCTTGAAGTTCATCTGATGAACATGCCGATCCAGAACTTACAGCCACTCCTAAATAACTTAGAGATAGTAGTATTGACTCTCCTTCTAAGTATTTAAAAGTAATGCTTGATGTTCCTGGCAATCTCTGAACAGATTTTGCATTTACTACTACTTCCGGAACTCTTTTTAAAATTTCATCTTCAAAATAATCTCTTAAAACTTGTTCCCTAGTTATCTCCTCTTGTATATTTTCACAAGCGAGTTCCAAGGCTTTTGCCATTCCTACTACAGCCGGTGTATTTGTAGTTCCAGGTCTAAGTTTTCTCTCCTGTCCACCACCCGCTATTGTTCTAGCAACTCTTACGCCTTGTCTTATATATAGTCCCGCAATTCCTTTTGGACCATGAAATTTATGTCCAGAAAAAGTTAGTAAATCCGCTCCTAATTCTTTAGGATAAACTGGTATTTTCCCAACTGTTTGAACTGCGTCCACATGAAGTAATATTCTATTTTTTTTAGCTATTTCTGCTATCTCTTTTATTGGTTCTACTGTTCCAACTTCATTGTTTGCATGCATGATTGAGATAAGTATTGTGTCTGGTCTAATTGAAGCTTCCAAAGCTTTTACATCCACCACTCCATTTTTATCTACTGGTACAAATGTAACCTCATACCCATCTTGCTCTAAATCTTTATATGTATTTTTTATAGCTGGATGCTCTATTGTTGATGTGATTATATGATTTCCTCTATTTTTATAAGCTTTTGCCACTCCTCTTACAGCGATATTATCTGACTCTGTTCCTGAAGATGTAAAGATAATCTCTTCTGGCTTAACTTTTAATAAATTTGCAATTTTTTCTCTAGATTCCGAAACAGCTAAACCCGTCTCTTTTCCAAATAAATGCATACTAAATGCATTCCCATATTCCTCAGTTAAAAAAGGTATCATAGCTTCTAAAACTTTTGAATCCATTTTTGTTGTAGCATTGTTATCCAGATAAACTCTCATAGTTATCGTCTCCTTAAGTTATCACTATTTATTACAATAAGATAATAACATTCTTTAGCTTGGATGTCAACAATTAAAAAAGTTTTTTTCTATTGTTTTTCAAAGCTTTTCACCATGCTTACAGTAAGGTTTTATCTCACACTGTAAACATTTCGGTCTTCTTGCTATACACTTATCTCTTCCTTGTAAAATTAAAAAATGAGAAAAATCAATCCAATACTCTTTCGGAACTATTTTCATAAGCTCCTTTTCTATTTTTAATACATTGTCATCTTTTACGAATCCTATTAAATTCGATAATCTTCTGACATGAGTATCTACGGTTATACCTTCCGCCAATCCCCAAATCTCTCCTCTTACCACATTAGCTGTTTTCCTTCCAACTCCAGCTAACGCCACCAGACTATCCATCTCTGACGGAATCTTTCCGTCATATTTTTCTAAAAGTTGTTGACTACAAAGTTTTATATTTTTAGCTTTATTTCTATAAAATCCTGTGCTTTTTATATGTTCTTCTATCTCTTCAATAGGTGCAGTTGCAAATTGTTCGGGAGTGTTTATAACCTTAAACATCTTTTCTGTAACTATATTCACTCTTATATCAGTACATTGAGCTGAAAGTATTACTGCCACTAAAAGTTCAAAAGGAGTGCTGTATTTTAAAGCACATTCAGGATGTCCAAATTTTTTCTTTAACTCTTCAATAACTTTTTTAGCTCTTTCTTTTTTTGTCAATTTTACCTCCAAACTTAATTTAAAGTTTTCATGTATAAAAGATGTTCTATTCCCCTATAGTCAATCTGACCCATAAATTGAAATCCTGATTTTCTAAAACAAATTATAGAGCGTTCATTTTCTTCTAAAATGTAAGCTACTATATATTTCAAAGTGGGCTGTTTAAATTTTAATTCCTCAATACTTGCATTGACTATCGTACTTGAGTACCCTCGCCCTCTTATTCCTTCAGCTAAATAAAGCGAAATTTCAGCCCCTTCAAAGTCCTCTTCAAGTTCAAATTTTACAATTCCCAAAAAAGCCCCTTGTAGATCTTCGACAGTAAACATTGCATAACTAGGTGAATTTATCAGAAAACTATACCATCTTTCGTGGCTTTTTTTCTGTTCCTCCTCATGATTTTTACAATATTTTTCTACATAATTTAAATTTAAATGCATATAAATATTTCCAATGTCATCTGCCGTTGTTTGTCTTATTACTATCACTATTTTATAACAACTCTATTAAATTTTTTCTTTCCTTGTTTTATCATCATAGCCCCATCTATGAATAAATCCTCTGTTATAAGCATTGCAAAATCAGCTATTTTAGCGTCATTTACAGATAATCCATTCTGTTGTACAAGTCTTCTACCCTCACTCTTAGTTTTTAAAAGTTCTAGCTCTACCATCATATCTACTAATCCCATTCCTAAAACAGCATTAGTTACCTCTGATGTCGGAACATTTGACATATCTACGCCACCATTGCCAAATAGAGTTTCAGATGCTTGCTTAGCTTTTTCCGCTTCTTCTTCACCATGAACTATTTTAGTTACCTCATATGCTAAAGTTTTCTTGGCTTCGTTTATTTCTGCCCCTTCTAAAGCTGATAATCTTCTAACCTCATCCATTGGAAGATATGTTAGTAATGCTAATGGCTGAGCTACATCCGCATCTGGAAGATTTCTCCAATATTGATAAAACTCATATGGTGATGTTTTTTCTGGATCTAACCATAGGGCACCTTTTGCTGTTTTTCCCATTTTTTTACCTTCACTGTTTGTAAGTAAAGTACAAGTCATAGCATATGATGGTTTTCTATCCTTTTTTCTGATTAAATCTACTCCAGCTATCATATTCGACCACTGGTCATCTCCACCCAACTGCATAGTACATCCAAATTTTCTATTTAAAACTAAGAAATCATACCCTTGCATCAGCATGTAGTTGAACTCTAAAAACGATAGTCCTCCCTCTTCCATTCTTGACTTAAAGCATTCTGCTGCCAACATTCTGTTAACTGAAAATTGTGATCCTATATCTCTTATAAAATCTATATAGTTTAAATTCCTTAACCAATCTGCATTATTTACTAGAAGTGCTTTATCATCAGAAAAATCTATAAATTTTTCCATCTGCTTTTTTATAGAAGCCACATTATGAGCTATAATTTCATCTGTCATCATCTGTCTCATATCTGTTCTTCCACTTGGATCTCCTATCTGAGCTGTTCCTCCACCAATTAAAGCTATTGGTCTGTGACCATGTTTTTGCATATGAGACATAAACATCATAGCTATAAAGTGTCCTACATGTAAACTATCCGCTGTTGGGTCAAACCCTATATAAAAAGTTACTTGCTCCTTTGCTAATAACTCTTTCATCTCATCTTCATGAGTCATTTGTTTTACGTATCCACGGTCTTTTAAAACTTCAAAAACATTTGACATATATCTTTCCTCCAAATAATTAATTTTTAATTGTATTGTAGCATAAACCCCTTTATTTTAAAAGATTTTATAAAAAAAAGAGGGACCTTTCGGTCCCCCTATATAAGAATTATTTAAGGTCTAATTACTTTGTAGTATTATAGAATACATTTATTCCATTGTATTGAGCAACTGATCCTAATTCCTCTTCAATTCTTAATAGTTGGTTGTATTTAGCCATTCTATCTGTTCTTGAAGTTGATCCAGTTTTAATTTGTCCTGCATTTGTTGCAACAGCGATATCAGCTATTGTAGCATCCTCAGTTTCTCCAGATCTATGAGAAATTACAGCAGTCATATTAGCTCTCTTAGCCATTTCAATTGCATCTAAAGTCTCAGTTAAAGTACCAATTTGGTTCAATTTAATTAAGATTGAATTTGCAGATTTAGTTTCAATTCCTCTTGCTAATCTCTCTGTGTTAGTTACGAATAAGTCGTCTCCAACGATTTGGATTTTCTTTCCAACTTTTTCAGTTAACATTTGGAATCCAGCCCAGTCATTTTCTCCTAATCCATCTTCAATAGATTTGATTGGATACTTTTCACAAAGTCCAGCATACCATTCGATCATTTCTGCAGTAGTTCTTACTACTCCACCCTCTCTTTTGAAGTGGTACTCAAATGATCCATCCTCTTTTTCTACACAGAACTCAGTTGCAGCTGCATCTAAAGCGTATGTGATATCAGTTCCTAGCTCATATCCAGCAGCTTTTACAGCTTGAGATATAATGTCTAATGCTCCTTCTGTTCCGTTGATTTTAGCTGGTGCATATCCACCCTCATTTCCAACGTTTGTTGAATCTCCATTTGCTTTTAAAATTTTTCCTAAGTGATGGAAAATTTCGCTTCCCATTCTCATAGCTTCAGAGAAAGTTTTAGCTCCAACTGGTTGAACCATAAACTCTTGAACATCTACTGCAGAATCAGCATGGCTTCCTCCGTTAAGAATGTTCATCATAGGTACTGGTAACTCTTTTGCGTTAACTCCACCTAAATATTTATATAAAGGTAATCCTAATGCTGCTGCTGCTGCTTTAGCTACTGCTAAAGATACACCCAATATAGCATTTGCACCTAATCTATCTTTGTTTGGAGTTCCATCTAATTCAATCATAGCCTTATCAATAGCCACTTGATTTGTAGAGTCCATTCCTAAAACTAACTCTCTTAACTCTCCATTTACATATCCTACAGCTTTTAAAACACCGTTTCCTAAGTATCTAGATTTATCTCCATCTCTTAACTCTACAGCTTCGTATGCCCCAGTTGATGCTCCAGATGGAACAGCAGCTCTTCCCATAGCTCCACATTCTAATATTACATCAACCTCTACAGTTGGGTTTCCTCTTGAATCAAGAATTTCTCTTCCTTTAACTTCAACTATTCTAGTCATTTTCCTTAAATCCTCCTTAGAATTTTTTTTAATTTGTATACCTTAAATCAGTTTACTTTTTTTATGTATATGTTTTAAAAAAATTTATTATTTTACTTTTATAACCTTCATA
The DNA here is from genome assembly GCF_947072685.1 of uncultured Cetobacterium sp. Classification (GTDB taxonomy): domain Bacteria; phylum Fusobacteriota; class Fusobacteriia; order Fusobacteriales; family Fusobacteriaceae; genus Cetobacterium_A. Next base: position 18,000 of record NZ_CAMTIK010000028.1, on the reverse strand, counting down.
GAGTTACTTGTTCCAGCTTTAAATACCTCTTCTCCACAAGATGCCACTATAACATCTCCAGAGTTAGCAAGTCCTAACTCTAAAGCTTTAGCTTCTGCCAATGCATAGAACTCCTCTAGTGTTTTAGCTGTTAAATCTAAACATGGAATAACTCCTCTTGTTAAGATCATCTGGTTATATGTTTTTTCATTATTTGTTATTGCTAATATAAATGCCTCTGGGAAGTATCTTCTTAAAGCTGCTGCAGATTTTCCTGACGCTGTTCCAGCAACTATTAATTTAGCTGATAAAGATTCAGCAACATCAACAGTTCCTTTAGCCATAGCTTCAGTTATTGTAGCTCCCTCTTCATTTTCTATTTCAAAAGCTACTAATGGATCTGTTTTTTCAGCTATTTTTCTCATAACTGTTACAGCTTCGATTGGATATTTACCTTTAGCTGTTTCTCCAGATAACATTATTGCATCAGTTCCATCAAGAATTGCATTTGTTACATCTGTAGCTTCCGCTCTTGTTGGTCTTGGATTTTTTATCATTGAATCTAACATTTGAGTAGCTGTTATAACTACTTTTCCTATTAAATTACATTTCTCTACCATCATCTTCTGTGCAAAAGGAACCTCTTCAACAGGAATTTCAACTCCTAAATCTCCTCTAGCTACCATTATACCATCAGACAATTCTAAGATTTCATCAAAATTATCTAATCCTTCTTGATTTTCTATTTTCGAAATTATTTTTATTTTTTCTCCACCATTAGAGTCTAAAACTTCTCTAACAGCTTTTACATCATCAGCTTTTCTAATGAAAGATGCCGCTACAAAATCAACATTTTGCTCGCAACCGAATTTTAAATCTCCAATATCTTTAGCTGATAAAGCTGGTAATTGAACAGAAACATTTGGTAAATTAACACCTTTGTTCTCTCCTAAATCTCCATTATTTTTAACGATACATCTAACTTCGTTTCCAACAACCTCTTCAACTTCCATCTCTATTAATCCATCGTCTATTAAAACTATGTTTCCTGCTTTTAAGTCATCTGTTAATCCTTTGTATGTAACAGCAACTTTTGTAACATCTCCGATAACTGTATCATCAGTTGTTATTGTAAACTTTTGTCCTGCAACTAAAGCTACATCTTTTCCATCAATTAATTTAATAGTTCTAATCTCTGGTCCTTTAGTGTCTAAAAGAACTGCTGCGTTGATACCTGTTTCAGCTATTGCCTTTTTTAAATTCACTATTCTTTGACCGTGCTCTTCATGGCTTCCGTGTGAGAAGTTCATTCTCATAACGTTCATTCCCGCTTTTAATAACTCCGATAAAATTTCTACCGATTCTGTTTTTGGCCCTATTGTACATACAATTTTTGTTTTTTTCATAGTTCCCTCCTATAATGAGTTTTTTTATCTATATTATTTTTAATGTTTTTTAACAATATTTTTGTTTGTTCATTTTGTACTCAAATTCTATCTAATATACTAGTTAAAGTCAAGAAACTTAAATGTCTATTTTTTACCTTTTTATGACTCTATTATTTCCAAATTTTTCTTGCTTCAATTTTTTTTCCTTTTTTTTGAATATTTTTTTCTATTTTTTACCTTTTATATTGTTCTAGTTTTATATTCTTTTTCCTTTTTTAAGCTCTCTAAAAGTAAAAAACCCTAGAAAAAAATCTAGGGTTAAAATTTTAAACAAATAAAGGTACCAACACAAGTGATACAATACTCATTAATTTTATTAATATATTTAGTGATGGTCCTGATGTATCTTTAAATGGATCTCCAACTGTATCTCCTACAACTGCTGCCTTATGTCTTTCAGATCCTTTTCCATCCCCTTTATAACCTGCTTCAATCTGTTTTTTAGCGTTATCCCAAGCACCACCAGCATTAGCCATCATGATAGCCATTAAGATTCCTGTCACTAAAGAACCTGCCAATAAACCTCCTAGTGCATATGGCGACCACAATCCAACAACCACAGGAGCTAATATTGCTAAAACACCTGGTAACATCATCTCTCTCAATGATGAATGAGTAGATATTTCAACACATCTTTTATAATCCGGTTTTGTTGTTTTATCCATAATTCCTGGGATCTCTCTAAACTGTCTTCTCACCTCTTCTACCATTTCCATAGCAGCTTTTCCCACTGCAGTCATTGTAAGAGCTGAAAATAAGAATGTCAACATTCCACCTATGAATATTCCAACTATAACTTCTGGATTGATTATATCTAAAACAAAAGACTCTTGAGTTCTCACTTGAATTGCTTCTTTATATGCTGCAAATAAAGATAATGCTGTTAAAGCTGCTGAGCCTATTGCGAATCCTTTTCCTACTGCTGCTGTAGAGTTCCCTACCGCATCTAATTTATCTGTACACTCTCTCACTTCATGAGGTAGTTCAGCCATTTCAGCTATTCCACCTGCATTGTCTGCTACTGGACCATAAGCGTCAACTGCTACTACCATTCCAGTTGTTGAAAGCATCCCTACTGCCGCTATAGATATTCCATACAATCCTGCAAAATTATAAGCTAAAATTATTGCCAAAGATATTATTAACATTGGAGCTACTGTTGATTCCATTCCCACAGCGAGTCCCTCTATTAAAGTTGTTGCTGGACCAGTTTTAGCTGCATCTGCAATTCTATTGACAGCTTTTTTCCCTGTATCTGTATAAAGTCCTGTAAAATAAGCGATTACAAGTCCTGCTAAAAGCCCTGATACAATTGCCCAAAATACGCCCATTGGTAAGTTTAAATATTTAATAACACCGAATGCAGCTATCAATGACAATCCTCCTGCAATTCTAGTTCCATTCTCCAGCTTGTGATACACTTCATCTGGATTACTTGTTTTCACTGTCAACGTAGCTAAAATTGAAGCTATGATACCAAATGAAGATATCATAATTGGTGCTAAAAGATATTCTTTTCCACCCATAGCCATTCCTATTGCCAATGTAGCTATAATTGATCCTACATAAGACTCAAATAGGTCTGCTCCCATTCCAGCTACATCTCCCACATTATCTCCCACATTATCCGCTATTGTAGCTGGATTTCTAGGATCATCTTCTGGAATTCCCGCTTCAACTTTTCCCACCAAATCTGCTCCAACATCGGCAGCCTTAGTGTATATTCCACCACCTACTCTAGCAAATAAAGCAATTGATGATGCTCCCATTCCAAAACCTGTTATGATACTTACATCCCAATCAAAAATCAAAATTAGAATTGTAAGTCCTAACATTCCTAAACCTACAACTGAAAGACCCATTACAGCTCCTCCCGCAAAAGCTACATCCAGAGCACTTGCAAGTCCTCCCTCTTTAGCTGCTATTGAAGTTCTTCCATTTGCTTTTGTTGCTATTCTCATACCGATGTTTCCTGCCAAAGCTGATGTTAATGCTCCTGTTACGAATGTTAATGCTATCATTGGATCTAAGAATATACCCAATAAAATTGCTACTGCTGCAACAAACCAAATTAAAATTTTATATTCCGCCGAAAGAAAAGCCATTGCTCCTTCTCTGATTGCATCTGTTATTTCAGCTACTCTCGGAATATTAATCTCATAACTTTGAACTTTCTTGGAGTAGAAAGATGCTGCCAATAGTGCTACAATACCACCGAAAATTCCTAAATAGATCATTTGTTCCACTTTTAAAACCTCCTAGTATGCTTAGTATCTTTAAAGTATACGAGAAAGTCCAATATATTTCAAGTAAAAACAAAGTTCTTTTTTTCTTTAAAACATCCTATTTTTTCTGGAATTTTATATCTTTTGAAAGGTAAATTTTATCATTTTCATCAACCAGAAGAACATCTAAATCTGGTGTTGTATTGGCAATTTCTAAAACTTTTTCTAGTGGCATTAAAAAAAATACCGTAGAATATAGATCAGCCTGTAATCCATTTTTGTTCACAATAACCACCATTTTTTTATCTTTTACTGGATATTTAGTTTCTTTATCCAATATATGGTGATATTTTTTCCCATCAATCTCCACATAAGTTTGGTAATCACCAGATACACCCATACTTTGATTTCTTAATTCTACAACACCCAATATTTCTGAGGAGTTATTGGGATTTTGAATTCCTATTTTCCAAGGAGACCCATCCCCTTTACCACCAATTGCTTCTATACTAGATATAGCTGTTACAAACCCATTTTCTACGCCCGACATTTTCAAAACCTCTTTAGCTCTTTCAACAGCATACCCTTTTAAAAATGATCCGGTATCGATTGTTATTCCCGATTCTTTTATTCTCACTATATTTCCATCAAGCTCTACTTTTGAAAAATCTACTTTTTTTAAAGCTGAATTTAACTCATCATCTGTTGGAAGTGTTGTTCTTGCCTCTACATCTTCAGAAAAACCCCACAAATTCATCAATGGAGTCATTGTCACATCATATTTAGTATCTGAAAGCTCATATGCTTTTTTTACCTCTTTTAAAAGCATAATTCCCTCATCATCAAAATTAGCTATTTTATTTTTATTGAGCTCATCCATCAAGCTCCCTTTTACTTTACTGTTATATTTTTTATCGATTCTTCCAATTTCATCAAAAGCTTTAGCTATTATTTTTTTAGCCTCTGTTTTATCATCTGAATAAACAGATATTTTAAAATATGTTCCGAATGCAAATCTCTCCTCATCCACTCTCTCTATTTTCTTTTTACATCCCATAAGAAACAAAAAAAGTAAAAAGAGTAGAAATATATTTCTACTCTTGATCATTTATGTCGTCCTCTTTCTCTTCACCAAATGTAATTTTACCATCTAATATTTCTCTGAAAGTTTTCATTACAATTGTATCTTTTTTAGCAACTTTAGTGAGTACTGGAGCTCCTTTTCCTATATCTCTAGCTCTCTTTCCAGCTGTAATAGTCAATGTATATTTATTAGGTATTTTCTCTAATAGTTCATCATAAGTAATAACCTTTTTCATAGTTTCCTCCTAATTTTTTGAGTTTATAATTTTTACTAACTCTTCACATGATTTTTCTACAGTGTAGTTAATAATTGTGATATCATAATCCTTTTCGTACCCTAACTCATTTATAGAATTTTTAAGTCTAAGCTGAATAGTATCTTCACTATCTGTTTTTCTTCCTCTTAGTCTTCTCTCTAAATCCTCCATAGTAGGAGTTTTGAAGAATATTAAGTGTGCTTCGGGATAAACAGCCTTTACTTGAAGTCCTCCTTGAACATCTATCTCAAGAATTACATTTTCACCAGCCATAAGTCTGCTTTCAACTTCAGATTTTAAAGTTCCGTAGTAGTTAGTGTGAACAGTTGCGTATTCTAGAAACTCACTTTTCTCTATTTTCTCTTTAAACTCATCTATAGTCAAGAAATAATAATCTCTTCCATGCATCTCTCCCTCTCTTGGAGTACGAGTAGTTGCAGATGTAGCTAAGTTTATTCCTAACTGCTTTCTAACTATTCTACATATTGTTGATTTTCCAGCACCACTTGGTCCAGAAACAATAAATAGTTCACCCTTTTTCATTGTTATTCTCCTTTATTCTATATTTAGAGCTTGTTCTCTAATTTTTTCAATTTCATTTTTACACTCTACTATCAATTTAGAGATATCATATAGATTGCATTTAACTCCAGATGTATTTAACTCTCTAAATATTTCTTGGAGAATAAAATCAATTTTTTTTCCCATTCCAGAATTTTCTGAATCTAGTTCTATTTTAAGCTGACAAAGATGACTTTCTAGTCTTGAAACTTCTTCTGAGATATCTGATCTATCAGTAAACAGAAGAATCTCTCTTAAAACTGCCTCTTCATTAAATTCAATTTCACTAATTTTTGAAAGTCTTTCAAGTAGCTTTTCTTTGTAATTAATAACTATCTGTTCTTTCAAAGCTTTTATCTGAGCAACATTTTTTTCTATCACTGAAATACACTCTAAGAAATATTTTTTCATTCTTGAACCTTCAGATTCTTTCATTTTTATAAATGAATCCAAAAGTAAATGTATATTTTCAACTACAAAATTTTCATACTCTTTTTCATCTATCTCTAAATCATTTCTTTTAATGACATTTAAATTCTTAACCAGTAAATCTAGTTTGTTACTAAAATTTTCGTTATAATCTTTTTCCATAGCCTCCAATATTTTCATATAAGAGCTACTTAAATTTTTATCATATTCAAAAAGGTTATCCGCCTCTCTTTTATCCTGAAAATCTATTTTTAAATCAATACTTCCTCTTGTTACTCTAGAAGCAACCTCTGTTCTTATTTTATTCTCCAAAAAATTTAGCATATGAGGTGATTTTACTTTTAAATTTAAGTTTTTATTGTTGACACTTTTAATCTCTAAAGATATAGCATATTTTTCTGTTTCTACATATTCTTTTGAATACCCTGTCATACTTCTCATAACATCAACCTCTCATAAATAAAATGCTAAAATAGGCGACAAAGTCGCCTATTTTATTAGTCCTCTATCTCAACTGGAACTATGTTCTTATAAGCCTTATATCCAGTACCTGCTGGAATTTTCTTACCTATAATTACGTTTTCTTTAAGTCCCTCTAAGAAGTCTTCTTTACCTTCTATTGCTGCATTTGAAAGTACTTTTGTTGTTTCTTGGAACGATGCTGCCGATATGAAACTTCCTGTATTTACAGCCGCTTTTGTAATACCTTGAATAACTGGCTCATATTTAAGCTCAACTTTTCCTTCAGATCTTAGTCTAGCGTTTTCCATTTCAACAACTCTCTTCTCTACAACTTCATCCTCTAGGAATAAAGATGCTCCCGAATCAACTATTCTTACTTTCTTAAACATCTGCTTAACGATAATCTCAATATGCTTATCATTTACAGTAACTCCTTGGTCTCTATATACCTGTTGAACAGACTCTAGTATAAACTGCTCTGCTGCAACTAATCCTTTGATGTTTAGAACGTCAAACGGTGATATAGCTCCATCTGTTATCTTATCTCCTGCTTTTATTAGCATTCCATCAGTAACAACTAAGTGCTCTCCTACTGGTGCTAGATATTCTTTAAAGTTTTCAGAATCAGAAATAGATCTTATGATTATTACTCTCATACCTTTTTTCTTTCTTCCTGTCACTTCAACTTTTCCATCTATCTCAGATAAGATTGCTTTACCTTTAGGGTTTCTAGCCTCAAATAGCTCTTGGATTCTTGGAAGACCTCCAGTGATATCTTTCGTACCTTCTCCCTCTTTAATCATCTTAGCGATGATTTGTCCAGTTCTTACAGATTCTCCCTCTCTTACCATTAAATAAGCTCCGAATGGAATTGAATAACTTTCTATTGCATTTCCTTCTTCATCAAATATAACTACTCTTGGGTTTGAATCTCCAGATTCAACTGTTTTTATTGCCATGTATTCAGTAACGTTGTACTTTTCATCATAGTTTTCTTTAACATATAATTCTCTGTACTCAATTCTTCCATCTTGGTTAGCGATAATTGGTATATGGTATGGATCAAATGTTGCTAAGATATCTCCCACTTTTACCTCTTGTCCCTCTACTACTTTTAAAATAGATCCTGATGAAATCTCATAGTCGTAATTTCCAATAAGGATCTTAGCTGACTGAGAAACAACTATCTTCTCTTGAGTTTCTTGATTTTCAAGAATTTTTATATCTTTAAATACTACTTTACCATTATTTTCAGCTTTATTACTTGTTGCTGAAGCTATCGCTGTCGCAACTCCTCCCGTATGGAAAGTTCTCATTGTAAGCTGTGTTCCTGGTTCTCCGATTGATTGAGCTGCTATAACTCCAACCGCTTCTCCAAGTAAGATCTCTTTGTGGTTTGCAAGGTCCATTCCGTAACACTTTTGACAAACTCCTTTTTCAAGGTCACATGTAAGAGGAGATCTAATTTTGATTTTCTTTATTTCTAATTCAGTGATTCTAGCAATTTGAGCTTTTGTAAACATATCATTTCTCTTAGTGATAATTTCACCTTCAAAAACGATATCCTCTGCTGCAACTCTTCCTACTAATCTTTCTGATAATTTTTCAATAACTTGTCCATCTGATACTAGTTCTGCTACTTCAATTCCTTCATGAGTTCCACAATCCTCAGAGTTAACAATAACCTCGTGAGAAATATCAACTAGTCTTCTTGTTAAGTATCCTGAATCGGCAGTTCTTAGAGCCGTATCTGCTAGTCCTTTTCTTGCTCCATGTGAAGACATGAAGAACTCAAGTACTGTTAGACCCTCTCTAAAGTTTGCTTTGATAGGTACCTCGATGATTCTACCTTGTGTATCGGCCATATTTCCTCTCATTGCCGCAAGTTGTCTCATCTGTGCAATCGATCCTCTGGCTCCAGAGTTCGCCATCATGTAAACTGGGTTGAATTGATCTAGTCCACTCATCATTGCATCTGTTACTTTTGCTGTTGTTTCTGACCAAAGAGCAACAGTTTTTCTGTATCTCTCTTCGTTTATGATCTTACCTGATTTGTAATCAGCTTCGATTTCAGAAACTTTTTTATCAGCTTCTTCTAATATTGACTTTTTAGATTCTGGAATCTCTAAGTCTTCTATTCCTACAGATACTCCTGCAAATGTTGCATAGTGGTATCCGAAGTTTTTAATTTCATTTATAAGTTCTGCCGTTTTAGTAAACCCATGCATCTCATATAATTTTCCAATAAGTTTCTTAAGTTGAGACTTACCGAAAGTTACATCATATTGCTTGTTTTCTTCTGGTAAAATGTCGTTAAACATAATTCTTCCAGCAGTAGTTTTTACCATTTCTCCATTTATTCTAGCATTTACAACCGCATGTGTATCAATGATTCCATTGTCATATGCTGTTATTACTTGCTCTTTATTAGAGAATGATTTTCCTTCTCCTCTAGCACCAGCTCTATCTTTAGTCATGTAGAAACATCCCATAACCATATCCTGAGATGGTACTGCTATAGGTTCTCCATTTGAAGGAGAAATGATGTTGTTTGGAGCTAACATCAATAATTTAGCTTCCATTATAGCTTCTGGTGATAACATCAAGTGAACTGCCATTTGGTCTCCATCGAAATCCGCATTGAATGCAGAACATACTAATGGATGAAGTCTTATTGCCTTTCCTTCAATTAGAACTGGCTCAAAGGCTTGAATTGACAATCTATGTAGAGTTGGAGCTCTATTCAGTAGTACTGGGTGATCTTGAATTACATCCTCGATTACATCCCATACTTTGTCATCTGCATCTTCAACTAGTTTTTTAGCTGTCTTGATATTTGTAGCTAACTCTCTTTTTACTAACTCTCTCATTATGAAAGGTTTATAAAGTTCAAGTGCCATTTTTTTAGGAATTCCACATTGATGCATCTTTAATGATGGTCCAACAACAATTACCGATCTTGCAGAATAATCTACTCTTTTTCCAAGTAGGTTTTGTCTGAATCTTCCTTGTTTTCCTTTTAACATATCAGATAGAGATTTAAGCTCTCTGTTATTTTGAGCAACAACTGGCTTTCCTCTTCTTCCATTATCGATTAGAGCATCTACTGCTTCTTGAAGCATTCTCTTCTCATTTTTAACAACTATTTCTGGAGCTTTTATTTCTAAAAGTCTTTTCAATCTGTTGTTTCTATTGATAACTCTTCTATATAGATCATTTAAGTCAGAAGTAGCAAATCTTCCTCCATCTAATTGAACCATAGGTCTTAAATCAGCTGGTATAACAGGAACATTCTTTAAAATCATCCATTGCGGTAAGTTTCCTGACGCAATCAAATCTCTAGTTATCTTTAGTCTTTTTACTAATTTTTTTCTTTTTTGAGCTGAGTTTACATCCTCTAACTCTTTTTCTAATTCTAATCTAAGAGTTTCTAAATCTATCATTTCTAATAGTTTAAGAATCGCTTCCGCACCCATCTTAGCTTCGAATTGTCTTCCGTACATTTGCTTATAAAGCTTACATTCTTTTTCTGTTATGATTTTACCAGCTTTTAAAGTTGGTTCCTCACTTGCAGTTATTATGTATCTAGCAAAATATAGTACTGATTCCAGTTCTTTAGGAGAAATCCCTAAAATAAGAGCCATCTTATTTGGAGTACCTTTCGAGTACCAAATATGAGCTACTGGGGCAGCTAAATCGATGTGCCCCATTCTTTCTCTTCTTACTTTAGACTTAGTTACTTCAACTCCACATTTCTCACAAACTAGTCCTTTATATCTCATTCTCTTATATTTTCCACAAGAACATTCCCAATCTTTCGATGGTCCAAATATTCTCTCACAAAACAGTCCATCCATCTCTGGATTTAATGTTCTGTAATTTATAGTTTCCGGTTTCGTAACTTCTCCGTACGACCACTCTTCTATCTTCTCTGGAGAAGCTAGTTTAATTCTAATCTTCTCAAAACTTTTAATTCCCATATTAAATACAAAGCCTCCTTAAATGAGATAAAGCTTTCATCTATCATCATATTCAATTTTACTTAAATTAGTTTATTTGGTCAGATAAAGAAAACTCAACTATTGTTTCATCTTTTCCTAACTCTTCGTTAACGTTGATCAAATCATTGTTTGAATCAAATAATTCTACATCTAATGCAAGAGCTTGGAACTCTTTTAATAGAACTTTAAATGATTCAGGTAGGTCTGCTTCTGGCATTTCCTCACCTTTTACGATTGCCTCGTAAGTTTTAGTTCTTCCTGTAACGTCATCTGATTTAACAGTTAACATCTCTTGAAGGATATTTGAAGCTCCATAAGCCTCTAGTGCCCAAACTTCCATCTCTCCAAGTCTTTGTCCACCAAACTGAGCTTTTCCTCCCAGCGGTTGCTGTGTTACTAGTGAATAAGGACCGATTGCTCTTGCGTGCATCTTATCCTCAACAAGATGGTGAAGTTTTAACATATACATTCTACCAACTGTTACTGGATTATCAAACTTATCTCCAGTTCTTCCATCGAATAGTGTAACTTTACCTTTTCTTGGATATCCAGCTTTCTCTAAGTAATCTTTAACTTGCTCTTCTGTAGCTCCATCAAATACTGGAGTTGATAAGTATGTTCCACCATCTAATTTACCCATAGCCATTCCTAAGTGAACCTCAAGTACCTGTCCAATGTTCATACGTGAAGGAACTCCAAGTGGGTTAATTACAACATCTAAATGTGTACCATCTGCTAAGAATGGCATATCCTCTGCTGGTAATACTCTAGAAACAACACCTTTATTACCGTGTCTTCCTGACATTTTATCTCCAACAGTGATTTTTCTTTTCTCTGCAATGAATACTCTTATTGATCTGTTTACTCCTGCCTTTAATTCGTCTCCATTTTCTCTTGATAACTCAAGAACTTCAACTACAGTTCCTTTTGAACCATGTGGCATTTTCAATGATGTATCTCTTACGTCTCTAGCCTTTTCTCCAAAGATTGCTCTCAGTAGTTTTTCCTCTGCAGGTGGCTCAGACTCTCCTTTAGGTGCAGTTTTTCCAACAAGTATATGTCCTGGTCCAACTTCAGATCCAACCACAATGATACCTCTTGAATCTAAGTTCTTTAATGCTTCCTCAGATACATTTGGAATCTCTCTAGTTATCTCTTCGTCACCCAATTTAGTGTTTCTAGCTTCGATTTCATATTCCTCTATATGAATAGATGTAAATACGTCATCTTTTCTCAATCTGTCAGATATTAGAATCGCATCCTCGTAGTTATACCCTTCCCAAGGCATAAATGCCATAAGAATATTTCTTCCTAATGCTAAGTCTCCACCTTTTGTAGCTGGACCATCTGCGATTACTTGTCCTAACTCTACTTCTTGACCTAAGTCAACCAATGGAGTTTGGTGTAAACACATTGCTTGGTTTGATCTTTCAAAGTTCAGAAGTCTATGTTTATGTGACTTTCCTTCTTCATCTTCTACTACAATCACTTTAGCATCTAAATATACTACTTTTCCTGTTGCTTTTGCTGATATAACAGCTCCTGAATCTACAGCTACTTTTCTTTCTAATCCTGTTCCGATGAAAGGTGCTTCTGTTCTAAGTAATGGTACAGCCTGTCTTTGCATGTTTGATCCCATCAGTGCTCTGTTGGCGTCATCGTGCTCTAAGAAAGGAATTAATCCTGCTGAAACTGATACAACCTGTTTTGGTGATACATCTAGATAGTGTACCTTCTCTCCAGAAATGTTTACAATTTCATGTCCATATCTACAAACAACATCTCCTAAAAGTTCTCCATTATCTCCAAGCTTTGTATCCGCTTGGGCTATGAATAAACCTTCCTCTTCATCCGCTGCTAAATAATGTATATCATCAAACTTAGCAACTCCATTCTCTACTTTTACATATGGTGTTTCAATAAATCCGTATGAATTTACTTTTGCATATATTGCAAGAGATCCGATAAGACCGATATTTGGTCCCTCTGGAGTCTCGATTGGACAAATTCTTCCATAGTGAGAATCATGTACGTCTCTAACTTCGAATCCGGCTCTTTCTCTTGAAAGTCCTCCAGGTCCTAGTGCTGATATTCTTCTCTTGTGAGTCAATTCAGCAAGTGGATTAGATTGGTCCATAAATTGAGATAGTTGTCCTGATCCAAAGAAGTCTAATACTAATGCGTTTAGAGGTCTAGTGTTTAATAATGATTGTGGAGTTAATGTTTCAATATCTTGTATTGTCATTTTCTCTTTTACCATTTTACCCATCTTAGATAGTCCTGCTTTAATTTGCATTAATAACAGCTCTCCAACTCCTCTAACTCTTCTGTTAGATAAGTTATCTATATCATCAGTATGCCCTTTTCCATTGTTTAAAGAGATTACATACTTTATTGTTGCAATTACATCCTCTTTTGTTAATAAGATTTCATCCTCAGGTAGGTTAAGCTTTAATCTTTTGTTCATCTTATATCTACCAACAGGTTCTAAATCATATCTTTGAGGATTAAAGAACATCTGCTTGATTAAAGATCTAGCTGAATCAATTGTTACTAAATCTCCAGGTCTTAATTTCTTAAATACCTCTGTTACAGCTTCCTCTTTTGTATCTCCAGTATCGTTTGTTATAGTATTTGCAAATACCTTATCTTCTGGTTTTACTTCCCAAATTAAGATATTTTCAATTTTAGAATCAATTAAATCAAATATTACAGCTTCAGTTATAGCTTGTCTTGTTTCAAACAAAACTTCACCAGTTTCTTCGTCATAAATATCTTCTTTAATAAAACTTCCTTCAATCTTCGTTTTTAGAACACTTACTAACTCTTCTTTGTTAGTGTATCTAGTGTAATAATCCGTTAGGTTAACCTCTTTTTCAGATAAAAACTCATCCATAATCTCTTCATTGGTGTCAAAGAAATCTACTGCTTTTAAGAAAACAGTTGCTAAAACTTTTTTCTTTCTGTCGATTTTAACACTTAAAAAATCATTTTTATCAGTTTCAAACTCTAACCAAGTTCCTTTATACGGAATTATTTTTCCAGAGAACAAGTCTTTTCCTGTTTGAATATTAACCTCTTTATTGAATGATACTCCTGGAGATCTATGTAGCTGTGATACTACTACTCTTTCAGCACCATTAATTATAAATGTTCCTCTTTCTGTCATTAAAGGAACTTCTCCAAAATAAACAAGTGTTTCTTGGATTTCATTTCCACTCTTCTTATTAGTAAGTCTTAGTCTTACTTTTAAAGAAGCAGAATAAGTTTTCCCTCTTTTTTTACACTCTAGCTCATCATTCAATGGAGCTTCTGCTTCATGTAGCTCATAAGAAACATATTCTAACTTTATATCTCCATTTGAAGATTCAACAGGGAATATTTCTCTAAAAGCCGACTCTAACCCCTTATCTTTTCTGTTAAGTGGAGTCTCCTTAGCTTGTAGAAAATCTTCATAGGAATCCAGTTGGAACTCTAAGAAATGAGGCATAGTCCCTCTCTCTTCGATTCTTCCAAAATTCAATCTTTCAACGAGTTTCCCCATCAATTCACACTCCTTACTATTTCATATAGTGATCAATACCTAATCTTTGGAAAATAAAAGCAGTTTTTATTTTCAAAAGATTAAGTATTAACTTCCTTGATTATAGATTCTTAATAATTTTCATTAAAATGAGTAAAAAGGCACCCATTTAGAGTGCCTATTTTTTTCATTTCAGTATAACAAGTTGTAAAACAACCATATTTAGCTATTACTTAACTTCGATTGAAGCTCCAGCTTCAGTTAACTTAGTTTTTAAAGCTTCAGCTTCTTCTTTAGATGCTGATTCTTTAATTACTCCACCGTTATCTACTAATTCTTTAGCTTCTTTTAATCCTAAACCAGTGATTGCTCTAACCTCTTTGATTACAGCTATTTTGTTTGGTCCTGCAGCAGTTAAAACTACGTCAAACTCAGTTTTTTCCTCTGCAGCTGGTCCAGCCTCTGCAGCTACAGCTACTGGTGCAGCAGCAGTAACACCGAAGTGATCCTCTAAAGTTGTTACTAATTCTCTTAACTCTAATACTGACATAGCTTCTAAATCAGCTATGAATTGCTCTCTATTGAATGCCATTTTATTTCCTCCTTAAATTCTCTTTTTAAATATACTTTTTATTAAATCAATAATTCTCTAAATCAACAGATAATTACTCTGCAGCTGTTTCTTTCTTTTCTGCTATTGCAACAGTTGCGTAAGCTAGTTTTCTAACTGGCCCAAGCATTCCATTTAATACCATAGAAAGAAGTTGCTCTCTTGATGGTAACTTAGCAAGCGATACTACTTCAGCAGTTTCTACTCTCTTACCAGTTAATACTCCACCTTTTATTGTAAAAACAGTTTTCTTAGCTTTTGCATTTGCTTTTGCTTGTGCTGCTTCAACTTCGTAAACTACCTTTGCTGGAGTTACTGGATCAGCATATCCGAATGCAAATGCAGTAGTTCCCTCTAGTAAATCATCGAATTTATCAGCGATACCAGCTTCAGCTAGTGCTATCTTGAACAATCTGTTCTTAGCAACTAAGTACTCAGCTCCGTTCTCTCTCATTTGTTTTCTTAACTCAGTCTCTTGATTTACTCTTAGACCTTGATAATCAACTAAAACGATTGATTGAGCTCTAGATATTTTTTCAACTAATTCAGCTACAAGTTCCTTTTTTAATTGAGTTGCCATTATTGATTCACCTCCTCTTTTACTCTAAAATTACCTCCGCTCCAAGGTAGGAACGGAGGTTCATTGCTCTAACTATGAGGTTAGTGAATACCTTCTTCCAACCTCGGCAGGATATTTAAGGCTTACGCCACCTACGGTCTTTGGTTTGGATCTATATTAAATTATTTATCCAACTTTTTAATCACTGTATTTTTACAGCTTTATAATTATATCATACTTATTAGTATTTTGCAAACGTTATTACGCGTTTTTTGCAACTAATACTGGATCCATTTTTACACCTGGTCCCATAGTTAATGAAACTGCAACAGTTCTTAAGTATTGACCTTTAGATGCTGATGGTTTGATTCTAACGATTTCGTTAATGAATGCTGTGAAGTTCTCTAATAGAGCTTCTTCAGAGAAATCCGCTTTACCGATTGGTGCGTGGATTGATCCTAGCTTGTCTACTCTAAAAGCAAGCTTTCCTTTCTTGAACTCAGATACTGCCGTTGCGATATCTGGTGTAACTGTTCCTGATTTAGGGTTAGGCATTAAACCTTTAGTTCCTAATATTCTTCCCAGTCTTCCTAATTTAGGCATCATGTCAGGTGTTGCGATTACGATATCGAAATCGAACCATCCTTGTTGAATTTTTTCGATGTACTCTTCAGCACCAGCATAATCAGCACCAGCTTCTAAAGCTTTCTCTACGTTAGCTCCTGAAGTGATTGCTAAAACTTTAACTGTTTTTCCAGTTCCGTTTGGAAGTACTACTGTACCTCTAACTTGTTGATCCGCATGTCTTGGATCTACTCCTAATCTTAGAGCGATTTCAACTGTTTCTACGAAGTTAGCAGTTCTTGTCTTTCTAACAAGTTCTATTGCTTCTTTAACCTCATATAATCTTCCTTGCTCAACTAATTTAGCTATTTCTAGGTATTTTTTACCTCTTTTGTTTGCCATTGAAAATTTCCTCCTCCTGTGGTTAAACGGATGTTTTCATCCTACCACTTAATATCACATAAATAAGAATTGACTTCTAATTAGTCTTCTATTTTGATTCCCATTGATCTAGCTGATCCAGCTATGATGTTCATAGCAGCTTCTATTGATCCAGCATTTAAATCTGGCATTTTAGTTTCAGCGATTTCTCTTAATTTAGTTGTTGTTATTGTTCCAGCAACATCCTTTTTTGAGTTTTGTGCTCCTGATTTTACTCCAGCTGCTTTCTTTAATAAGTCAGATGCTGGTGGAGTTTTTAAGATGAATGTGAAAGATCTGTCGTTATAAACAGAGATTTCAACTGGAATGATCCATCCCGCTTTCTCTTGAGTTTTTGCATTGAACGATTTACAGAATTCCATTATGTTAACTCCGTGCTGTCCTAATGCTGGTCCTACTGGTGGAGCAGGGTTTGCTTTTCCAGCTGGTAATTGTAGTTTTATTAATCCGATTACTTCTTTTGCCATTGTTAAATTACACCTCCATAAAATTGTGGTATTGATCTTTCAATCTCCCACTGGCTTAAATAATTAAGCCTTCTCTACATTGTTAAGGTCCACTTCAATCGGAGTCATTCTTCCAAACATCTCCATCATTACCTTAACTTTTCTATGTTCCATATCGATTTCAGCAACCTTACCTTCTTGATTTTCAAATCCTTCAGCAAGTAGTCTTACATAGTCTCCCACTTCGTAGTCAACTTTTATAACTTCTTTGATTGCTTTATCCTCATCATTCATTCTGTATCCTATAACAGAGAAGATATTTTCAACCTCGTCATCTTCCATTGGAATTGGATCTGATCCCACACCAACGAAACCTGTTACACCGTTAGTATTTCTAACAACATACCAAGCATCCGAGTCAACTCTAAAACTTATTCCTTCTCCATTTTCCTCTCTAGTAGCTTCCATTTCTAGCATAACATACCCTGGGAAAAGTTTTCTTGAAACAACTTTTTTCTTTCCTCTTCTCTCTTCGATAGTTTCTTCTTCAGGAACTAATACTTTAGTTACAATATCAGTTAAACCTAAAGTCTCTATCTTCTGTTCTAAATCTGTTTTTACCTTTTTTTCATACCCCGAATAAGTATGAATCATGAACCATTTTTTTACTAAGCTTTTTTCCATTTTATCCTCCAAAGAGAGATACAAGCATCTTTAAAAGTCTTGAAGCAATTATATCGAAAACTCCCAAATATATTCCTAAAAATATACTCATGGCAACAACCCAACTAGTTGCCGATATTATTTCTTTTCTTCTAGGCCATTGGACCTTTGAATACTCTTTTCTTACATCATTTATTAGTCCCATTTTGCACCACCAATATTTTATTTTTTTATAAAAAAATGGCAGGTCAAGAGGGAATCGAACCCCCAACCCTCGGTTTTGGAGACCGATGCTCTGCCAATTGAGCCATTGACCTGCATGTTGTTGCAAACTGAATTGTTTCTGTAATAATAACTAAGAAGCTATAGCTTCTTAGATCAAGAATTACTTTTTAGTTTCTTTATGTAATGTTACTTTTTTGTCCCATTTACAGTATTTATTTAATTCTAATCTTTCAGTAGTGTTCTTTTTATTCTTTGAAGTACTGTAGTTTCTTCTTTTACACTCTGTACACTCTAATTGAATATTTACTCTCACTCTTTACACCTCCACTCATCTAACGGATATCACAAATCCTCCCATACCTTTTTATTTATTGTATGGTAACAAGAGTTTCCTTATTGCTTTCTTTTAAGACATAGATGATAATACCACTTTTTTCTGTTTTTGTCAACAGTTTTTATTTTTCTAAATAAAAAAAGATTGGCAACTTCCTATCCTCCCAGAGGGCTGCCCCCCAAGTACTTTC
>NZ_CAMTIK010000027.1 GCF_947072685.1 uncultured Cetobacterium sp. | reverse complement strand
GTAAAGTGAGAAAAGCTGACCATAGAGGTCAGCTTTTTTAGTTTTGTAAAATCTAGATAAATATTACATATATTTTTTTAAAAGAGTGTCATATGTCCCATCTTCTTTAAGTTCTTTAATAGCTAGATTAATTTTTTCTAAAAGTTCTGTATTTTTCTTTGAAATAGCAATAGCATATTCTTCCAATTCACCTTTTCCCTCTGCCAACTTAATCCCTTTATTGTTTTTGATGTAGTTGAGAGCAGTTTCTGAATCCAAAACAACGGCATCGATTTTTTTGTTTTGTAGCTCCATAATAGAGGCATACGAAGCATTATATTTTTTTGTTTTAACATCACTCATCTCACTTACAACAACATCCCCTGTAAATCCTAACATAACCCCAACAAGTTTTCCTTGAAGATCGTCAAAAGATTTTATGTTGTTGTTATCCTCATTTAAAATGATAACTTGGTTTGCAGTGTAATAAGGAGTTGAGAAGTTTACAGCCATTTTTCTTTCATCACTAGAAGTCATTCCGGCAATAACTATATCCACTTTATTTGCTTCAAGAGCTGGAATAAGACCATCAAAAGACATATCTTTAATGACAACTTCCATTCCAATTTTGTTTCCAACAGCCTTGATAAGGTCCATATCAAATCCAACAAACTCTCCCTTTTCAAGATATTCAAACGGTGGAAACTCAGCATTGGTTCCCACATAGAGCTTTTCTTTTGCAAAAGATAGAACACTTGTAACAACCATTAAAAATACAACCAAAATTTTACTAAATTTTTTCATAATAACTCCTCCCAAAATTTTAATTTTATAGTTTTTAGTGATTTAAAACCTTTTCAATAAACTCTTTTGCTCTCGTATGATTATTTCCGTCAAATAGCTCATCAGGTGTGGTATCTTCAAGAATAGTTCCACAGTCCATAAAAAGAACTCGATCCGCAACTTTTCGTGCAAATCCCATCTCGTGAGTGACAACAACCATTGTCATTCCATCTTTGGCAAGCTCTTTCATAACATCTAGAACCTCTCGTATCATCTCTGGATCTAGAGCTGAAGTTGGTTCATCAAAGAGGATGACATCAGGATCCATACAAAGAGCACGGGCGATAGCAATTCTTTGTTTTTGACCGCCGGAGAGTTGATTTGGATAAGCTAGTGCCTTATCTTTTAGTCCAACCTTTCCAAGGATAGTGAGAGCTTTTTCCTCAGCTACCTCTCTTTTTAAACCTTTGACTTTTATAGGAGCAAGGGTCAAGTTCTCCAAAATATTTTTATGTGGGAAAAGGTTGAAATGTTGAAACACCATTCCAACTCGAGTTCGGATTTTATTTATATCTGTACTAGGATTCATAATGTCTTTTCCGTCGATGAATATATGTCCAAGAGTGGGTTGTTCAAGACGGTTCAAGCATCTTAAAAATGTTGATTTACCACTTCCAGATGGACCGATTACAGCTACAACCTCACCTTTATTTATGTGAGTTGAAACCCCTTTTAAAACTTCTAACTCGCCAAAATTTTTAAACAGATTATCCACTTTAATCATTTACTTTCAACCCCTTTTCAACTCCACGCATAATTTTAGTAAAAATTCCAACTAAAACAAGATATATAAGACCTACTAAAAGTAGAGGTTCAACCCCTCTATAGGTTTGAGATGTAATTATGCTAGCTGATCTTAGAAGATCAACTCCACCAATAAATCCAACAATAGATGTTTCTTTTAAAAGAGTTATGAACTCACTGACAAGAGTGGGAAGAATTTTTCTAATAGCTTGAGGGACTATAACCTCTTTCATAGCTATGGGATAACTCATTCCAAGTGCTCGGGCAGCTTCCATCTGACCTTTATCCAGTCCTTCGATTCCAGATCTTATAATTTCAGCAACATATGCACTGGAGTTTATACCAAAAGCTATTCCCGCAACTAAAAATATGGGCATGTCTCTAAATCCGGCAAAAATAATATTGGCTAAAATAAGTAGTTGTATAACAGCTGGTGTTCCTCTGATAAGATCAATATAGACAACAGCTAAATATTTAAATTTAGAAAGTCTTATGAGTGCTACAAAAATCCCTAGAACAACGCCAAATACTGCTGAAAAAGCCGTGACTCCAACAGAAAATCCGAGTCCTTGAAGAACATATTGATATCTGTATCCGTCAATAAAAATAGTTTTTAATGTATTTAAATAATTTTCCATGTAAAATCTCCTTTATTTTAAATTTCTATAAAAAAAAGAAGGTCTAAGAGAACATACTCTTAGACCTTCTAAAAATAAAAAGGTAAATGAAACCAATACATAATAAATACAGATGATTTAAGTATATAAATATGGATGGTCAGCATCAGCTATTGCTAAGAATATAATAGAATATAGAGTTTTTATTATTTTGTACCCTATTCCTATCAATTCTAAATAACATGACCTGACCTCCTTTAAAAAGTTCTTAATTAATCTTAAGTTGGATTGATTATAATACATGAAAATAAATTTGTCAAACTTTTTTTTATAAAAATAATTTTTTATGAAAAAAGCTGAGCAGGGGGGATTGCTCAGCTTTTTCCTCAGACTCTTTTACTACTAAACAAAAGCGTCTTTAGTGGGGGGATTTTTATTGGGAAATTAGTAGATGAATCGATTGGAACGATTAGGGGGTCGTTCCAACGATATATGTCAGTCGCTATATTATTACTGAATTGGCCAATAAATTCCTTTAAATTTATGTTGAAAATTTTAGATTTATTGGGACTCCGATTTGTGAGAACTCCAATAAAATCTTTTTCATTGGGAAAGTATCTGATATAGGCAAAAACATCGGGATGAGGACTGAAAAATTTAATATCCCCTTTCTTTAAAACCTTAGAGTTTTTTCTCAGAAGGGATATTTTTTTATACCATTTTAAAAGATTCAAATCCTCTTTTCCCCAAGGGTATGTTCTTCTATTGTCAGGATCTTTTTTTCCCTCGACTCCGACTTCATCTCCATAATAGATAACAGGAATTCCAGGAAGAGTAAATTGAATCAAACTCATAGATTTTAAGACTCTTTCAGTCGCCTTTTCAAAGTATTGAGTGTTGATAGGGTACTCTTGAACAATTCCAGCCACGGAGGTTTTAATTCGGATAACATCATGACTACTCAAAAGATTGAAAAGAGAGTAGTAGTTCTCACGAGGATAGTTCTCTTTAAGAGAGTTCATATATTGACATAAGGTTTTACTGTCAATAGAACCATTAAAAAAATTTAAAAGATATGTTCTAAGTGGATAGTTCATGACAGAATCCAGTTGTCTGCCATTAAAATATTCTCTTCTTTGACCATAGCTAATCTTATTGCTGGCATCTTCCCAAACCTCGCCAACTATAACAGATTCAGGATCAATCTCTTTACAACGATATCTAAGACTCTCTATAAAGTAGTTTGGAAGTTCATCAGCAACATCCAGTCTCCACCCTTTGATACCAGAGTTCATCCAGTGATTTAAAACACTGTTTTTTCCTTCTACAATATATTTAAAAAAACTTGGTTCCAGCTCGTTAACACATGGAAGGTCCTCAATTCCCCACCAACAATCGTATTCAGTGGGATAATTTTTAAAGCGATACCAAGGATAAAAAGCAGAATCTTTAGACTTAATAGCTTCTTTAAAATAGATACTATTTTTACCGGTATGATTAAAAACTCCATCCAAGATAGTTTCAATACCTCTTTTTTTACACTCTTTGATCATGGTGGTAAAATCTTTATACGTTCCTAAAATTGGATCGATATTGTGGTAGTTGACAGTGTCATATCTATGGTTGCTTGTAGCTTCGAATATAGGGTTTAGATATAAAAGATTTATATTTAAATCATTGAAATAACTTATTTTATCGGTGATACCTTTTAGGTTTCCGCCGAAAAAATCCCAGCGAGTGATATGACTTTTGCTATTTTTAATATACATAGGGTTATCTGACCAGCTCCCATATAAAAAAGAGTTAGGTTTAGGGTTGTTGACTCGACCATCTCTATTTCCGTTGTTGAATCTATCAGGAAAAATTTGATAGGCGACACTCTCTTTGAACCAGTTAGGAGTGATGCTATTTTTATAGAAAAGAGTTATCTGATATCCCATTGGATTTTCATAATAGATTTGACCGATTCCTCCAAGAGCCAAGTTGTTATTCCCATAAAAAAACTTGTTAAAACTTTTTTCAGAAGATATTTCAAAATAATAGAAGAGAATGTGAGTCAAAAGCGGGGCTTTAAACACCCCACTCCAAACAGTATATTCTTTTAGATTCTCTTTTATTACAGTTGTTAAAGGTTCTAAATTGATGCTATAATGCTTGCTTCCATCTATGAGAAGGGTCACCTTGTTGCAGTTGAGAGAGGTTTCAATCTCAATATTAAAAGTTATATTCTCTCCACATGAAACAGCTCCAAATGGGGCTTTAAAATTTATATCCTGTGAATTAAAAAAAATAGAGTCTTCTGGAATGTTGTATGGGAGTTTATCCATTTCTATCCATCTCCTTTATATGCCAGATGTTTTGAGCATATTTTCGAATGCTATTGTCGGAAGAGAATTTACCGGAGTGAGCAATATTCACTAAACACATCTGTAACCATCCCTTTTTATTTTCATAAAGAGAGTTTATTTTATCTTGAGCTTCAACATATGCTAGAAAATCTTTAAGAACAAAGTAAGGGTCGTTATGGGCTAAAAGGTGATCGACAATCTCTTTGAATTCCTCTTGATTTGCACAAAATGTTCCATCGGAAAGTTGTTTTATAATCTTTTGTAAATCTGGGTTTGAGTTGAAAATATCCCAGGCGTTATAACCACCTTTTTCAAGCTTCATGACCTCTTCTGAATTTAAACCAAAGATTACAATGTTGTCCTCTCCTACCTCGTCAAAAATTTCAACGTTTGCTCCATCCATAGTTGCGAGAGTCACAGCTCCGTTCATCATAAATTTCATATTTCCAGTTCCAGAAGCTTCTTTAGATGCGGTAGATATCTGCTCACTTACGTCTCCAGCAGGGATTATTAGCTCAGCTATTGAAACCCCGTAGTTTTCAAGAAAAACAATTTTAATTTTATTTCGAATATCGGCATCTTTATTTATAACATCTGCTACAGAAGTTATAAGTTTTATAATATTTTTTGCCAAAGAGTAGGACGGAGCCGCTTTTGCCCCGAAGAAAAAAGTCCTTGGAACAATATCGAGTTCTGGATTCTCTTTGATTTTATTATAGAGATAGATGATATGAAAAACATTGAGAAGTTGTCTTTTATAGGCATGTAGCCTTTTTATTTGGACATCAAAAATGGAGAACGGGCTGATATCCAAATTGTAGTTACTTTTGACAAAACTCACAACTTTTTCTTTATTTTTTAACTTTATATTTTCGAGTTCTTTTAGTACTTTATTGTCGTTTATATATTTTAAAAATCCAATAAACTTATTGGTATCTCTGCTACATTCGATTCCGCCTTTATCTAAAATAAGCTTGTAAAGGTCGGGGTTGGCATTTTTAAGCCAACGACGATGAGTGATTCCATTGGTTTTATTATTAAATCTTTCTGGAAAAAACATATAGAAATCATGGAGTTCTCTATTTTTTAAAATTTCAGTGTGGAGTTTAGCCACTCCGTTGATTGAATGGGAACCAACAATAGCTAGATTTGCCATTCTGACCTGCCCATCAAAAATTATTTTCATAGCATCTATTTTGTGGTAGTCTTCTAAATATTTTTTAGATATATCTTCACAAAATCGACGGTCTATCTCCTCAACAATCATAAGAATTCTAGGGAGAGTTTTTTTAAACATATCATATGGCCATTTCTCTAGAGCTTCAGCTAAAATTGTATGGTTTGTATAGGCCATAGTTTGAACGGTGATGTTCCAAGCTGTATTCCAGTCCAGTCTCTCCTCGTCTAAAAGGAGCCTCATAAGTTCCGCTACAGCGACAGCTGGATGAGTGTCGTTGATGTGCACAGCTATAAAATCTGAAAATCTATTTATAGGTTCTCCCATTTTTTTATATCTTTTTAATATGGTCTGAAGCCCTGCACTCACAAAAAAATATTCCTGTCTCAGACGAAGAAGTTTTCCTTGAGAACCGGAGTCATCAGGATATAAGATTTGAGAGATGGATTCCACTTGAAATTTTTTATCGATATATTTTTGGTATCCACCTTTTTGAAGCCCATTTAAATCTATATCCTCTTCAGGAAGTTCAGCACTAAATAGTCTAAGGGTATTGACTGTTTCATTATCCGATCCAAGAAGAGGAATATCATATGGAACGGCAAGAATTTTATCCGCGCCGTGATATAAAACGGTGATGCCATCGCTTGAGTTAACGAGCTCCACGTTTCCACCAAAAATAACCGAAACAGTTTTTTCAGGTTTTTTAATCTCCCAGATAAAATCATCTTTCAACCAGTTGTTTAAAATCTCTCTTTGATATCCATTTTCAATCTTTTGATTAAAAAGTCCGTGTTTAAATCTGATTCCACACCCATGTCCAGGAAAACCAAGTGTTGCAAGAGAATCCATGAAACATGCTGCTAGACGCCCAAGTCCACCATTTCCAAGAGCCGGATCGGGTTCAAGTAATAAAAGTTCATCCAAATCAATCCCCAACTCTCTGAGAGATTCTTTAGCAATATCTCTAATATTTAAATTCAAAAGATAGGTATTTAAAAGTCTTCCCAATAAAAATTCCATAGAAAAATAATACATCTGTTTAACCTGTTTTTTAGTATAGATATCGTTAGTTTTAGCCCAAGGTTCAGAGATGTAATCCTTGATAAGCTTCCCAAGAGCTAGATACTTATGCTCCAGTGAGGCTTCCTCTGGATTTTGAGCAAAAGTAAAAGTGAGACGTTTAATGTAGTCATCTTTGAATCTGTTCTTACTTATATTCATAGTAGCCCCCTATATAAAGCTATATATTTCTTAGCTGATTCCTTCCAGTCGGCATCATATTTCATACACGATTTCATGAGAGCGTTCCAAGCTTTTTTATCCTCATAGAATATTTTAGCAACATATTCAAGTTTAAAAAGCATGTCATGGGCATTGTAGTTTTGAAATATAAATCCAGTTCCAGTTTTAGTTTTGGGATCAAAATTTGTGACGGTATCTTTCAATCCACCAGTTTCTCTAACAAGTGGAACAGCTCCATATCTCATTGCAATAAGTTGTCCAATGCCACAAGGTTCAAAAAGAGAAGGCATCAAAAACACATCGCAAGCGGCATATATTTTTCTTGCGAGTTCGTCACTAAATGTTATATTGGACGAAACTTTATCGGGGTGGGTGTAGGAATAATAGTTAAACAGGTCCTGATACTGTGTTTCTCCAGTTCCTAGAACAACAAACTGTAGATTTATATTCAAAATATCATCCATAATCCATTTTATAAGATCGAGTCCTTTTTGACTGACAAGTCTAGTTACAATTCCAACCATCATAATGTTTTCATCGACAGGAAGCCCAAGTCTTTTTTGAAGTTCAGTTTTATTTTTAAGTTTTTTCTTAAGAGTTGTGAGACCAAAGTTTTCATAGAGTTTAGAATCTTTTCTAGGGTCATATAAAGAGTAGTCAATTCCATTTATAATACCGTGGACTTTATTTCCAAGCTGTATAATTAGACCGTTCAATCGCTCACCATAGAATGGGTAGGTTATCTCTTTGGCGTAGGTTTCACTGACAGTGGTGACCACATCGGAATAAATGAGAGCTCCCTTCATAAAAGAAACACCATCATAAAATTTAAGTTTATCCTCGGAGAAGTAGGAGTCATCTAGACCTAAAAGTTCGCTGAGTATATCTTTGGAAAAAACACCTTGATATTTTAAATTGTGAATTGTAAAAACAGTTTTTATATTTTTATATTTGACTTCATTTTTATAAAAAGCTTTTAAAAATACAGGGATCATTCCAGTGTGCCAATCGTTGCAGTGCAATATATCGGGAGTGAAATCTGGAATATATTTGATAGCTTCTAAAACTCCACGGCAGAAAAATGAAAAAATTTCACCATCGTCGTAGTGTCCATATGGGATGTGTCGTTTGAAATAGTATTCATTGTCTAAAAAATAAAAATTAATCCCTTCAAACTCCAAATGAAAAAGACCAGCATACTGATTTCGCCATCCAACAGGAACAGTGAATGTGGCTATAAGTTTCATTTTATCGGTAAACTCTTTTGGAATATCTCCATTTTTAGGCAGTATAACCCGTACATTTACTCCGGCCTTTTTTAAAGCTTTAGGCAGTGCATGTGAAACATCACCTAAACCGCCAACTTTTAAAAATGGATCGGCTTCAGAAGTTACAAAAAGTAAGTTTATATTTTTCATGGTTGCTCTCCTTTATAAAAAAATAAAAATTAAATCTTTCTTTGAATGACAAGAGGGTATGAGATATGCCCTTCAGATTTTCCCTCTTCTATAACGACCTCTTTATCGACAATAACATTTTTTAAAATTGCACCAGATTTGATTGTACAGTTTTGAAGAACAATACAGTTTTCAATAGATGCCCCGTCTTCAACTACAACGTAACGGGATAAAATGCTGTTGATAACACTACCTTTAATAGAGCATTCGTTGGAGATTATTGAATTTTTTACTGTCGCTCCATTCAAATAGTGGGTGGGGATAGAATCTTTAATTTTACTAAAAATAGGTCTGTTTTCATTGAAGAAAACTTCTTTTAAATTTTTTGTTTTTATCATATCCATATTGGTTTTGAAATAGTTGCCCAAGGAGTTTAAACAAGAAAGATACTCCTTGTGTTCAAACCCTTTTATAGTGAGGTTGTTTTTGGATCTGTATAGAATATCTTTTAAAGAGATCTCTCTATTGGGACGAGATAGAAGGAGAGAGAAGAGCAGATCTTTTTTTATTAAAAAAACTTCAGTTGAAATATTTATGTTTTTTTTAGGAAAAAAATTGTCACAAACACGTGTTAGAATATTTCTTTCATTAAAGTCTAGGATGTCACAACCTATAAAGGAATCAGATGGGTCAGTGATATTTTTATAGACAACGGTGATATCTGCATCTGAGAGTTCATGAAACTCCATCGCTTTTTTCAAATCGAGATTGCAAACCATATATGTTGGAGCAATGACAACCATATCTTCGTGACTCTGATAGAGCTCGTTGAAATTTATCATTAAAAGTTCAGCATCTGTGGGAACATCTTCACTATGGATGATAAGACCCCCGTTTTTACGATTGAGTCCCCAAGATTTGGCCACATCTAGGTGTGTTCTTAGAGAACGGCAGTTTTTATTAGTCAGAACATTGATAGTTTTAACCCCAGAATTTATCATATATGAAAGAGGAAAATCAATGGCTCTATATTTTCCAGCAATTGGTACAGTGGATATACCTCGGTGAGATGTGAGTGTTTTTAAAAGAGCTCTACTTTCAAATGAAGTAATAACCCCGATATAATTTGTTAGCATTATTCATCCCCCCCAGAAATAAATATGATTTCGTCCTTTTTACCAAAGTGTTCTTTGTTTTCAATGACAACATGTTCTCCTAAGATGACCCTATCTATAAAACTATTCTTTTTGATAACAGCACGGGATAGAACAACACTGTTGTGAACACGAGCCCCCTCTTCTACAAGAACTTCTGAAGAGATAACAGAGTTGATAACTTCACCTTTAATAACGCACCCTTCACAGATTATTGAGTTCTTAATAAAAGCAGTATCTTCAACAAGATGCCCTGGTTTATTTGTAACTTGGGAGTAGATTCTCCAGTTTTTCTCAAAGAGATCAATAGGATTGGAGCTATCTAAAAGGTCCATATTCGCAGCCCAAAGACTTTCAATTGTACCGACGTCCTTCCAATAACCAGAAAAAGGATAAGCCATGAGTTTAAAACCTTCTCTCAACATTTTAGGGATAATATTTTTTCCAAAATCTTTTTCAGAATATTTATCTTGTTGGTCCTCTTTTAAGATTTTTTTAAGTAGTTGCCAATTAAAAATATATATACCCATACTTGCCAAAGTGCTTTTAGGTTCTTTTGGTTTCTCTTCAAATTCATAGATTTCACCATTTTCTTTTGCATTCATGATTCCAAAACGAGAGGCTTCCTCGATAGGGACATCTATAACAGCAACAGTGGCTTGAGAGTTGTTTTTTTCATGAAAATCTAACATTTTGTCATAGTCCATTTTATAGATGTGATCTCCAGAAAGAATAAGGACGTATTCAGGGTTGTACATATCTATATAGTGAGTATTTTGAAAAATTGCATCGGCAGTACCTTTGTACCAACAGTTTTCATTCTCGGTTGAGTATGGTGGTAGGATGCTTACACCAGCACCGTCGATATCTAAATCCCAAGCACTTCCAACTCCGATATATCTATTCAAAAGAAACGGTTTATATTGAACAAGAACTCCAACGGTATCGATTCCAGAGTTGACACAATTACTTAAAGGGAAATCTATAATTCTATATTTTCCACCAAAGGGTACAGCAGGTTTGGCAACCTCTTTTGTCAAACGTTTAAGTCTACTTCCTTGTCCGCCAGCAAGAATCATAGCTATCATTTTTTTATTCATGTAAACTCCTCCTTTTGTCTAGGGTGTTACTTTTTTATTAAAAATAGGTTTTAGAAATAGAGTACAAAGTGGGGCCACGTTAACTGGAATAGAGAAAGGATGACCATCTAACTCTCTATTCAAGGGTTTTATAATCTCTGGATTGACATGGTTGCCTCCTCCAAAAATATCTGTATCACTGTTTAAAACTTCCATATATTCAACCATTCGAGGAACCCCTATCCGATGATTGATATACTCATTTTTGGTAAAGTTGCATACCACTAAAATGAAATCGTCTGGATTTTTCCCCTTTCTTAGAAAGGATATTATTTTTTGACTGTGATTTTTATGATTTATCCATTCAAAGCCTTCCGGAGATGAATCTAGTTCCCAAAGGCAGTTTTGACTTTTATAAAAATTATTGAGATGTGAAACATAAGTTTTTAATGAATCGTGTTGTGGATATTTTAATAGTTTCCATTCAAGTTCTTCATAGTATCTCCATTCAATAAATTGACCGATCTCTCCGCCCATAAATAGGAGCTTTTTTCCGGGATGTCCAATCATAAAAGCATAGAACATACGCAAAGAATCGAACTTTTGTATATAATCGCCACTCATTTTATCCAAAAGAGATTTTTTCCCATGAACAACCTCATCGTGGGAGAGGGAGAGTATAAAGTTTTCACTAAAAGCGTACATGAGAGAGAATGTTAAAAGATTATGATACTTTTCTCTTTCACAAGGAGGAAGGGACATATATCTGAGCATATCATTCATCCAGCCCATGTTCCATTTGAAGTTAAATCCTAAGCCACCTTCATAGGTAGGAGATGTAACCATCGGCCATGAAGTTGCTTCCTCTGCAATCATCAAAGGATTTTTATAGAGTTTAAATATTGTTTCGTTGAGTGTTTTTAAAAAATCGATGGCTTCAAGTTTGGTGTTTCCCCCAAGAGAATTCTTGAGTCCAACTGTATCTCTAGCGTATTCTAAATACAAAAGGTTTGAGACAGCATCAGCTCTAATTCCATCAATATGAAAATGTTCAAATAAAAATGTTGCACTTGATATTAAAAAGTTTTTTACAAAGGGTTTAGTAAGGTCAAAGTTAGCAGTTCCCCAAACAGGATTTTCGCCTAAAAGTTTGTTTTCATATTCAAAAAGTGGTGTTCCGTCAAAGCGGTAAAGACCATGGTCATCTTTACAGAAATGGCCAGGAACCCAATCTAAAATAACACCTATTCCAGATTTGTGACATTGATTGACAAGATATTTGAAATCCTCAGGAGTTCCGTATCTACTGGTTATAGAAAAATATCCGACACCTTGATACCCCCAAGAAGCATCCAGTGGATGTTCGGTCAGTGGAAGAATCTCTATATGTGTAAATCCAGTTTCTAGAATATACGGGACAAGTTTATCAGCAATCTGCCGATAGTTAAGGAATTCATTTCCATCCTCAGGACCAGAACCACGATTGTAGTTTCTTTTCCAAGATCCCAGGTGGATTTCATAGATAGAGATAGCTTTTTCTTGGTTATTTTCTTGAGCTCTCTTTTCAAGCCATTCACTATCCTCCCACTCAAATGGTTTAAAAGGGTTATAGACAATGGAAGCTGTATTGGGACGGACCTCAGAAAAAAAAGCGAAAGGGTCACTTTTTAAAAATATATTTTGATTTTTTCCAGCAATCATATATTTGTAGATAGTTCCCTCTGTTAGATTAGGAATAAAAAGAGACCAAACCCCTCGTTTAGAATCTTTGCACATATAGTGAGATTTACCACACCAATTATTAAACTCTCCAACAACAGATACTGTGACAGCATTTGGTGCCCAAAGATTGAAAAGGACTCCAGAAATTCCATCGATTGTTTTTAAGTGAGACCCAAACTCTCTATACATAAAATTTCCCCCTTAATTTTTTTTTACATATTATAATATAATACGAAAAAAAAAGATATATCCTTTACGGTAAAAAATTAAACAAAAGTGTGTAAAAATATAAAATAAAATTAAAAAAGAAAAGCTTAGAATTAACTGTAAAATACGGTGTAAATTTAGAAAAAATAAAAGAGGGGGGAGTTGAGGATGATAAAAAAAATATTTAAAAGTTTGATCTGTATCATTATTCTATCTACAAGTTTATATTCTCAAAATATAAATAAGATAGCATTCACTTTTGATGATGGACCAAAACCAAAAATAACAGAGGAGATTTTGGATATACTGAAAGAAAATGATGTAAAGGCGACATTTTTTGTGATAGGGAAAAATGCGAAGGTGAATTCAAAAATTTTAAAGAGAATGGATGATGAGGGGCATCTTGTTGAAAATCATAGCTATACGCATCCAAACTATACAAAACTGAGCACAGAAGCTATAAAAAAAGAGCTACAATCCACACAGGATGTGATATATAAAGCGACAGGAAAAAAGCCAAAATATTTTAGACCTCCATATGGTGCTATGAAAAAATCTCAAAAGAAAGAGATAGAAAATAGTATGGGGATAAAAAGTGTACTGTGGGATATCTGTCCTGAAGATTGGAAAAAGGAAAACGATGTAAACTACATAACAGAGTATCTTTTGAAGAATTCTCGTCCCAATGTGATAGTTCTTTTACATGATAACCCAAAAACAGTTCAAGCAATAAAAAAAGTTATACCAATTTTAAAAGAGAGAGGCTATGATTTTGTTGGGGTAGATGAAATGAAGAGATAAAGTTAAAAAATAAAGCTTTACTTTTTGTCGCTTTAGTTATATAATAACTTTATAGAAATAATTATATAAGTTTTTAAGTTTTAAGTAGAATCATTAGGACCTTAGTGGTATACCTTCTTACTTTAAAAATTAAGATTTGTAGAGTTATAAAAAAAATTAATTTTATGGAGGTATCAAATGAAAGGTACAGTTAAATGGTTTAACGACGAAAAAGGATTTGGATTTATCACTGGTGAGGACGGGAAAGATGTATTCGCACACTTCTCTCAAATCAAAAGAGACGGATTCAAAAAGTTAACTGAGGGAGAAGAAGTAACTTTTGACATCGCTCAAGGTGACAAAGGACCTCAAGCTACTAACATCGTAATCGTTAAGTAATTGAATTTAAACCCCTAGAGTAATCTAGGGGCTTTTTTTTATTTTTTGTATTTTCTAGAGATGAAGAATAAAAGAAAAACTCTCAAAGGTTGGTACTCTCCTATTAAAGAAGGGGAGGAGATAAGAAAATATGAAAAATAAATTAGGAATATTGAA
Source organism: uncultured Cetobacterium sp. (assembly GCF_947072685.1). Lineage (GTDB taxonomy): Bacteria > Fusobacteriota > Fusobacteriia > Fusobacteriales > Fusobacteriaceae > Cetobacterium_A. The sequence continues at coordinate 11,562 of NZ_CAMTIK010000027.1, read as the reverse complement.
ATATCTAGGGCCAGGTCTGTTGGTGACTGTTGGATTTATTGATCCGGGTAACTGGGCTACAAATATAGCTGGTGGGAGTGAATTTGGTTACGATTTACTTTGGGTGATAACTTTAGGGACTATAACTTTAATTATTCTTCAACATAATGTTGCTCATTTAGGTATAATAACGGGGGACTGTCTATCAGAATCCATAAAAAAAAGATTTTCCCCAAAACTTTCAAAGATTGTTTTGGGCAGTGCAATTCTTGCAAATATATCGGTATCTCTAGCAGAGATTTTAGGAGCTTCGGTGGCACTTCAAATGCTGTTTAATATTCCAATATGGCTGGGAGGAGTTATATGCTCTGCGGCCAGTGTAGTTATAGTTTTTACAAACACCTATAAAAAACTTGAAAAAATTATAATAGGGTTCATCTCCATCATCGCTTTTTCATTCATATTTGAACTGAGTTTAGTGGATGTCAATTGGACTAGAACTTTAGAGGCAAGTGTGGTTCCAACAATAAACTCAAGATCTATCTTGGCAGCTTTAGGAATCTTTGGAGCTATAGTGATGCCACACAATCTTTTTCTACACTCAGAGATAATTCAAAGTCGAAAGTGGGATTTAAATGATGAGAAGTTATTGAAAAAACAGATAAGATATGAATTTTTTGATACATTTTTTTCTATGATTTTAGGTTGGATTATAAATATAAGTATGTTTGTTTTAAGTATTTCATGTTTTTATTATAGGAAAATTCAGGTGACTGAATTGAGTCAGGCACATGAACTTTTAAAACCTCTTTTAGGGGATAAGGCCGCTATCGTTTTTGCATTGGGACTACTTTTTTCAGGTTTTTCATCATCTATAACTTCGGGTATGGCAGGAGGGACGGTTTATTCTGGAATGTTTGGAAAAGAGTATGACATCTCTAAAAAAGAGACGAAAATAGGTGTTTTATTGACAATATTTTGTGCTTTGGGAATAATATTTTTGGTAAAGAATGTCTTTATGGCTCTTGTCTATTCTCAAGTTATACTGTGTTTTCAGCTCCCAATAACAATAGCTTCACAGCTTTATTTAACTTCCAATGAAAAAGTTATGGGAAAATATAAAAATAGCTTTCTAATGAACACATCAATAGTTCTAATAGGTATTGTCATAACGGGATTAAATATCTATTTATTTTTAAATTGAGAAAAGTGTTATATAACAGTTTTATTCAGTCTTAGTTGTAAAAACGAATTTAAAGTGTATAATACGAACAAGAATTGAAATAAATAGGAGGAAAAGTTATGGATAAAAATATGAAAAATGGTTTTGGAACAATAGCGATTCATGGTGGTTCACAAAAAAATCCCTTCGGAACTTTAGCAACTCCAATATATCAAACATCAACATTTATATTTGATTCAGCTGAACAGGGTGGAAAAAGATTTGCTTTGGAAGAGGATGGATATATATATTCTAGACTTGGGAATCCAACAACAACAGTTGTGGAGGAAAAATTGGCTCTTTTAGAGGAGGGTGAAGCAGGGCTTGCTACAGCTTCTGGAATGGGTGCGATAGCTTCTGTTATGTGGACAGTTTTAAAAGCGGGAGACCATGTGATTTCGGATAAAACTCTATATGGATGCACTTTTGCACTTTTAAGTCATGGGCTTACTAGATTTGGAATAGATGTTGAATTTGTGGATACATCCAATTTAGAAGAGGTTAAAAAAGCGATGAGACCCAATACAAGAGTGGTGTATCTTGAAACTCCAGCCAATCCAAACTTAAAAATTGTAGATATAGAAGCTGTTTCTAAAATAGCTCATGAGAACAAAAATACACTTGTAGTTGTAGATAACACATTTGCAACACCGTATTGTCAAAAACCTTTAACTTTGGGAGCTGATTTAGTTGTTCATTCGGCTACTAAATATTTAAATGGACACGGTGATGTAATCGCAGGTTTTGTTGTAGGAAATAAAGAGTTAGTAACTCAGATTAGACTTGTTGGGGTAAAGGATATGACAGGGGCTGTTTTAAGTCCTATGGATGCATATTTTATAATAAGAGGAATGAAAACATTAGAAGTGAGAATGGAGAGACACTGTTCGAACGCTAAAAAAGTGGCAGAGTTCTTAAATGTTCATTCAAAAGTAGAAACTGTTTTCTATCCAGGACTTGCTACTCATCCAGGGCATGATATTGCATGTAGACAGATGAAAGACTTCGGAGGAATATTTGCATTTGAATTAAAGGGAGGATTAGAAGCGGGAAAAACACTTTTGAATAATTTAAAACTTTGTTCACTTGCAGTTTCTTTAGGAGATACAGAGACTTTAATTCAACACCCAGCATCGATGACGCACTCACCTTATACGAGAGAGGAGAGACTCACAGCTGGAATAACTGATGGACTTGTAAGAATATCTGTAGGTTTAGAGAATGTGGATGATATTATTGCAGATTTAAAAAATGGATTGGATTTAGTTAAGTAAAAAAATTAAAGAGAGGAAACTCTCTTTTTTTTTGAATAAGAGTTAGGTAAAAAGAAAAATAAGAAAAAAATTCTTATAGTGAGAAAAATATTTTTGACTTTTTGAAAAGCATGAGGTATATATCTTTATTGGGCGAAGGAGGGAATATTTTGAAAGAGGATTTAGAGATATTGGATGAGTATAAAAAAATAGCAAAATTCATGTCATGTTGCTATGGAGAAAATGTGGAAGTGATATTACATGACTTGAGAGATATATCTAGTTCAGGTGTAGAGATATTTAATGCCCATGTGAGTGGAAGAGAAAAGGGTGCTCCGATGAGTGAATTTGGGCTGAAAATATTGAAAGAAAAGCTGTATAAGAATCGGGATTTCATAACAAATTCCAAAGGGATAACCGGTGGAAAAATTTTGAGATCTTCAACATTTTTTATAAAGAATGAAGTTGAGAATATTATTGGAATGATATGTGTGAATGTGGATGTGAGCAGATATTTGAATATTGCTTGTCAAATGGAAGCAATGGCAAATTTTGGACTTAATTTTGGAGAGGAACCCCCAAAAGTAGCAGAGGTAGATTTTCCAAACTCGGTGAAAGAGATGATAAATAAAGCTTTAATAGATATTTTAAAGGGAAAAATTTATTGGAAAGAGATTGAGATGGAAGAGAAACTTAATGTTATAAAAGAACTTCATCAAAAAGGAATATTTGATCTTAGAGGTGGAGTTTTAGAGGTTTCTGAGGCGTTAAAAGTTTCAGAATCAACAATATATCGTTACTTAAGCAAAATTTAAAAAAGGATGGTAGAGCATGAATAAGATGGTAGAAATCAGATGGCATGGAAGAGGGGGACAGGGAGCTAAAACTGCGTCTCTTCTTTTGGCGGATGTAGCATTTAGTAGTGGAATGTTTGTTCAAGGGTTTCCTGAATATGGACCAGAAAGAATGGGAGCACCTATCACAGCTTATAATCGTATAGGGAAATCTCAGATCAGAGTTCATTCAAATATCTATGAACCAGATTTTGTTGTTGTAGTGGATGAAACTCTTATAAAATCAATAGAGGTTGAAAAAGGGATAAAAGATGGGGGAGCTATTATTATAAATAGTGAAAGAACTCCTGAGGAGATAAGAAAAGAACTTAGAGGTTATGCTGGTAAAGTTTATACCTGTAATGCCAAAAAAATATCTGAGGAGTGTTTGGGGAAATATTTTCCAAATACACCAATGCTTGGTGCTGTTGTAAAAGTTAGTGGACTTATTCCAGAAGAGGAGTTTATAAAAAATATGGAAGAGTCATTTAAACATAAATTTAGCACAAAACCTCAAGTTTTAGAGGGTAATATGTGTGCGTTAAAACGTTCAATGGATGAGGTGGATGGATAATGAGAAATAAAAAAGGTGTATTGATAGATGAGACAATAACTTGGCAAGATATAACTCCTGGAGGAGTTGTGTATGAAGCGGGAAGTGCAGAAAATTTTAAAACTGGGGATTGGAGAACTATGAAAGTGGATTTTATAGAGGAGAACTGTAAGCAGTGTCTGCTTTGTTTTCCTGTTTGTCCAGACTCAGCTATCCCTATGAAGGATGGAAAGAGAGTAGATTTCGATCAGGACCATTGTAAGGGATGCGGAGTATGTTTTGCAGTATGTCCATTTAAAGCTATAGAGTTCAGTAAAGTTTAGGGAGAGGAGAGAGATTATGAGTATAAGAGAGAGAATGTCAGGAAACGAAGCTGTGGCAACAGCGATGAGACAGATAAATCCAGATGTAATGCCAGCATTTCCAATTACACCATCAACTGAGGTACCGCAGTACTTCTCTAAATTCGTGGCTGATGGTGTTGTAAATACAGAGTTTATTCCAGTTGAATCTGAGCACAGTGCTATGTCAGCATGTATTGGTTCTCAAGCTGCTGGAGCCAGAACAATGACAGCTACCTCATCTTGTGGACTTGCTTTGATGTGGGAGATGTTGTATGTGGCTTCATCTATGAGACTACCTATAACTATGGCACTGATCAATAGAGCTCTTACAGGACCAATCAATATAAATGCAGATCATAGTGATTCAATGGGAGCAAGAGATACAGGGTGGATTCAAATATATAGTGAGACAAATCAAGAGGCGTATGACAACTATATTCAAGCTGTAAAAATAGCGGAGCATCCAGATGTACAACTTCCAGCTATGGTCTGTCAAGATGGATTTATAACAAGCCATGCTGTAGAAAATATTGAACTTTTAGAGGACGCAGATGTAAAAAACTTTGTGGGAGAATATAATCCCGAGGACTATTTACTTAACTCAGCTAGACCTATTGCACATGGACCATACGATATAGCTAACTACTATATGGAGCATAAGGTACAGCAAGCCCATGCAATGATAAATGCAAAACATGTAATCAAAGAGGTGGCAAAAGAGTTTGAGGCTCTTACAGGAAGAAAATACTCTTTCTTTGAGCAATATAAGATGCAGGATGCAGATGTAGCAATAGTTGTAATAAACTCTACAGCTGGAACAGCTAAGGAAGCTGTAGATGAGCTAAGAGCTGAGGGGAAAAGAGTTGGGCTTATAAAAATTAGAGTGTTTAGACCTTTCCCATTCGATGATTTAAAACATGCTTTGACAGGTAAAAAAGTTGTGGGAGTAATGGATAAATGTGAGGGATTCTCTGCAGCGGGAGGACCACTTTTTGCTGAGGTGAGATCGGCTCTTTACGATTCACACGATAGACCTGAGATGTTTAACTACGTTTATGGACTGGGTGGAAGAGATGTCACAGTTGATACGATAAAAAGAGTGTTCAATGAACTTTTATATGAAGCTCATGCAAAAGATCTTATAGAAAACCAAGTGGAGATTGCTTATAATCCTGAACTGCTTCTGGCAGATGTTTCAGATTTTGAAATTGGAAGAGTTTACAGACATTTGGGAGTAAGGGGGTAATAAGATGGCATACAATTTTAAAGAAGAGATGAATAAACCAGAAAGACTTACTGGTGGACATAGATTATGTGCAGGATGTGGAGCAGGAGTAGCAGCAAGAGGAGTGTTGAGAGCTCTAAAAGTTGAAGACCATGCAGTTATAGCAAATGCCACAGGGTGTTTAGAGGTATCAACATTTATGTACCCGTATACAGCTTGGAAGGATTCGTTCATCCACTCTGCATTTGAAAATGCAGCAGCGACTTTAAGTGGAGTGGAAGGGGCTTATAACGCTTTAAGAAGAAGAGGAAAAGTTAAAGATACACATAAATTCATAGCTTTTGGTGGAGATGGAGGAACTTATGATATAGGATTCCAATCTCTTTCTGGAGCTATGGAAAGAGGGCACGATATGGTATATGTTTGTTATGATAACGGGGCATATATGAATACAGGGATTCAAAGATCGTCAGCTACACCAAAATTTGCGGACACAACAACATCTCCAATAGGAAGAGATAGCAACGGGAAGGTTCAAGGGAGAAAAGAGTTGGCAGATATTATGGCAGCTCATAACATCCCTTATGTGGCTCAAACAACATTTGTTGGAAATATGAAAGATTTACATGAGAAATCTGAAAAAGCTATCTATACTGAGGGAGCAGCATTTTTAAATGTTTTGGCTCCTTGCCCGAGAGGTTGGAGATATTCACCAGAAAAACTTATGGATATGTGTAAGTTGGCTGTTGAAACTTGTTATTGGCCACTGTTTGAGGTTATAAATGGAGAGTGGAAACTTTCTTATAGACCTAAAAACAAACTTCCAATAACTGAGTTTTTAAAAGAGCAAGGAAGATTTGCACACCTATTTAAAGCTGGAAATGAGCACCTGTTGGTAGAGATGCAGGAAGAAGTTGACAGAAGATGGGAAGCTCTATTGAAAAGATGTGGAGAAAATATTTAAAGCTTGTTCATAAAACCACATTAAATGTGTAGAAAAAAAAGGTATATGTACTGAAGGGGTTTAAAAAAAATAAAAATAATGTATACTGAAATTGTAAGTGCAAACTTACCCTTGAAACATTTAGCCTAAGGTTGAATATTAAAGTGCCCCGACGTCTAGAAATTAGACTAGAATCAAAGCCCTCTGCTATGTGGAGGGCTTTTTCTATTTACATTTTTCTAGATATGAAGTATATTCATAGGAGAAGCAAAATTTTTTAAGCAGGGGGGAAAATGGATTTAAAGAGAAGAATGACTATATACGTGGGAGTGTTTTTGATAACATTTTTAGGGTTATCATATTTTTCTAGGAACTATAATAACTATATTTTTGTTTCAAGCAATCATAGGACAGTGGATTTTTTTAACAGGACACCACAAAAAATAGAGGTTATAAAAAAAGGTGGGAGTATAGGCAATGAATTGTTTGGATATAAGTATATAAACGGTATAATATTTCCAAATGTTGATACAGGAGAGTATTTAGTCAATGTTTTAAACAGTGTAGGCGAAGTGGAGGAGTATACTTTTAACAAGGTGATTGAACCGTTAAAAAAACATTTTTCTTACGATATAAAAAAAGAAGAGTTAAAAAATATTATTTTTTTAAATATATTTACAGCAATATTCGTAATTTATAATGGGGTTTTAGTTTTTCTTTTGAGAAAAGATTTTTTTAAAAGAACAGAACTTATATTTCCAACGGTTTTGCTCTTTATTAAGATATTGGTCACAAACACATCTGTTTTTTCAAATGCGATTGTGATGAAAACAAATGTGATAGTAACCTCACTCTTGGGTCTGTACCTTCTCCTATATGTGAAAAAAAGAGTTGGAAATATCAAAACGAAAAAAACAAATATATTTTTATGGATTTTATTTTTAATGTATTTTATACCTGAAGTGTTATTTGATTCTATTATTTTGAATGGGAATATTTTAATGTATTTGACATCACATATGAAAAGTATTGTAAAATTTGCAACATATTTTTATGTTTGGATGGACGCACCTATAATCATACTTGTTCTATACCTTATAGAGTCAAATATGGAGAGAAAAAATAAAATAGTAAAAAAAATTGTAGTGAAAAAAAATTTAACGATAATAAGTTTGTTGGTTCTCTCTTTAATTGTAGATTTCTTAGTATTTAGCAACAAGTTTTATTTCTATTTGAACATGTTTGAGTTCACATTTTTATATTGGTATATTTTTTTAACAGATATAAATATAAATAAAAAATATAAGATTTTATCGATTAAGATTTTTCAAATGTTTATCCATCTCTATCTATTTTTCGTTTTTACAGAAAGTATTGGGATAGTTATAGGGATAATACTGTCTTTTTTAATTTTGAATATACATACATATATTTTTAGTGGAGCATTAAAAATTGATAAAAATTACACTGAAAGTTTACTAAATAGAATGTATTTAACAAGGAATATACTAGAATTTCAAGAACAACTATCTAAGGAGCTAAAGAAAAACTTAGATCTATTGAGTGTGAAAACTGAGATTTTAACCTATGAAGATGACTATAAAAAATATCTGAAAGAAAGAATGTATGATGAAAGCGATATACTCTTAGACTCAGATGACCTTTTAGATAAAAAAAATTATAACTATGCCTTGAGATTGAGATATGGGAAAAAACCTTTTATAGCGGTTGTTTTAATTAAAAGTTGTAGTGATAAATTAGTCTATGAAGAGAAGAGATACTTAGAAGAGGTTTCAGAAAAACTGTCTTTAGTTGTGAGTCGATATAGAATGCTAAAGCTTCAGGAGGAACTTAATTGCGGAAAATAGGAATAGAGATTGATTTAAATTTGAAAGAGATTTTAGAGGAACTGATAGAGTGTAAGTTCTATTTGTTTAGTGATGTGATGAAATATGAAATAGAGGATTTGAGCGGTGCTATTTTAGATATGAATGACATCAATTTTGAAAATAAACTATATTATTTTAGTAGAAAAAATATTCCTGTCGTGTTACTATGTTCTAGAGATGATAACTTTAAAAAAATAAAAGGGTATTTGAAAAGAGGCGAAATATATGACTGCATATATAGAGATGACTATTTTGAGATAGAAAAAATCTTGGAAGAAATATTTCTAAAAGAGGAAAGTGTAGTGGATATTAAATATGTAAAAGAGATTGTAATAAATGATAACTTTTACAAAGCTATAATAAAGATAGAGGATATAATATATATTGACTATTGCAGAATATCCAGAAAAACAGAGATAAAAACAAAAAATGGAAGAGTCTATTCCTCTAAAAAAGGATTCTCTGAAGTCGAAGAGAAGCTAAAAGACTGGGAATGTTTTGTCAGATTGGATAGAGGGACTATAATAAACAAAAAACTTTTAAAAGAGATCGACTATAAACGTGAAAAAATAACTTTTGAAGGGGAAGAAACACTCTCAGTCAGTAGGAACAAGATAAAAAATTTAGAGGAAAATTTAGATTTGTTTAGAAATAGAATAGAGTTATAAAAGTATGAGTTGATGGAGGAGAATATGAAAAAAGTGTTGATTTTTTTAATGTTGGTATTGGGAACTTTTACTTTTGCAACAGATGGGACACTGGTAGTGGGAATGGAACTGGCATATCCACCGTTTGAGATGTCCGATCAAAATGGAAAACCTACTGGAATAAGTGTAGATATGGCCTATGCTTTGGGAGAGTATTTAGGAAAAGATGTGATAATAGAGGATATGGCCTATGGAGGTCTTATTCCAGCTTTAAAAACTAAAAAAGTGGATGTTGTCATCTCATCAATGTCTGTGACAGAGGAAAGAAAAAAATCTGTAAACTTTTCAAAACCCTATGCAAAATCATATTTAGGGATGCTTGTAAATAAAAATTCAGGGATAGTAACTCAGATGGATTTGAATAAAAAAGGGAAAAAAGTAGCTGTAAAAAAGGGAACAAGCGGACATACAGTTGCAGAAAAATACTTTCCAAATGCAGAGATACTTGTATTTGATAAAGAGAGTGCGTGTGTTTTAGAGGTTTCTCAAGGTAAAGTGGACGCTTTTATCTACGATCCGCTTACAATATATAGAAACTGGTCTAGAAATAAAGAGACTACAAACCCTCTTTTAGAGCAGTTTGAAACAGAGTCTCAACCTTGGGCGATAGCTTATAGAATAGGAGAGGAAGATTTGGGAGCTCAGATAGATGAGTTCATAGTGGAATATAAAGCTAATGGAGGATTCGATAAGCTTTCTGAAAAATATTTAGGTGAGGAGAAAGCTTTCTTTAAGGAAAAAAATGTACCTTTCTTCTTTGATTAGGAGGGGGAGTGTATATGCTGAAAAAATGGTTTTTTCGGCCTAAAAAGGGTGTGGAGACTAAGGGAGTAAGGCTATTAAATATAGTTCTTGTAACAATATTGGTGATAGGAATTTTTCATTTTTCATTCAGTAGATTGGATTATCCCTATAACTGGTCTGGAATAATAGAAAAATATAAATACAAGTTTATGCTTGGATTTTCAATGACAGTGGTGATATCAATTTTCTCTTTGATAGCTAGTTTTATAGTGGGAACACTGCTGGTATTAGGACAGAGGGGAAGATTTTTACCGTCATATTATTTTGCCAAAGGGTTCACAGAGATTATAAGAGGAACACCTCTTATAGTTCAAATATATCTATTTTACTATGTTATAGGAACGGCTTTTGGAATTGAGAACAGATATGTTATGGGAGTTATTATAATGGGAGTTTTTTCAGGAGCTTATGTGTCTGAGATTATTCGTGCTGGAATAGAGAGTATTGATAAGATACAATTAGAAACAGCGAGGGCTCTTGCATTCACAAAAGTTCAAACATATAGATACATAATCTTACCACAGGTTATAAAAAGAATAATGCCTCCTCTTGCTGGGCAGTTTGCTAGCTTGATAAAAGATTCATCTCTGCTGTCTATAATAGCGGTGAATGAATTTACAAAGAATGTTCAAGAGGTGGATTCTTTGACGTTCTCTCCAATAGAAAACTACTGTATTCTGGCAGTTGGATATCTGATTTTAACATACCCCATCTCACATTTTTCAAAATGGTTAGAGAGGAGGTTTTCATATGGAGATTAAAATAAAAGATTTGTGCAAAAGATTTGGAGATCAACAGGTATTGGATAGATTGAATTTAGACTTAGAAAAAATTCATTCACTGGTAATAATAGGACCATCTGGAGGGGGGAAATCAACCCTTCTGAGAATACTTGCAGGGCTTGAGGTTCCAGAGAGTGGCGAGGTTAGAGTGAATGGAGAAAAGATACCTTCAACTGAGGAGGAGTTGCACGAATACAGAAAAAGAATAGGGGTTGTATTTCAAGCATACAATCTGTTTCCTCATCTGAGTGCTTTAAAAAACATTCTTTTACCTCTTGAGATAGTTCAAAAACTTGAACATAATAAGGCGAATGAAAGGGCGATATCTCTTTTGAAGAGGTTTGGGCTCTATGAACATAAGGAGAAGTACCCACATCAACTCTCAGGTGGACAACAACAAAGGGTTGCAATCGTTCGAGCGTTGGCTTTAGAACCTAAATTTTTACTTTTGGATGAACCCACATCTGCCTTGGATCCAGCTTTGACAAAGGAGATTCTAGAAGCTATTCTAGAGCTTCGTAAGGATAAAAGAGATATGGTTCTTGTGACACATGAGATGAGTTTTGCAAGAGAGGTCGCAGATTGTGCTATTTTTGTGAGTGATGGAAAAATAGTGGAGATGGGACCACCGGGTGTCATATTTGACAATCCAAAAACAATGAAATTGTGCCAATTTCTAGGTGGAGAAGAGTGTGAAAAAAGAAACAATAGTCCTAAATAGGGCTATTTTTTTTATTGATAAATAGATTATATATGCAGTGAATGGGCAACATTTATTTTTTGTAATCTACTTTGTTCTTTTTTTTACTATCTTTTTACTATAAAACTAAACAAATAGATTTTAAGCGAATGATATATTTTTTATAACATTGCTTCTACAACGACGGTTTAGAAGATATTTTTGTTTTATGTATATAAATAAAAGATCAACTTTTTTACATATATTTAAATAATATATTTTACTATTTTTGCACTAAGAGGTATTGTAAAAGTATACAAAGTTTAGTTATTGTACTTTTAGGAGGTAT
>NZ_CAMTIK010000026.1 GCF_947072685.1 uncultured Cetobacterium sp. | reverse complement strand
TGAACTTTTCCTTTTTCAATAGATAATATGCATCTCCCAACATCCGGTAGCCCAACACCTATTCCTGCATTTTTAAAAGCACACGCTATTCCTACTAATTTATTATTTTCATAGACATCTTTAACTGCTAATAGTGTCTCTTTTAATCCTGTTCCTGCATCAGCTATTTGACCGTTTGGTAGTACCATTCCAGGTTCTATAGCATTTCTATATCTTATATCAAATGGAGATATCCCTACCATTTCAGCTAGTTTATTTAAATTGCTCTCTGTGGCAAATGCAGTTTGTGTCACTCCAAAACCTCTAAACGCTCCACCTACAGGATTATTTGTGTATACAGAAATACCTTCAATATCTATATTATGATAGTTATATGGTCCTGCAGCATGTGTACAAGCTCTTTGCAAAACGGGCCCTCCTAGTGAAGAGTAGGCCCCTGTATCTGATATTATTTTAGCTTTCATCCCCAACAACATTCCATTTTCATCACATGCTGTTGTCATCTCTATTTTCATTGGATGTCTTTTTGTACTTACAACTAAACTTTCTTGTCTTCCTAAAGTTACTTGAACTGGAACTTTAAATTTCCAAGCTAAAAGAGCTGCATGATGCTGAACCGACATATCTTCTTTTCCTCCGAATCCACCACCTACATATGTGCTTTCCACTTCTACTTTTGTTAATTCCATTCCTAATAATCTTGCAATCTCTCTTTGTTCATCGTAAATACTCTGCGAACTAGTTATTATTTTTATTCCGTCCTCTTTTGGAATTGCAGTAGCACTTTCTGGTTCTAAATACGCATGCTCAGTATATGGAGTAGTATATATATTTGTTACCTTATACTTCGCTTGATCTATAGCTTTCTCAGCATCACCTCTTTTTAAAACTTGTTTAAATAAAAGGTTCCCTTTTTCATGAATTTTAGGTGTTCCTTCTTCTAATGCTTTCTCTGGATCAGTTATAGGTTCTAAAACTTCATACTCAACTTTTACTAATTCCTTTGCTTTCTTCAGGATTTTTTTATCTTTAGCAGCTATTAAAACTAGTGCGTCTCCCATATAACGAGTTACTTCACCTTCAGCTATCAAAGCATCCCAATCAGAAATAAATGAAAGGTGTCCTATATTCCTGTTACCCGGAACATCCTTAGCTAACATGATTCCAAGAACTCCATCCAATTTTTTAGCTTCTGAAATATCTATACTTTTAATCATTGCTCTAGGATGCTCCGTTCTTACCGCTCCCCCATAAGCCATTCCAGGTATTTTTATGTCTTCAGCATATTTTCCTTCACCTAAAGTTTTCTCTTTAGCATCTATTCTTACAGTATTTTCTCCTACAAAACCTTTGCACTCAACTTTAGGAACCTCTATTCCCTCTCTAAAAATTCTAGCAGATTCTAAAATAGCTTTCTCTATCTTAATATACCCCGTACATCTACAAATATTTCCTCTTAAAGCTACTTTTATTTCATCTCCTGTTGGGTTTAATGTTCTTAAAAACAACCCCTTTGCACTCACCACCATTCCTGGAATACAAAATCCACATTGAACAGCTCCCCCATCTGAAAAGGCATATGCAAAAACATCTCTCTCATATTCACTTAATCCCTCAACTGTGAAAATATTTTTCCCTGCTACTTTCTCTGTTGTTAAAATGCAAGCTCTAAAGGGTTTCCCATCAACAAGAACCATACATGCTCCACAAGCGCCTTCTCCACAACCATTTTTAACAGCTGTAAAATCCATATCATCTCTTAGAAAATCTAATAAATTTTTATTTTCCGTTGTTTCAATTTTTTGACCGTTTATGATTATTTTGAACATATATCCCCCTTGACTATCTTGGTATTAAAAGAGCATGTGTTGGGCATTTAGACGTGCATACACCACAACCAAAACATTTATCAGCATCTATAATTGCCTTCTTATTTTCTATTTCAATTGCCTTATATCCACAAACTACCTTACAAATTCCACATCCTACACATTTATCTAAATATACCTTAGGAGGAACTGTTAAGTAATTATTTTCTTTTACATTTCTCATATGCTTAGCTGTAATTCCTCTAATCTCATCTAGAGAACTATAACCATGACTATCTAACCAATCATTTGTTTCCTTAGCTATTCTACCAAACGCCTTTGGCCCTTCTAAAATACCTTGTGTGCAGACTTGTACAGCTGTAGCTCCAGCCATAGTATATTCGATTACATCTTCCCCTTTTGTTATTCCACCAACAGCAAAAATTGGTATTTTTACAGCTTGTGCTAACTCATAAACAACTCTTAATGCTATCGGTTTTATTGCTGCCCCAGACATCCAACCATATCCGCTTTTGCTTCCCATATGTGGTTTTCCAGTCTCTAAATCTATCGATAGACATGGCCCCACAGAGTTTATTGCAACTAATCCATCCGCTCCTGCTACTTCTAAAGCTCTAGCTACATCCCCTAAGTTTTCTATTCCTGGCGATACTTTCATAAACACTGGTTTTTTTGTCAACATTTTAGCCATCTTTAAAGTATTTAACATCGGAGTTAAATCTCTCCCTACATAATGACTCGATATCTCATACGCATCAGCAAATTTATCCACCATAGGAATAAGTTTTTTTATATCTTCTTTCACATATCCAAGCCCAATAATTAATGGTTCTCCTTTTATTTTACATTTTTCATACTCTTTTTCTACCCAGTGCTCTGGTGACATTTCAGACCATAACTCCGTATTCAAAAAATGATTTCCTTTAAAATCATACATGCAAGGTTTTGGAATCTCTGCTGCTTCACTCGATATAGTTTTAGCTACAACTCCTGCAGCTCCTCCTTCTATTGCTTCTTTTATAGCTTGAGCATCCTTTGATGGTGGTCCCGCTGCTACTATCACTGGATTTTCATATTCTAACCCTGCAAAATTTACTTTTATATTAGCCATTTTTTATTCCTCCAATTTTTATTTTCTATCAAATTCATTAAATAATATATTTAGTATCAATACTGTCAACGTCCCCAGAGTAACTGGACTTTGAAACAAAATTTTCCCCCACTGTGGAAAATTTGTAAACAACTGTGGAGCTGCTATTGGAGCAAGAGCCATCCCTAAACTTGTTGCAACAATAACTAAGTTTTTATTCCCTTCATAACTTACTGTCCCCAATCTTTTTATTCCATTTGCTGCTACTATTCCAAACATTATTATTCCCGCTCCGCCCAAAACTGGCGATGGAATTGATGTCAATATAGCTATAACTTTAGGAAAAAAGCTTGTAATTAAGAGTATTATTCCAGCAGCCGTTCCTACATATCTGCTTTTAACACCTGTTATTGCTGCTATTCCAACATTTTGCCCAAAGAGTGAATGTGGAAAACTATTGAATGCACCTGCCAACATACTAGTTAATCCATGCCCTCTCAGTCCTGCAACTATATTCTTTTGATCTGGATTAACCGAACATATATCAGAAAGATTTATTTGATTTCCTGTGGCATCAGTCATAATAACTAATTGAACTAAAAACAAAGATAAAACTGCTGTCAGTTCAAACTTTGGCATTCCAAATTGCAGTGGTGTATTTACTGTGAATACCCCAGCACTTTCCAACATAGAAAAATCTGCCAATCCCATTGGAATTGCAATGAGTGTTCCTAAAAATATCCCTAAAAGTATAGCTATATTTCCTAAAAAACCTTTAGATAGTTTTTGAATAATCAATATTATTCCTATAGTTAAGAGTGCCAGTATAATATTTTTTATGCTTAAATAATTTAAACTCTTTGGTGATCCTGCAACCCATCTAAGAGCTACTGGAATTAGTGATAATCCCATAGAAGTCACTACCACTCCAGAGACCAACGGAGGAAAATATTTCAATAACTTCCCAAAAACTGGTGCTACTAAAAAAGCAAACAATCCCGAGAGTATGGTTGCACCAAACATAACTTGTAAGCCAAAAATTGGATCTGTACCCCTATAACTTAATCCTACCGCAACAAGAGCTGATACCCCCGCAAAACTAACCCCTTCAACTATCGGTAGTTTTGCTCCAACTCTATCATGAATATTTAATGTTTGAATAAAAGTTCCTATTCCTGCCATCATCAAAGTGGCACTAACTAAAACATTTATCTCATTTTGCCCCAATCCCAAACTTTCTCCTAAAATCATGGGAACAGCTATTGCTCCAGCACACATTGCCGCAACATGCTGTACTCCCAATAAAAACAAGCTTTTATATTCTAGTTTTTCATGAACTGCTTCTACCTTTTCATTAGCCTCCAATACTTTAACACTCATACTTCCTCCGCTTTTAAATTTATTTAGTTTCTATTCCACATTTTTTTTGAAACTTCTCTTGATTTTTTAAAAACCTCTTTCTCATCTAGTGTCAATATTTTTCTATCCTTCATAACTACTTTTCCATCTATTATCGTTGTCACAACATTTTTTCCCATAACTCCAAATAGTAAATGACTCTTATAGTTATTTTGATTCATCTCTGTTAATGGGTTGTAGTCAACAACTATTAGGTCTGCAACTGCCCCTTCCTTTAAAACTCCAAACTCTCCTTCAAAATACTTTTCTGTTATTTTTTTATTATTTTCAAATAACATCACTGGAACCTCTCCCCAAGCAACAGAAGGATTACATTTATTATGTTTGTGAAGTATATTGGCAACTTTTAGGGACTCAAACATATCATTTGTAAATCCATCCGTTCCCAATCCAATATTTATTCCCTTAGAAAAAGTTTCTAGAACCGGTGCACATCCGACTGCATTCCCCATATTAGATTCCGGATTGTGAACCACATTTGTATTTGTCTTTTTTAATAGTTCTAATTCAAAATCATTCACATGTATACAATGAACAGCTATAGTTTTTTCTCCTAAGATATCAAAATCAAATAATCTTTCAACAACTCTTTTGCTATATTGATTTAAGCAATCATGTAAGTCTCCTATTCCTTCTGCAACATGGACATGATATCCTGCATTAACCCCTTTCATAGCTTCTTGACATTTTTTTAAACTTTCATTTGATAGAGTAAACGATGCGTGAAGCCCAAACATTCCTTTAACCATATTGGTACTATTTTTTTCGCATTTTTTTATAAACTCTACATTTTCTTCTATACCTTCTTGCATTTTATCTAATCCATCCCTATCAGATACCTCATAGCATAAGCAAGTTCTTATTCCCAGTTTTTTTGCAGCTTTTGCTATTACATCTAGACTTCCTTTTATAGATGTAGGGCCTGCATGATGATCAAAAAGGGTTGTCACTCCATTTTTCACTGAGTCTATATATGTTGTCAAAGCGCTATATTCTATATCCTCATGATTTAATTTTTTATCTACTTTCCACCACAAAGTTTCTAAAATATCTTGGAAGTTTTGAGGAGAGGCACCCGTTGATGCCATCCCCCTTGCAAAAGCGCTATATATATGGTGATGTGTATTGATAATCCCTGGCATTATAATTTTTTCTTCAGCATCTATATATTCTATTTCTGGATATTTTTCTAGTAGAGCTTTTGTTTCTCCAACCTCTATTATTTTCCCTTTAGATATATAGACTGCTCCATCTTCCAAATAAGGATTATCAAAATCATGAGTAATTACTCTTCCATTTCCTATTATCACTTTTGCCCTCCTATTTTCTTCTTATAACTTCTCCTGCTAGAACTTTATTATATAGTCCATTTTCAAGAACAACATTTCCGTTGATGATCACATAATCTATTCCTTCTGGATATTGAGTTGGCTCTACATATGTCCCTTTATCTATAACTGTATCCATATTTATAACTAAAATATCTGCAAAATTCCCCTCTTTAAGAACTCCTCTATTTTTTATTCCAAAAGCTTCTGCTGCTTTTTTAGTCATTTTATAAATAGCCTCTTCCGTTGATAAAATCTTTTGTTCTCTCACATATCTTCCAAGAACTCTCGGGAATGAACCATATGCTCTCGGATGTGGTTTTCCTGATAGCAATCCATCTGTACATACATTTTGCTCCGGTCTTTTTAAAATCTTTATAACATGCTCTTCTAATCCATAAAAATCTACCATCCCTACTGCATTATCTTCCTGAAGTAAAAGATCAAACGTGGCATTATATGGATCTTTTCCTCTTATTTTCCCTACTTCTAATAGATTTTTACCAATTAAATCCATATTTTTTTCTGTTCTAACAGAAGTCACAAATATTTGATCCAAGCCTGCAAACTCAACAAAATTATCCCACCCAGGAATTCCATTTTCCATATCAAATATCATTTTATTTCTCTCTTCATGACTTGCTAATCGTTTCATAAGTTCATCTGTTCCACCAGCGTGAGCCCAAGGAGGTAAAATTACTCCTAGCATTGTGCTTCCTGCTGCATATGGATATTGATCAAAGGATACTTTAATCCCTTCCTTCTTGGCTTCTTCTAATAATTCAAGCATCTCATCCAAGTATTTCCAGTTATTTTTTCCACATATTTTAAAATGAGAAAAATGAATTTTTACTCCTGATTTCTTTCCTATCTCTATAACTTCTTTCATCGAATCCACTATCGTATCCGCTTCACTTCTTTGATGAATAACTAAGGCACCATCAAATTCAGCTACAACTTTACACATCTCTATCAACTCTTCTGTCTCCGAATATGCACAAGGAATATAGATTAAGCCCGTAGAAAGTCCAAAAGCTCCAGCTTCCATTTCACGTCTTGTTACTTCACACATTTTTTCTATCTCTGATTTTGTTGCAGCTCTTCCTTCTAGACCCATAGCTTCCATTCTTACATTTCCATGAGGTACTAAATAAGCTTCATTCAAACCTATTCCATTTTTTTCCATCATTTTTAAATAGTTATCTGTTGTTTCATATTCCCAGTCTATTTCATCCGATTCGCCATCTAAGCCCGCTATGTTTTTTCTCCAAGAACTTATATATTGCTTTGGTAATGGAGCCATTGAGATCCCATCTTGCCCTAAAATTTCAGTAGTTATCCCTTGACGAATTTTTATCTGATTGTATGGATTAACTAGATTTAAAAGGTCTGAATGGCTATGGGTATCGATGAAGCCTGGACAGACAATTCGTCCATTAGCATCGATAACTCTATCCACATTCTCATCAATCTTTCCTATTTTTTTTATAATTTTATCCTCTATTAAAAGATCCTCTTTATAAATAGGAGATTTATTTCCATCAACAATATATCCATTTTTTATTAAAATTTTCATAAACTTTCTCCTTCTTATTTTTTATAAAGAGATTTTAAAATACCATAATATCCTTCAGTCCCCTTTATCAATTGAGATATCTCTATATGCTCATCTATTGTATGGGCAAGGTTTTCTCTTGAAGGGCCAAAACCTACCGTTGGAATCTTTGCTTCTCCTGCATAATGAGAACCGTTTGTACAGAATGAATATTGAGTTATCTCCGGATTTAATCCCACTGACTTCAATCCTTCGTAAGCTATCTTTGTAAATTCGTCTTCCTTTTCATATAGCCATCCTGGGAAAAATCTTTCTCCTTCAATCACATTTCCTGTGTAGCACATCTCTTTTCCTATAGAATAAGATACCTTTATCTTCATCTGTGAGTCTTCTTCCATCAATCTCTTTGCTAACTTCTGTAACGGCTCTATTACACTCTCCATTGTTTCACCCACAAGTAATCTTCTATCATATGTTGCTCTACAATATTCAGGCACTACAGACGCTCCTGGATATGGTGAAGACTTAATATCAACCAATTCTAAAATACCTTTACCTAATACTGGATGAATTGGAGCCTCTAATTTATTTATCTCTTGTATTACTGTTGCCATTTTGTATACAGCGTTTATTCCTTTGTCTGGATTTGCTGAGTGAGCTGGTTTCCCAAATGTTTCAACAACAATCTCACCTCTACCTCTTTGTCCTATTTTTAAATTAAGTTCTGAGCACTCTCCTATCACAACATAATCTGGTTTTACAGCCTCGCTTATCTTTCTAGCTGCTATTCCTTCAAAGCATTCTTCATGAACTACTCCAGCTACATATATCTCACCTGCAAAATCCTTTTTACAATCTTCTGCAAAGTAAGCACAAGCCGAAATCATAGCCCCCACTTGCCCTTTCATATCAGATGTTCCTCTCCCATAAAGCTTTCCGTCAACTATTGTTGCATCAAATGGCCCATAAGTCCATTTTGATGCATCTGGAACAGGAACTGTATCTATATGACCATCAAACAATATTTTTTTACCCGGATGTTTCCCTTGAATTTTACCTATTATATTTCCATAAACATCAACAAAACACTCATCAAATCCTAATTTTTTAAAAGCCTTCTCTATTACTTTCGCAACTTCTCCCTCTTGTCCAGAATAACTAGGTGCTTTTATTAAATCCTGACATAATTTTATTAATTGTTCCTCTCTCTCTTTTGAAAACATTTTCTTCCTCCCATATATTTTAAATGCTTTAAATTTTATTTATGACAATCTCCTAACCAAACTATCTCTCTATATTTTTTAGGATCTGTATCCCCTTCAGTACTAAATAGTAGAACCTTTGATTCTCTATTTAGTTTCAATCTCTCTCTTAACTCTTTGTATTCATCATTTGTCATAATTTCATAAAGAACACCCGTTGTTACAGCCCCTGATTCCCCTGACTTTACATAGTCATCTTGGTCCATTGGATTTCCTAAAATTCTCATTCCATTAGCTGCGCTCCAATCTGGGCAAGATAGAAAAGCTGTTGAATAATTTCTTAAAATCTCCCAACCTATTGTATTTGGTTCTCCACAAGCTAATCCCGCCATAATTGTCTGCATAGTTCCACCAACAAATCTTGGTTTACCATCTTTTGCTAAAGCTGATTTATATAAGCAGTCCGCTAAATCCGATTCAGCTATAACTGTTACAGGACAATCTTTTCCATAGATTGATGCAAATACGCCTTGAACCGCTGCTGCTAGTGATCCTACGCCAGCTTGTAAAATTATATGTGTTGGTCTATCAACACCATAAGCTTTCAATTGCTCTATCGCTTCTAAAGCCATAGTTCCATACCCTTGCATTATCCAAGTTGGAATCTCTTCATATCCATCCCAAGCTGTATCTTGCACCATTACACCATTAGTTTCTACTGCATTCTTAGCTGCTAATCTCACTGCATCATCATAGTTCATATCTGTTATAGAGGCATCTGCCCCCTCTTTTTTTATATTTTCTAATCTTGCTTTTGAAGATCCAAAAGGCATGTATACAACTGATTTTTGTTTTAATTTATTAGCTGTCCAAGCCACTCCTCTCCCATGATTTCCATCTGTCGCTGTATAAAAAGTAACATCGCCTAATTTCTCTTTTATCTCTTTTGAAGTAAGCCTTTCATAACCTAACTTAGAAATATCCTCACCTAATTTCGATGCTAAGTATTTTGCCATTGCAAATGACCCACCTAAAACTTTAAATGCATTTAATCCAAATCTATATGATTCATCTTTAACATAAATACCAGATAACCCTATATTTTTAGCTAGATTATCTAATTTTGCTAACGGTGTTACTTCATATTGCGGAAAGCTACTATGAAAAGCTTTCGCTTTTTTTACCTCTTTTTCAGTTAAAATCTCTAGGCATTTTTCTAAATCTCCTTTTTCTATCTCATTAAAAGTATACTTAATTTTATTTGACATTTTGTTCACTCCCTTTTATTTAATTTTCACCACAATTAATAAGCAATTTCTATTCCTAAAAAAGTTTTTTTTTAATATTTTTCGTTCATTTTAAGTTTTATAAAACTTAAAAATATACATATTATTTATATTTTATATTTCAAAAAACAAGCAACATCATGTATTATTATCATATTGATAATCGATATCATATTGATAATTTTTATAATCCTAGTATATTAGCTGAATTTAAACATAATTAAATCTTAATTATCAAAACGATAATTATTATTTTTTAAAAAGGAGAATAATATGGAAAACTTTCTTTTGAATATAAAAAATGAGGTCCAAAAATATGCAGAAACGATTTCTCAGATCATACAGATGGATGTTGAGATTATGGATTCAAATTTTATAAGAGTTGCTGGAACAGGGATACTTAAAGAAAAAGTTGGAATATCTATGGCCAATGAATCACACGTATATCAAAATGTTTTAAAAACAGGTAAGGAGATCATTATTTTAAACCCCAAAACCGATATACATTGTCTCAGTTGTCCCACAAGAATAGATTGTAAAGAACAACTGGAAATCTCAACCCCTATATTTTTAGAAAATAAAGTTATTGGAGTCATAGGAATTATTTGTTTTACAAATTTACAAAAAATAAATTTTATAGAAAAAAAAGAGCAGTACTTGTCATTTTTAAAGCAAATTTCTGACTTTATATCCTCACAGGCATATCTATTTTTAGAGGCCTCTACAAGTCAATCAAAAAAAGATTTCTTAAATACCATTTTAAATAAAATTGAAGAGGGAGTTATCAGATATAATAATGATTTTCAAGTTACATATCTGAACGAAGTTGCACGAACCCTTTTTGAAACAACAATTATAAAAGAGAATATTTTTATTGAAAATTTAAAAGATACATTTCTTGAAAAACAGGAATTTTCATTAATTTACAATAGTAAAAAAATCAAAGTTCTAGGAACAGAGTTTCAATTTTCATCATTTGAAAAAGTTCTTATCTTTAGAGAAAAAAAAGCTTTACATAACTCTATTTTACAAATTTCAAATTCAACGACAGGGACATTGGTTAAAGATTTTATTTTTTATTCAGACTCTATGAAAAAACTTTACGAACGAATCAATAAAATTTCTAAAAATCCATCCACTGTTTTAATAACTGGTGAGAGTGGAACAGGTAAAGAGATTATAGCTAGAACCATCCATATGAACAGCAATAGAGTTAATAATCCTTTTATTGCTGTAAATTGTGGTGCTATCCCTGATGCTCTTTTAGAAAGTGAATTTTTTGGTTATGTCAAAGGATCTTTTACTGGTGCCGATCCTAGAGGGAAAATAGGGAAGTTTGAACTGGCCAGTGGTGGAACCTTATTTTTAGATGAAATTGGTGATATGCCACTCTACATGCAAATAAAACTATTAAGAGTTATACAGGAGAGAAAAATAATTCGAATTGGATCAAATCAACTTATTGATATCGATGTCAGAATAATTACTGCAACGAATCAAAATTTAGAAAAATTAGTAGAATTGGGAGAATTTCGAAAAGATTTATACTACAGACTCAATGTCGTTCCTCTAGAAGTACCGCCTCTTAGAGCAAGACCAACTGATATCTTTATTTTTGCTGAACATTTTGCTGAAAAATACGCCACTCTATTCAGTAAAAACTTTTTTAATATTTCAACTGAAGTTTTAGAAATCTTTGAAAAATATAGTTGGCCTGGAAATGTTAGGGAACTTGAAAATACAATCGAATATATGATCAACCTTATGGATGAAAAAGGTATTCTTCTCCCTACACATCTTCCCCAAAAATTTTTATTGCCCAATGAAAAT
Organism: uncultured Cetobacterium sp.; assembly: GCF_947072685.1. Taxonomy (GTDB): domain Bacteria; phylum Fusobacteriota; class Fusobacteriia; order Fusobacteriales; family Fusobacteriaceae; genus Cetobacterium_A. The sequence goes on along the minus strand of NZ_CAMTIK010000026.1, from coordinate 14,064 downwards.
TTATCTTTTGAAAATAAAACACTAAAATATATGGAGATTGAAATGATTTCTACTTTATTAAAAAAATATGGAAGTACTACCGAAAGTAAAAAAAGAATCGCTAAAATCTTAGATATTGGTATAGCTACTTTATATAGAAAAATAGAGCAATATAATTTAAAAACACTAGGGTAAAACCCTAGTGTTTTCTTCTACTTTCTATTACTGAACCATGGCATTCTAAATACTCTAATTCATCCTCTTTTATAACTATATCACAATATTTTTTCTTGTCGAAATTATCTGAAATCAACCTTACATATCCATCTTTAAATTTCACTCTTTTTATATAGGTCTGATCATGATAGGTCAAAACACATACTCTTCCTTGAATAACCTCCCTTTCTTTAGCTTTAGGATCTAGTATTACCAAGTCCCCGTCGGAAAGTGTGGGAAACATTGAATCGCCAGCTACCTCTACCATAAATGCTCCTTTTGGGACACCTATAGTCGGAAGAGAGTTCAAAACTTCTATCTTTATATTATCTTCAAAATTCATATGCCCCATTCCTGCTGCTGCTTTTCCTAAAACCGGTAAAGATATGATTTGAGACTTTTTTTCTATTTTTATCCCTTCAAGCTTCTTTTTAATTAAATCAGGAGTTCTATCATAAGCCACTACATATCTTATTTGATTAGCTTCCATCTCATTTTTTATAAATTTTTGTATAAATCTTTCTATAAAATCATCTTTTGGTATTCTAATCCCTTTTCTATAATGACCCACCACAGATAAAGAAGATTCTGTTTGTTTTGATATATACTCTAATGTATAATTATTTGTATTCATAAATCTTTCTAAGTATTTTCCAAACTCTGTCTTCAAAAAATTCCTCCTCTATCTTTTTTCTTATTATACTATATATTCTACAAAAAAGTAAAAAATATTTGATTTTTTTTCTACATTAAAGTATAATATTTTTAAGGCTTTTTATTTTTTATTTATGTTTTATACAAATTTGTATAATTTTTTAAGAGGGGGAATTTTAGTGAAATTTAAAAGAATCTCTAATCATTTTTGGAAAGTGGAATCTATGGGAATTATAATTGTTGGAACTTGGGAACAATGTCAAAAAGAACTAGAAAATATTGATTTTAAAAAACCACTTTAAATTTATTCCTTTATTTGTATGGTGATAATCCGTTATTTGTTATATAATATCAGTATAAATTAAATTTCGGAGGTCTTTATGATTTTTGGTAATCAAATAAAAATTGAATTAAAAGATATTGATAATGGTATAAAAGTAATTGTTTCGGGATACCCGAAAGATATCTCTATAACTGCTCTTGATTTTGGGAAAGATTTAGCTAGAAGAAAAATGGAGGGATATTCTCCAAATCCTGAAGAAGAAATAGATGTTATATCTGGAATTAAAAATGAACAAACTACTGGTGAAGACATTGTATTTCTTTATGAAAACGGTTCTTTTGTATCTGGAATTATATTGGCCGGTGTTTTAGCTAAAAAACTTTTAAATATACCCGTTGTGGCATCACCTTTAGAAATTGGTGGAATTTTTGCTGGAGATAAAAATGAAGCATATATCAGAATAGCTATTCAAAAGATGATAGTTACAAACGATGCCTTAGGCAGCTCTTTAGAACTAAATCTACCATCAGGTATCGATATGTTAAAATTTAAAAGTCTTTTTTCTTATATCTCCTTCTCTTTAGTTCCTGAAGTTCAGTCCATTCAATTTGGATTAGGGATTGGATCTTCTAAAAAATCTAACTCAAATATGCCAATTATTCCTAATAGAGCTGAAATTTCACTAGCTCCTCATATAGGATCTCAAATACCTTCCCTAGCATATGTCTATGATGTTGTCTTTGAGTCTATTGCAGCCATCACTTTAATTAATATATGAACCACCACTACCGCCCTAATAGAGGCAGAGATTTTCTCAGGGCGTTTTGATAAAAAAAGGGTGAAACTTTTATATTTCACCCCTAACCTTCTAATGTATTATTTTTTTACCGTTTTCAGCTTCCTCTTTTGTTCCCAAATGAATTATCTTATTCACTCCCATTTCAGCATATTTTTCTATAATTGTAGGTAAATCTGAATACTCAACTAAATTTATATAATTTGGATCTCCATCAATTTTTGACGAAACCTTATATCTAGGTTTTTCTTCTCCCACAACTAGTTCAAAATCTCCTCCAAACTCTGTGTAAACAGGATTTAAATCTACTTCTATTTCCTTAACCATATCTGCAATTACCATACTAAATATTTTTTTTACATCTTGAACTCCTTGAGCCTTAGACAATCTCACTTTATAATCCGCCCAATATTTAGAATCTACTTCTGAAAATGATTTTTTATATCCCATTTTTTACCTCCTGAACTCTAGTCTACATCATCTATGACCTTACTTACTAAATTTTTCAATATCTTCCTTTTATTTTAAATTTTTTTACTGATTTTATTATAAACATATCTCAAATATATTATAGCTATAAATGCAGCACTCCAGTTTATAATCATTATCCCAATCCATATACCTAAAACTCCATTTAATTTTTCTATAAATATTGGAAATAAAAGCATCGGCATCAAAAATTGTCTATAGATTCCTATTAAAATAGAAAATTTAGGATATTTCAATCCTCTTAAAACAGCATCGGATATATTTAAAAATATATAGGAATTAAAAGTAAAAATTTCAACTCTGAAATAGCCTATTCCATATTCAATCACACTTGGATCTTCTGTAAAAATTCCAAACAAAAAAGGAGCTACGGGTAGAATCAAAAACATTGCTACTGTCATGATTATAAGCCCGTAAGTTAGTGTTTTATAAAACACTTCCTTAACTCTTACAAAATTTTTAGCACCAAAATTTTGTCCTGTTATACTCAGTGCAGCACTATTTAAACCTATAGCGGGCAAAAGGGCTAACTGCTCGATTCTTGTTGCAATTCCATAGGATGCTATCGCATTTTCACCAGCCACTCTCTGAATATAATGATTTATTACAAAGATTCCAATCGCCATAGTCATCATATTAAAACTTGCTGGTAATCCTTGGTTTAATATAGCCAATACGTTCTTTAATTTAGGTACTTTCAGATGATAATTTCTTCCAGATATCAAAGCTGAATTTTTAACTTTAAAATATAGATATACATTTCCAATTATTTGAACTATAACAGTTGCAATTGCTACACCATCAGTAGTTGTATTTAAAACAAAAATGAAAAACGGATCCAATATCACATTCAAAAAAAATCCTACAATTAAAAAATTTCTATATGTTGAAGTATTCCCTTGAGCCACTAAAATTCCATTAAAAACCATATTTATACAAAAGAATACAGCCCCTAAAAAAGTCCATTTGGTATATTTTAAACCGTAATAGAGAGCTTCTCCTTGAGCTCCCATAAGCTCAAAAAGATCTTTATTAAAATAAAGTCCCACAATCGTTATTATTATTCCTATAACAATTGTTAAAGATACTGAGTCTGTAGCTATTTCAAAAGCTTTTTCTTTATCTTGTTCACCGATAGAGTTAGATATAAGAGCACTCACTCCCATCCCTATCCCCGAACCTAAAGAGATTAAGATAAAAAATACTGGAAACGAAAGAGATAACCCAGCAAGTGCATTTACTCCTATATAGCTTGTAAAATAAGTATCTGTTATATTGAATAAAGTGTTGAAAAAAAATCCCATACTAGCAGGAATTGATATACTCATAATAAGTTTTTTTATATTTCCTTTGGTTAAATCCATTTTACACCTCTTCAATAACACTTTTTTTAGTTGTTCAATTTATTTGTTTTTTTCCTTTATTTAAAAAAACAAATAAATTAAAGTCTAAAAATATCTTGTGTTTAACTCCTTATTTTCTTATAATAAAATTAGAATTAATTAAATATTTTTGGAGGAATTTATTATGGGAAAAAAAGTTGTTGTATCGTTTAGTGGAGGCAAAGACAGCATGTTATCCTTACACAAAGCTATCCAGAATGGGTATGAACCCATTGCCATTATGACAACCGTAAATAATACTGAAGGGGAGTCATGGTTTCATAACATTTCAATCGATCATTTAAAACAGGTTTCTTCTTCTCTTAGCATTCCGTTACTTCTTGTTGAATGTTCTGGAGAAAATTATGAGTTTTCTTTTGAAAATGCTCTTAAAGCTATGAAAGATCTTGGAGCTGAAGGGTGTATTTTCGGAGATATTGATATTGAAGAGCATAGAACTTGGTGTTCGAACAGATGTAATAATATTGGAATTTCGGCAATATTTCCACTATGGAATGGTAATAGAGAACACCTCGTTAAAGAGTTTATCTCTCTGGGATATAAAGCTATAATTAAAAAAGTTAATCTTCAAAATATGGGGCTTGAGTTTCTAGGTGAAACTTTAGACATTGATTTATTAGAAAAAATTAAAAGTACTGGCTCTGATGTTTGTGGTGAAAATGGAGAATATCATACTTTTGTTTATGATGGTCCTCTTTTTTCAAGAGAGATCAACATAAATATTTTAGAAAAAAAATCTCATGGAAACACAGGTTGGTTAATGGTTTGTTGATTTTGTATATATTATATAAATGATACATAAATATTTTAAATGATAGATATACAGCATAAATGCGCTGTATATCTTTTTTGTATTTGTTCGTTTTACAATCTAAGTGTATAATTAAAAACGTAAACGTAAGTAAAAATATCACTAGGAGGTTAACATGTTTGAATACAAGTTTAACATGGCAGAAACATTAGCTATTGCAGTTTGCCTATTATTAATAGGAAGATGGATAAAAAGTAAAGTTTATTTCTTTGAAAAGTTTTTTATTCCCGCTCCCGTAATCGGTGGAGTAATCTTCTCTCTATTTTCTTTAGTTGGTTATAATTTACAACTTTTTATGTTCAGTTTTGACGGTTCATTAAAAGATCTTTTGATGGTTGCATTCTTTACAACAATAGGATTTTTAGCAAGTTTTAAAATGCTAAAAAAAGGTGGGGTTCAAGTTTTCACTTTCCTTTTTGTTGCTGTTATTCTAGTTATTATACAAAATGGTGTAGGAGTTTCTCTTGCTAAAGCATTTAATCTTAATCCACTGATTGGAATTGCTGCAGGTTCTGTTCCTCTTACTGGTGGTCATGGTACCTCTGGGGCTTTTGGTCCTGTATTAGAAGCTGCTGGAGCTACTGGTGCTATGTCGGTTGCAATCGCATCTGCCACTTTTGGATTGGTTGCTGGTTGTTTAATTGGAGGTCCAGTAGGTAAAAGATTAATGCTTAAAAATGGACTGAAAGGGCCTAAAGAAAGTGATGTTCTTCTAGACGGAGCTAGTGCTGTTTCTGAAGAAAAAACTTCTTTAAATGAGGATTCATTGTTTAAAGCTCTTGTATTTATTGTTCTCGCTATGGGAATTGGTGGATTTATTACACCTCTTTCTAAAAAATTGGGAATAGTTCTTCCGGTTTATATTGGTCCAATGCTGGTAGCTGCTGTTATCAGAAATATAGCTGATGGTACTAAAAATGAAATCCCTTTAAATGCTATTAATGTTGTTGGAAATATTTCATTACAACTATTCCTAGCTATGGCATTAATGTCTATGAGACTTTGGGAATTAGCAGCACTTGCTGTTCCATTAGTTGCAATTCTATTGGCACAAAAAATAGTTATGGCACTTTACGCATACTTTATTACTTTTAGATTTATGGGAAAAGATTATGATGCTGCTGTTTTAGCTGTTGGACATTGTGGTTTTGGTATGGGAGCAACTCCTAACGCAATGGCTAATATGGAATCTTTCACAGCTGCTAATGGACCTTCAACTACAGCATTCTTCGCTCTTCCTCTTGTAGGTTCTCTATTTATAGATTTTATAAATGCTTCAGTTATTACAGTATTCATAAATATGTTTTCTTAAATAAAAAAATCCAAGCTACAGACCTGTAGCTTGGATTTTTTATTGATTAACTACTATTCTAGTTCCATCTGCCATTTCTAATATTTGACTTCTCTGATCAGAATAAATAACTCTAGCACCTGCTCTTCCTCTTGCAGGTTCATAATATCCCTGTCTATTTGATCTTTGTTGAGATTGATATGCTCCCATATTTCCGTACTTTCTATTAGCATTTTCTATCACAGCTTGTCTTTCATATCCTCTTCGAATCTGTGTATCAATTGTCCTCAAATCCTGCTGATGTCTATATTCACTTTGATTATATTGCGAACCTAATATAAGAGCTGATCCTGTAACAATAGCAGCTCTAGTACCACCATTTAATCCTCCCCACCAACTAGCATAGCTCATTGAAGACAAAAGAATTAAAAGTGATAATATAGTTTTTTTCATTCGTATCACTCCTTTAATAATTATTGATATATTATAATCGTTTTTACAGAAAAAATCAACTTTTCAATTTTCTAATTTATATTTCCTTAGCAAATATGATATAATATTTTTTAATAATATATATTCACAGGAGATTAGTTATGAAAAACAAAAATATGTTAAAAACTTTTTTTAACTACAGTATTCCATCTGTTTTTGCTATGTGGATCTACTCTTTATACACAATGGTGGATGGAATATTTATCGGAAGATATGTCGGTCCTTTGGGACTAGCTGGTGTTAATTTAACAATGCCTTTAATCAATTTTATTTTTGCTATAGGAATCATGATTGCTATTGGGAGTTCTACTTTGATGGCAATAAAGTATGGTGCTGGAGACTGAACAGAAGGAAATAAAAATTTCACATCAGCTCTGATATTTTTGGTTGGTTTTGGATTTCTAACCACTTGTGCTGTACTTATATTTTCTGATAATATCGTTTCTTTTCTCGGAGGTACTGGAGAACTCTATTCGTATACCAAGGAATATTTAAACGTAATTATTTTATTTTCAATCTTCTTTATGAGTGGCTATGCCATGGAAGTTTATATTCGTTTGGATGGAAATCCAACTTTTCCTATGATCAGTGTGATTACTGGAGGAGTGATGAACGTCATTATGGACTATATTTTAATTGTTATTTTTCCATATGGAATAAAAGGCGCTGCTTTTGCAACAGGACTATCTCAGATGACAACTTCATCTATACTCCTGATTTATATCTTGACCAAATCCAAAAAATTAAAATTTGTAAAAATAAATAATTTTTTCAAAAGAGTTGCCAACATTATATATATTGGATTTTCAGAATTTTTAGCTGAAGTTTCTACAGGTATCTCCATTTTTCTATTCAATATGAATATTTTGTATCTCATTGGAGATGATGGTGTTTCTGCTTTTGGTATAATCAGTTATATCACTACTTTTGTAACTATGGCAATGATCGGTTTCAACCAAGGACTACAACCGATTGTAAGTTATAATCTCGGAAAGAAAAACTATGAAAATATTCAAAAGGCATTTAAAATTTCAATTATAACTGTATTTTTATTTGGATTAGCTTTTTATGGTATCGTTAATAGTTTTACAAAAAATATCATTCAATCTTTTGTCAAAGATTCAAATACTATTAACTTGACTATTAAGGCTCTAAGAATATACAGTATCGCCTATATTGTTAGTGGAATAAATATTGTTTGCGCAGGATATTTTACCTCCATAAAAAAAATTAAAAAAGCTACTTTTATTACAGCACTAAGGGGCATAATTTTAATTTTTATACTTATAAACACTCTGCCTAAAATTTGGGGAGTAACGGGATTATGGTTGACTGTTCCAATTGCAGAATTAGTAACACTGATTATTTCAATCACTTTTATTTTTAAATTAAAAAAGGAGCAGCGGGATGTCTATAAAAAAAACTAATGCTATGAGAGAATTAGATAAAGCGAAAATAAAGTATGAAGCTATTGAGTATAAAGTTGATGAAGAGTATTTAGGGGCTATTCATGTCGCATCGCAAACTGGAAACGATATCACTAAAGTTTTTAAAACTTTAGCACTCACTGGGGAAAAAGATGAACTTATAATAGCCTGTATACCTGGAAGTGACGAGTTAAATTTAAAAAAAATTGCTACACTTGCCTGTATAAAAAAAGTCGAGATGCTTGAACTAAAAAAACTTCTAGAAAAAACTGGATATGTTAGAGGAGGTTGTTCCCCAATTGGAATAAAAAAGAAACATAGGTCTTTTATACATGAAAGTTGTATAGAAAAAGATTTTATTTTTATAAGTGCTGGTCTTAAAGGGCTTCAAATAAAACTTAATCCTAAAGATTTAATAGAATTTTTAAATATGACAGTTTCTAATATCATAATCGAGTAACTTACAAGGAGATTAATTAATGAATATAGCCAATCTTTTACACACTTTAATATCTGATAAAAGTATAATTGGAGTTATGTCCTCTTCTATTTTTATCATGATTTTAGGATTTTATATGGGGAAAACGGGAAAACTTAAAAGCTCACTTTCTATTCCTTTAGGTGAGATTATCCTTAGTATCTCAATTCCAGCCCTATCCTTTAATGCCTTTATGAAGGATTTCGATAAAAATATATTTATTGATGGAATTAACATATTGATATGGAGTTTTTTTATTCATATGTTTCTAATTTTTATTGGAAATATTTTTTATAAAAATTTAGATTTAAATAAACAACTCACTCTTAAAATGATGACAATTTTTGGCGGGGTAACTGTCTTTGGAATCCCAATTGCACAGGCTATATATGGAGATTTAGGAATCATTTATTCTTCAATATTTTCAATACCATATAGAGTTTTACTTTATTCTTATGGCTTTATTAAAATGTCTGGAGTTAGTATTGATAAAAAAAATATAAAAACAATGTTTCTCAATCCAGTTATAATTGCAACTTTTTTAGGGTTATTTATTTGGATATTTCAGCAATCACTACCTCAAGTCAACATAAACGGCCAAAATTATGCATTCCTTAGATTTGATAAAACAGCATTTTGGATATATAAGCCCTTATCTTTTTTATCTGGGCTTTGCTCCCCCCTTGCTTGGTTAGCAGCTGGATTAAAACTTTCCGAAATCTCTATCCATGATTCTTTAAAAAGTAAAGTTGCTTGGCAGTTTTCAATTATAAAGACTGCTCTTTTACCAACTTTTCTTTTGCTTATCATAATGGTTTCAAACTTTTTTGGATTTTTTAGATTATCCTCCACAGGTATAGGTGTTATCATCATCATGATGGCTACCCCAACTGCATCGGTTATAATCGCTTACTCTTTAAAATATGATAGGGAACCTTTAATTACATCAAGTTGCTCTTTTATTTCTACAATTTTTAGCTTGGTAACTATCCCTATTTTGATTCTAGTTTTAGATGTTATAAAAAAAAGCTGAATTTTTAATATTCAGCTTTTTTTATTTCTACATCTCTTCTTTTAGTAAAAAAAATTTTTTTTACTAAAACGAAAAGTGGCAATATATATAAATAGAACGAGTTTGGAATTATTTGAAATACACCCATCTCCAACATAGCTGCTGGAACTGTTATAGCTATATTCCATGGAATTAAGGGACTTAAAATCACACAACTATTCTCAATATCTAGAGCTAACTCTTCATTCTCAAATCCACTCTCTTCATATGTTTTTTTCATTATTTGAGAAGTCAATAATATTGATGTGGATTGACTCGAACTAATTCCAGATGTAAAAATTGCCACTACTGCTGTATATAAATAAGCTTTCCATTCCATCTCTATAATTCCTATCCGTTTTGAAACCCAATTCAAAATTTTTAATTCCTCAAATATTTTAACTATACTACATGATAAAAATGCCATAACAGTGGCCGTTCCCATAGACACAATCCCACCACCCCTTATTATTTTGTATAAAGGGTTTGCCAAAGGTAATCTAAATCCAAGTAAAACTGTTTTCACTATTTCCTCTAAACTATAGTTTTGAATTAAAAAAGCAATGGCTAAACTTGATAAAATACTCACTGCCATAGTTCTTTTTATATCCACTCTAAACAGGCACATAGCTATTAAGATAAGTAGAGGTATGAAAACCAAAGGGGATAGAGTAAACTCTTCTAAAAGCAACCTATCTAATGTACTGTCTATTCCCTGAGCTACATCAGTTTTTCCTAAACAAAAATATAATAAAGCAACTATTAAATATGGAAAAAATCCAATTTTAAACATATTTTTTACATTGTTATAAATATTTGTATCCGTTAAAAGTGCAACAAAATTGGCACTTGATGAAGTTGGAGACCCTCTATCTCCAAAATATGCTCCTGAAATTACTGCTCCTGCTGTCAAAAATAAATTTAACTCTATTCCTCTAGCTAAAGAAATCATAACAATACCCATTGTTCCAACACTTCCAAAAGAACTTCCCATTAAAAATGAAAAAACTGACAATATAATAAATGTGAATATATAAAAATAATTAGGATTTATTATTTTTATTCCATAGTAGATTAAACTAGGAATCGTTCCTGATAAAAACCAACTTGCAGATAACATTCCTAGCAATGAAAAAATCATAACTAATGCATATGATTTTTTTGCTCCGATTTCCGCTATTTCAATACTTCTTTTAATCCCACCCAATTTAAATGACGATAAAATTAAAGTAACTACAAATACAATTGATAAAATCATTAAAATATTAGATTTAATTAGAAATGCGTAAGCAATTGATATACAAAATAAAATAAAATTTATTCTCATTCTTCACCCCTTTTTTCTTTCAATTATTTATTATCCTATATTTGCTCAAAAGTCAATAGATAACTAGAAAAATATTAACGACAGCGTAGATAGCGCTTTTGAAAAAGCGGATAAAGCAATGTATCGCGCTAAAAAAACAGATGGCTTTTCAGATAATATATGGACCTAAAAACCATTGAAAAAGGAGGAGATACCAGTAGGCATCTCCTCCTTTTAAATAGTTGTTTCTCAATTTTTTTTCTTAATATTGTTAAAGGTCCACGCTAGAACTCTACTTATTTTTTGTCCTTGACTCATCTCTAGAATTTGACATTTAGCACCTAATTTTTCAAGAATTTTTACTGTAGGTTTTATGTTCTCTTTATTAGATATTAATGATGTAAAATAATATACTTGAGAGGCAAAAATAGCACTCTCTTTTGCCATTTTTTTAAGGAAAAGACGCTCTCCACCCGGGCACCACAATTCAGCTTTTTGTCCTCCAAAATTTAGTCCTTTTTTTATATCCTTATTACCTTTATTAAGATTATCTACCTTTCTCTTGTTTGCCTTTAAAGCGTCTTCAAGAGAGGCATGAAAAGGAGGATTACACACCGTCAAATCAAACTTATCATCTTTTTCGATTACTCCTACAAATATATGATTTCTATCCTTTTGGAGCCTTAACTTTACTTTATTCTTTAGATTTTCATTTGAATCCACTATTTTTAAAGCATTTTCAATAGATTTTGGATCTATATCTGTTGCTATATAGTTCCATCCATAGGTTTGACTTCCTATAATAGGATATATACAGTTTGCACCAGTACCTATGTCCAACACATTAATTTTTTTTTTATTAGATAATAAATCTGCTATATAGTGGATATAGTCAGCTCTTCCTGGAATAGGTGGACATAAAAATCCGGATGGAATATCCCAGTTATCAATATTATAGTATGTTTTTATTAACGCTTTATTAAGACATATAACTGCTTGATTGTCACTAAAATCAATAGTCTCTTCTCCCATAGGATTTTTTATGATAAATGACTCTAACTCTGGTAAATTATCAATTAAAGTCTTAAAGTTATACCTTCCTTTATGGGGATTATTTGGATGTAACTCCCCCTTTTTTACTTCTTTTTTCACTAGAAACACTCCTTCATTCTAAATTGCTCAACTATATATTACCACAAAATAATCTAGAAAACAAAAAAGGTACCGAAGTACCTCTAATATATTTAAATTATTCTACTTTAATCTAAACAAGTATTCTATTTATGTGGCGCCTTTAAGAGGAATCGAACCCCTAACCCTCTGATCCGAAGTCAGATGCTCTATCCGATTGAGCTATAAAGGCTTTACACAATAATGATTGTATCCTATTTTTTAACTTTAGTCAACTATAAATTTAATTATTCCAACATTCAACTCTTTCTTGATATGGTAATTCTATATCATTTTTATTAAAAGTTGGATCCAATCCTTCTGATTTTTGTTTTGCATAATCTTTTAAAGCATCAAAAGCTACATTTCCAAGCAAGAATATTGCTATTAAGTTCAATACAGACATCAATCCCATAAACAAATCTGCCATGTTCCATACAAGAGCCAGCTCTCCAATCGAACCAAACATAACCATCACAATTACACCTACTCTATAAAGATTTAACCACATCTTATTTGGTGTTAAGAACTCTATATTTGTTTCGCCATAATAATAATTTCCAATTATAGAGCTAAATGCGAATAGAAGAATACAAATAGCTATAAAAATATTTCCCCAATGACCAACTTGAGAACTTAAAGCATTCTGAGTTAACTGTATTCCTGTTAAACCTTCAGTTTGATGAGCTCCCGAAATTAAAACCATAAAAGCTGTACATGTACAAATAATTATAGTATCTGTAAATACACCTAGTGTTTGAACGAACCCTTGTTTTACAGGATGGGTTGTATCTGCTGCTGCTGCTGCATTTGGTGCAGACCCCATTCCAGCCTCATTTGAAAACAATCCTCTTTTCACTCCTGTCATTATAGCAGCTCCCATTCCACCACCAACAGCCTGTCTTATTCCAAAAGCATTTTCAATAATATCTCTAAATATTTCAGGAACCATCGAAATATTTTTAAAAACTACAAAGAGAGATATTATTATATACAACGTCGCCATAACTGGAACAACCGCCGCACTAAAATTTGCAATTCTATGAACTCCACCAAAAATAATAGTTCCCGTAGCTACAGCTAAAATCACTCCAACTATAGTTCTATCAAGCTGAAATGCCTCTTGAAAAGCCAATGAAATTGTATTTGATTGGACTGAGTTAAATATCAATCCGAATGTTATCGAGATTAAAATCGAGAAAGCTACTCCCATCCATCTTTTATTTAATGCTTTTTCCATATAGTATGCTGGTCCACCTCTAAAGTCTTTTCCATCTTTTATTTTATATACTTGTGCCAAAGTACTTTCTACAAAACTTGATGCCCCTCCTATCAGAGCTATTAACCACATCCAAAATATAGATCCTGGGCCTCCGGAAGCTATAGCTATTGCAACTCCTGCTAAATTTCCTGTACCAACTCTAGAAGCTGTACTTATACAAAAAGCTTTAAATGATGAAACCCCACCTTTTTGTCCCACACTGTCACCTAATATTTTTATCATTTGCTTTATATATCTTATTTGTACAAATTTTGTTTTTAATGTAAAGTATGTTCCTACAAACAATAACATAATTATCAAAACATAACTCCATAAGATATTATTTAAAAAATCTACCGTTCCGTTTAATATCTCCATTTTTCCCCCTTATTTTTTAAAATATCAAATTATTTTACCATTTCTTTTGTAATATGAAAAATATATTTTATATATTTAATGTATATAAAAAAAAGGGGTCATAAACCCCTTAGAATAATTTTATTACTTAGCTACGATGTTTGTAGCTTGAGGACCTTTAGCTCCCTCAGTTACATCAAATGTTACTTCTTCTCCCTCGTTAAGAGTTTTGAATCCGTCTTTTTGGATTTGAGAGAAATGTGCAAAAACGTCTTTTCCATCCTCACCAGTGATAAATCCAAATCCTTTCTCTTGGTTAAACCATTTAACTGTACCTTGCATTTGATACCTCCATAATAATTTTTGATTCCATGTAATAAATATCCATTTAATCTAACTAATATAAGGCACCCATTTTTAAAGACCTTTAAATATTAAATAATAGAATTTCTTTCAATTTATACATCAACTAAACACAGTATACACTATTTAGATATTTGTGTCAATTTTTATTTGGTAGCTCTCAAAGTCAAAAAAATAAAAAAATATTTTTACAAAAAATAAAAAAATGGCGCTTCTTGCTGGGCTCGAACCAGCGAC
>NZ_CAMTIK010000025.1 GCF_947072685.1 uncultured Cetobacterium sp. | reverse complement strand
CGTGGGAAGTATCTGACTTATGTCAAATACGTTAATCACTCTCTATGGGAGTTCCTATCCCGATATATATTTCAGTAGATTTCTAGCAACCTCATGAATGTTTTAATGCAAAATTTAAAAACTAAAAAGATCGCCCTGAGAAAACCTCTCAGGGCGTTTTGATAAAGAGTTTGAAGCTATAGTGATAATAACTTGAATTTTAAATTAATAGAAAAATACAAGGTTTTATTGTTTTTGAATTCAGGTATCGTTTATTTATTTTTTCTCAAGACTTTTTAGGTAGCCTCTTTTTTTAAAATTTCTTTTATTTTATTGACATTGTTTTTTGTGTATGTTAAATTAAAAGTAAGAATATTTTAGTTAATTGTGTACACTATTTAATCACAATAGACTTTTTAAGGAGATTATATGAAAAAAATTGTTGTTGTTGGAAGTATTAATATGGATTTAGTGACTATCTGTGAAAGAGCCCCTCGTGGTGGTGAAACTCTTTTAGGTAAAAAATTCATGCAAATACCTGGAGGAAAAGGAGCTAACCAAGCGGTTGCTATCGGAAAAATGCACAGTGATGTTACCATGCTTGGAAAAGTTGGAAAAGAGGGAATGGGAGATATTCTTTTAAACTCTATGAAAAATGATGGAGTAAATATATCTAATATTGAGTACTCAGAAGAATCAACAGGAATTGCTAAAATCATTGTTGAAGAAAACGGTCAAAATAGAATTCTAGTTGTACCTGGTGCTAACTATTCTGTTGATAACAATTATATAGATAGACACATGGATGCTATTAAAAATAGTGATATTGTTGTGGCTCAACTTGAAATACCTATAGAAACTGTTAAATATGTTTTTAAAAAAGCTAAAGAACTTGGAAAAATAACTATTTTAAATCCTGCGCCTGCAGTTAAATTAGATGATGAGATTATTGCTAACTCTGACTATATTATTCCTAACGAAACTGAACTTGAACTGCTTTCTGGGATCCCTACAACCGATGAAGAAGGGGTTGAAAAAGCTGCACAATTCCTTTTAAACAAAGGTGTTAAAGGATTAATTGTTACACTTGGAAATAAAGGATCTATGTTTATTGATAAAAATAGTCATAGAAAATTTAATGCTTATAAAGTTAAAGCTGTTGATACCACTGCCGCTGGCGATAGCTTTATTGGTGGATTTGTAAATGGAATAGCCACAGGACTGACGTTTGAAGAGTCTATTGACAGAGGAACTAAAGTTGCTGCAATATCTGTGACTAGAATGGGTGCACAAACATCTATTCCAACACTTGAAGAAGTATTAAATTTTAAAGGAGAATAGAATATGAAAAAAGGTAGATTATTAAATAGCGAACTTTCCTACGAAATTTCTAAAATAGGGCATACATCCCATATCACTCTTTGTGATGCTGGTCTTCCTATCCCAAAAGATATCAAAAGAATAGATTTAGCTATTGAAGCTGGATTTCCTAGTTTTATAAAAACATTAGATGCAATTTTAAGTGAAATGATGGTAGAGGAAATTGTCATTGCTTCTGAAATCAAAACTATTAATCAAAAAATATATAATGAAATTTTAGAAACTTTTAAAAAAAATGGAATGTCTCCTAAAATTGTTGAAATATCTCATGAAAATTTTAAATCAATGACAAAAGAAAGTGAAGCTATTGTTAGAACTGGAGAATGTACTCCATATGCAAATATTATTTTAAAATCAGGAGTAGTATTTTAAATGAATAAAGATATTATTTTACAAATGACCGATATCTATAAAAGTTTTCCTGGTGTAAAAGCTTTAGACGGAGCTTGTTTAAATGTATACAAAGGAAGAGTAATGGCTCTTATGGGAGAGAATGGAGCTGGAAAATCCACTCTGATGAAAATAATGACTGGAATTTATTCCAAAGATTCCGGTAAAATTATATATCATGGGCAAGAAGTTATTTTTTCAAAAACAAAAGACTCCCAAGATGCAGGAATATCTATTATACATCAGGAACTAAATCTTATCCACCATATGAGCATAACAGAAAATATTTTTTTAGGAAGAGAGATTACTAATCAATTTGGAAAAATTGACTGGATGATTATGCATAAAGAAGCTAGAGCAATCCTCAATCTTTTAAATGTAAGTGATAGTGAAAAAACTTTGGTGAAAGATTTGACTATTGGAAAAATGCAAATGATTGAAATTGCAAAAGCTTTATCTCAAAATGCAAAGCTTATAGTTATGGATGAACCTACAGATGCTCTTACTGATAAAGAAACAGAAAGTCTTTTTAAAGTTATTAAAGAACTAACTTCTGAAGGGAAAAGTATTATCTATATCTCTCATAGACTAAAAGAAATTCCAGAAATTTGTGATGATATTACCATCCTAAGAGACGGTAAATTTATTGCTGAAGCTGAAGTTAAAGATATCGATCAAAACTATATTATTGAAAAAATGGTTGGGAGAACTTTAACTGAGCAGTTTCCTAACATCAATGTTACTCCTGGTGAAGAAGTCCTCAAAGTTGAAAACCTTTGTGGAAAATATGTGAACAGTGCCAATTTCTCATTAAAAAAAGGAGAAATTCTTGGGGTAGCGGGATTGATGGGAGCTGGAAGAAGTGAGTTGGTAAAAACTATATATGGATACTACAAAAAATCTTCTGGAAAAGTTTATATCGAAGGGACTGAGGTCAATATTTGTTCCCCTGAAGAAGGAGTTAATAACGGTATTGCATATGTTTCTGAGGATAGAAAAGGGGATGGGCTAGTTTTAGGCCTAAGTGTAAAAGAAAATATGACACTTTCTTCTCTTAAATATTTTTCTAGTAAACTTGGCTTAAAAAAAACATCAGAAAATAAAGCTGTTCAAGAATATATTGAAAAATTTGGAGTAAAAACCCCTTCGGCCGATCAAATTATTAAAAATTTAAGTGGTGGAAATCAACAGAAAGTTGCTATTGCTAAAGCCTTATTGACAAATCCAAAAATTTTAATTTTAGATGAGCCTACTAGAGGTGTAGATGTGGGAGCTAAAAAAGAGATTTATGATGTTATTAATGAACTTAAAGCAAAAGGTCTTAGTATCATTATGATTTCATCTGAAATGCCTGAAGTTATGGGGCTGAGTGATAAAATAATGGTTATACACGAACATAAAATCAGTGGAATACTTTCTAAAGATGAGTTTTCACAAGAAAAAATAATGAGATATGCAGTAGGAGTTGAATAAATAATGTTAAAAAAAATTTATAACAATAAACCATTAATTGGTCTAATTGTTTTTGCAGTTATTGTTTCCATATTAAACCCTAGATTTTTGTCATTAAATAATATTTTAAATGTTTTGAGACAAACATCTATCAATTCTGTAATTGCTATAGGAATGACTTTAGTTATCCTAACTGGTGGAATCGATCTTTCGGTAGGTTCTATTTTAGCTTTAACTGGAGCTTTTGGTGCTAGTTTAATTTCTAGTGGAATGAATCCTATTTTAGCAGTTATTATTTCTATCATTATTGGAGCTATATTTGGTATGTTTAACGGAGTTTTAATCTCCTATGCTAAATTACAACCATTCATTGTTACTTTAGTTACAATGACTCTTTTAAGGGGAGCCACTCTTGTCTTCACTGATGGAAAGCCTATTCCTGTTAGAAATGGTGGAGAATTCTTTGATAATATTGGTGGCGGATATCTTTTTGATATTCCAGTCCCTATCTATATTATGATAGCCTTATTTGTTGGGGCATACTACATTTTAAACAATTTAAAGTTCGGTAGGTATGTTTACGCTATAGGTGGAAATGAAGAAGCTACCAAACTTTCTGGAGTTAATACAGCAAAGTATAAAACTTTAGTTTATGGTGCTTGTGGAGCTCTTTCAGCCCTTGCTGGTGTCATTGTAACATCAAGACTTGGTTCAGCGCAACCAACAGCTGGGTCTGGTTATGAACTGGATGCTATCGCAGCCGTTGTTCTTGGTGGTACATCTCTTGCTGGTGGCGTTGGGACCATTGCAGGTACAGCGTTAGGTGCTGTTATAATTGGTGTCTTAGGAAATGCATTAAACCTTTTAAATGTATCATCATACTACCAAATGATGATAAAAGCAGTTGTCATTCTTGTAGCGGTTTTAATAGACAAAAAGTCTTCGAAATAAAAAAGATTAAAAATGGGTGGTGTATAATGAAAAACAAATTAAGATTTTTAAGTTTAACTATTTTAGCTTTGGGTTTATTTTCTGTAACTGAAGCTGCTAAAATTGGTCTTGTAGTTTCTACTCAAGATAACCCCTTCTTTGTTACTTTAAAAGATGGTGCTGTCGCTAAAGCTAAGGAGATGGGGCATGAAATCGTTGTTCTAGATTCTCAAAATGACCCTTCAAAAGAACTAGGGAATGTTGAAGATTTACTTGTTAAAGGAATTGATGTTCTTTTAATCAACCCAACAGATTCGGATGCTGTCACTTCCGCTATTAAAGCTGCTAACCGTAGTAAGGTTCCTGTAGTTACTCTGGATAGAGCTGCTAACGGTGGTAAAGTTGCGTCTCATATCGCATCTGATAATGTTGCTGGCGGTGTTATGGCGGGTGAATTCATCATCACTAAATTAAATGGAAATGGAAAAGTTGTTGAACTTGAAGGAATCCCTGGAACTACTGCTGCTCGTGATAGAGGAGAAGGATTCAATAAAGCTATCAATGGAAAACTTGATATCGTTGCTAAACAAGCTGCCGATTTCGATAGAACAAAAGGGTTAAATGTAATGGAAAATATTCTTCAAGCACAACCTGAAATCAATGCTGTTTTTGCCCATAATGATGAGATGGCATTGGGTGCATTAAGAGCTATTGAAGCTTCTGGTAGAGAAGGTATCATCATTGTTGGTTTTGATGCAACTGATGATGCTGTTAAAGCTGTTAAAGACGGTAAGTTAACTGCTACAGTTGCTCAAAAACCTGAACTTATAGGAGCTAAAGGTATTGAAACTGCTGATATGATCTCTAAGAAGCAACCTGTTCCTGAGTACACTCCTGTTGATCTAGAGTTAATAATTCAATAACAAATACTTTGAAATATAAGAAGCTGGGAATTTTCCCAGCTTTTTATATTTCAACTCCAAAATCTTTTATTACCAGATCAAATATATTCTAGCAAGTTTTTATTTTGCACGTAACATGTTACGTTTTGCATAATGTGTGTTTTTAGTTCTCAAAGTATTGATTTAGTATGAATTTTGTTATATACTCCAATTAATAAGAACCCTATCAAAATTTTGGAGGTAAAATTTATGCTGAAACACTTTCAAAGATTAGGTGGAGCACTGTTTGCACCTGTTCTATTATTTCCTTTTGCGGGATTGACCGTTGCTCTTACAATCATTTTAAAAAATCCTGATTTCGTGGGATCACTCGCGGATCCTAACAGTACTTTTTACAAAATTGTTTTTATCATTGAAGAGGGTGGTTGGACTGTATTTAGACAACTTCCACTTATTTTTGCTGTAGGATTACCTATTGGACTTGCAAAAAAAGCACATCCTAGGGCTTGCCTATCTGTTTTAGTTACATACCTAACATATAATTATTTTATAAATGCAATTCTAACTTTTTGGGGAGAAAATTTTGGTGTTAATTTTAGTCAAGCGATTGGAGGAGTTAGTGGTCTTACAAATATCGCTGGTATTAAAACTCTTGATACTAGTATAGTCGGGGCTATTGCTATATCTGGGTTGACAATATATATACACAATAAATTTTTCGATACAAAACTTCCTGACTTCTTAGGTATTTTTCAAGGAAGTGCTTTAGTTGGAATTATCGCATTTTTACTTATGCTTCCATGCGCTTATCTAACTTGTCTAATTTGGCCTAAAGTCCAACTAGGAATATCATCACTTCAAGGTTTAATGGTATCTTCAGGAACTTTTGGAGTTTGGTTGTATACTCTTCTGGAAAGAATTTTAATTCCTACAGGTCTTCACCACTTTGTTTACGGTCCGTTTATATTTGGTCCCGCTGTAGTGGATACTGGTATTCAGGTTTTTTGGGCTCAAAACCTATCTAATTTTGCAAATTCTACACTTCCATTAAAAGAGTTATTTCCACAAGGTGGGTTTGCTCTACATGGAAACAGCAAAATGTTTGGAGCTATCGGAATTGCTCTTGCTATATATAAAACTGCTCATCCTGAAAAAAAGAAAATTGTATCCGGTCTTCTTATTCCTGCTACTTTAACAGCTATTTTAGTTGGGATTACAGAACCACTTGAGTTTACTTTCTTATTTATTGCTCCGTTTTTATTTGCTATCCATGCTGTACTAGCCGCTTGCATGGCAGCAGTTATGTATATGTTTGGAGTTGTAGGAAACATGGGATCTGGGCTTATTGAGATAGCGGCTCTCAATTGGATTCCATTAGTTAAAAATCACTCTACTGTTATGATGGCACAAATTGGTGTGGGGATGGCATTTATTCCTATTTATTACTTCATTTTTAAGATTTGTATTGAAAAATTCGACTTAAAAACTCCAGGTAGAGAAGATGATGAAGAGGAGATAAAATTATATACAAAAGATGATTACAAAGAAAAGAAAAATATGAAAAATGGAAATAATATTGTTGAAAATGCGTATTTTGATCAAGCCTTTTCATTTTTAGAAGCTTTTGGAGGTGCACAAAATATAGATCAAGTCAATAATTGTGCCACACGGTTAAGGATATCTGTCCATGATGAAAATTTAGTATCAAAAGACTCTGTTTTCAAGCAAAATGGAGCTCATGGTGTCGTTAGAACCGGTAAATCTTTTCAAATTGTTGTGGGTCTTTCAGTTCCACAAGTTAGAGACTGTTTTGAAGATTTAATAAATAAAAATCTAGAAAAAAATTTAATTAAAGCATAGGAGGATATATTATGAAAAAATTTGCAATCTCAATCTCAGGTGGAGGAAGTACTTTCACTCCAGGTATTATTTTAATGTTGTTAGACAATCTAGAAAAATTTCCAATTAGAGAGATTAAAATGTATGACAACGATGAAAAAAGACAATCAAAAATAGGGGAAGCATGTGCTATACTTTTAAAAGAGAGAGCACCTGAAATAAAGTTTAGCTATTCTACAAATCCTGCTGAAGCATTTTCAGATATTGATTTTGTTATGGCTCATATAAGAGTTGGAAAATATCCTATGAGAGAGCTTGATGAAAAAATACCATTAAAATATGGTGTAGTTGGACAAGAAACTTGTGGTCCAGGTGGTATTGCTTATGGAATGAGATCTATTGGTGGAGTTATCGAGCTCATTGACTATATGGAAAAATACTCTCCAAATGCATGGATGTTAAACTATTCAAATCCTGCAGCTATTGTTGCTGAAGCAACAAGGAGATTAAAGCCAAATTCAAAAGTTTTAAATATTTGTGATATGCCAATTGGAACAGAGGTAAGAATGGCTGAGATTCTTGGTTTAGATTCAAGAAAAGATTTAGATGTAATATATTATGGATTAAACCACTTTGGATGGTGGAAATCAATAAAAGATAAAGCAGGTAATGACCTTATGCCTATTTTAAAAGATCACATATCAAAATATGGATATGTTGCCAATAAAGGCGATAATCAACATACTGATGCCAGTTGGAGCGATACATTTGCAAAAGCAAAAGATGTTTTTGCTGTAGATCCTACAACTCTTCCAAACACGTATTTAAAATATTATCTTTTCCCAGATTACGTTGTAAAGCATTCTAATAAAGAGTACACAAGAGCCAATGAGGTTATGGATGGAAGAGAAAAATTTGTTTTTGGAGAGTGTCAAAAAATAACTGAAAATAAAACATCTAAAGATACCGCTTTACATATTGATGAACACGCCTCTTATATTGTAGATCTTGCTAGAGCTATCGCTTTTAATACTAAAGAAAAAATGCTGTTGATTGTCGAGAATAATGGAGCTATAGTTAATTTTGACCCTACTGGAATGGTAGAAATCCCTTGTTTAGTAGGTAACAATGGCCCTGAACCTCTAGTTATAGGTGCTATCCCACAATTCCAAAAAGGACTTATGGAGCAACAAGTATCTGTAGAAAAACTTACTGTTGAAGCATGGATTGAAGGATCATATCAAAAATTATGGCAAGCTATAACTATGTCAAAAACTGTACCTAGCGCATCTGTAGCAAAGGCCATTCTAGATGATTTAATTGTTGCCAATAAAAACTACTGGCCAATATTAAAATAGTTTTTAAATTATCAAAAAAGTAGGAGATGTAAACGATTACATCTCCTACTTTTCTTTATTGGCTTATAACTTTTTCAAAAAAAAGAATTGTATTTCCAAAAAAATCATTATCATCCAAGTTTCTATCATCTAAAATATTACTATTTTTAATAATAAAAGTTAAATCAGAGATTTCTTCTATACTGCTATTAGGTATTCCACACAATAAAATTAACGAAATCTGTTTTGCCTTCGCTTTCTGACAAAGATTAAGCAGTGCTGATGTTTCACCAGATTTAGATACAACAATCAACAAGGGTTGCTCTTGATATCCTCTTTCAACATTTTCCATATATTCTGACATCATTGCATAATACCCTAAAATCATCAGTTTATCTTTTATATATCTCGCTATATGATTTGAAAACCCCACACCATGTATAAATATTGGTCCTTTTTTACTTTGTCGCAATAAATTTTTGAATTTCATACTTTTTTGAAGTGAAAAGTCCAAGCAATAATCATTTCCTCTAACTGAGTTTTCATGATTCGTAAGTAAACTGCTTTCTAATCTATAAACCATATCTATAAAACCTTTATACCCAAGTTTTTTAGACAGATTCATAACTACAGAAGTGGACGCAAAACACTCTTTCGCAACTCCTCTAACCCCTACTTCTAAAGCTTTCTCTATATTGTTTACAATATAGCTAAGAGCTAATTCTTCCGATTCTGTAAGATTATATCTCTCTCCTAATTTATATATATCAATCTCCAACTTCTTCCCCCCAAAACCAATTAAATAATCTCTTTAATTCTACCCACAGTTCCATCAGTTAACCTTACTTTTATTCCGTGTGGATGATTCTGAGAGTTAGTCAAAATATCTTTAACAACTCCTTCTGTTAATTCCCCTGTTCTTTGATGTTCTTTTTTAACTACTTTAACTTTTATTCCTGCTTTTATATTTTTCCTATTAGATCCCAACATTTTTAATACACTCCTTCTAAACTATCTTAATATGAATATTATAACATATTTTTTAATAGTTACCAGTAGCTACAATTAAAGATGCTAAATCCCCTATATTTTCATTTAACTTAGCTGGAAGGATTTTACACTCTCTAAAGGATATATCTAAAGCTTCTTTTTCTAACTCCATTTCTAATTTTTCATTAAAAAGATTCTCACATCTTGTATATATACTTCCAATTATTATAGCCTCTGGATTAAGTATATCAATTAGTATTGATAGCCCCTGCCCCAAACGTTTAGCACTTTCATCTATTATCTTTAGCGACAGCTCTTCTCCACTTTGAGCTAAATCTAAAATTTCTTTTGCTTCAATTTTATTTTTATATAGTTCTACAAGTTTTCCATTATATCCTTCTTTTATGGCTTTATTTAAAAATATTTCACCTAATTTTACTATTCCGCCACCACTACAAAACCCTTCAAAAGACCCCATCTTTCCAAATCCTAGAGGTCCCGTATCTGATAGTCTTATATGTCCAACCTCTCCAGCAGTATCTTGCTTTCCTGTATAAAGCTTATTATTTAGTATTAAACCAGCACCCATCCCTGTTCCAAAAGTTAAAAATATTAAGTTTTCATATCCTATTCCTGCTCCTAACTTCCACTCCGCCAAAGCACATGCATTGGCATCGTTTTGAATAAATACCGGTTTTTTATAAATTTTTTGAAAGTTTTCTACTATTTTAACATTATCCCACCCAGGAAGATTAGGTGGTGAAAGTATAACTCCTTCTTTACTATTTAATGGTCCACCACAGCTTATTCCAATACTTTTAATATAATTTTCATCTAAATTTAACTCTTGAAGTTGATTCCCAATATTTTCTACTATTTTATCCATAGTTTTTTCAGGTGTTATTGTTTTTTTAGTTAAAAATATTTCCTTACTCTTTATATTAAAATCTTCATCACCAATTATTGTAGCTATTTTAGTTCCACCAATATCTATTCCAATATAAAGTTTCATTTATTTTAAATCTCCAGCAGTTACAACTTTTACCCCTGTATCTATATGCTTTGAAACTTTTTTACCTTGAATTGAATCATATGCAGATCCTACTCCTTCATATCCCATCATTTCTGGATTTTGAACCATCGATGCTTGTATAGTTCCATTTTTTAATCCAGTTATTGTATCTTTTGAAAAATCAAATCCTACTAATTTTACTGTCCCTCCTTTCCCAGCTTCTTCTAATGCTCTAGAAATACCAACTGTTGATCCTTCATTTGAACCATAAAATCCTGCTAAATCTGGATTTGCAGTCATTATATCAGTAGCTTGATTCAATGCAACTGCTTTATCCCCATTTGAATATTGAATTGCCACTACTTTCATATTTGGATATTTTTCTTTAACTCTATCTTCAAATCCTGAAGATCTTGCTATAGCTGTTCCTGCACCTGGTTGAGCATTAATTATTCCAACTTTTCCTTTTTCATCTACAAGTTTTGCAAGAGTATCCGCCGCCAAAGCTCCCGCTGCATAATTATCTGTTGATAAAAATGTAACATATCCCTCTGTATCAATTGGAGAATCTATTATTACTACAGGAATTTTATCTTCTAAAGCTCTTTCTACAACTGGTGCTAAAGCTGATTTATCAGATGGAGCTAATAATATTGCATCCACCTTTTGGTTTATTGCGTCTTCAACCATTCTTGTCTGTTCATTTGGGTCTACTTTTCCAGCTGGTGCTCTAAATAAAATTTCTACATCCCCCAACTCTTTTGCTTTTGTTTCTGCCCCTTTCTTAACCGATAGCCAGTGCTCATCCATTGAGTCCATTGTAATTAATACAAACTTTTTCTGAGCAAAAGCACCTGTTGCTAATCCTAAAAATAATGATGATAAAAGTAATAATTTTGAAGTCTTTTTCATTTTTCCCTCCTATTTTATCTTCTTTTTATTCTATCAGCAAAAACTGCCAGTATAATAACTACTCCAATTAATATCTCTTGTAAAAATGCAGATACTCCCATCAAATTTAATCCATTTCTTAAAACACCTATAACTAATGCTCCAATAAGTGTTCCAGTAATAATCCCTTCTCCTCCTGCTAGACTTGTTCCACCTATAACTGCAGATGCAACAGCAAAAAGTTCATATCCCATCCCTGCACTTGGTTGTCCTGAAGCTATCCTTGAAGCTAAAACTATCCCCGAACAAGCTGCTAAAAATCCAGAAAATATATATACTTGTATCAATGTCTTTTTTGTATTTATCCCTGAAAGTCTTGCGGCTTCTATATTACTACCACAAGCATATATATGTGTTCCCAATTTTGTTTTAGATAGAATAAATCCAAAAATTCCTGTCAGTAATAACATTATAATCACTGAAAATGGTATATCGAATACTTTTCCATTTCCTATATATCTAAAAGCCTTTGGTAGTCCACTAACAGGAATACCTTTTGTTATAACAAGAGCTAATCCTCTAACAATACTCATAGTTCCTAAAGTTACAACAAACGGCGGTAAATCCCCCAAAACAATCAAAAGTCCATTTACTAATCCTGCAATTATTCCGGATAAAAGACCTAGTAAAATAGCTATAACCATAGGTACTCCATTTACTAAACAAAGAGAGGTTATTATCCCTGCAATTGCCATATTTGAACCTATTGATAAATCTATTCCTGTTGTAATCAGAACAAACGTTTGTCCTATAGCTATTATTGCAATTATTGATGTTTGAAGTGCAACCGTCATCATATTATTCATTGTAAAAAAATATGGAGATGCCATCGAAAAAAACACCATCATAGCCACTAATCCGCTCAACACCGAAAGTATCTGAAAATTTTCTTCCCCTACTTTTTTTCTGATATCCTTTAAAACACCTGTATTTGAACTCACTTTTCCTCCTCAATCATTAAATTTTGTAGCAAAATTCATTATCTCTTCTTGATTTGTTTTTCTCGTCTCTAAATTTGCTCTAATTGATTTGTTACACATAACGACTATTCTATCTGTAATCCCAAGTATCTCTGGCAGCTCAGAAGATATAACAACAACTCCTATTCCATTAGCTTTTAACTCATTTATTATCTTATAAATTTCTATTTTTGCATTTACATCTATACCTCTTGTTGGTTCATCGAATATTATAACTTTTGGATTTTTTAAAATCCATTTTCCAATAACTATTTTCTGCTGATTTCCACCACTCAAATTCTTAACTTTTTGTGAAATCGATGGTGTTTTTATTGACAATTTTTCTATCATGCTATTACTTTTCTCAACTAATTTACCTTTATCTATATACCCTATAATTTTAGAGCTAATCATATCTAAAATAGGAAAGCTCATATTTTGTGAAACACTCATATTTATGGCTAATCCTTCTTTTTTTCTATCTTCGGCTATATAAGAAATCCCATTTTTTATAGCATCTATTGGAGACTTTATTTCGACTTTTTTATCATCTATTGAAATTTCTCCACTACATTTTCCATAAGCTCCAAATATGCCTTTACACAGCTCTGTTCGTCCAGCTCCAACGAGTCCAGCTATTCCTAGTACCTCTCCTTCAAATAGCTCTAAATTTATATTTTTAAAATACTCCCCTTTTGAAAAGTTTTTTAACTCTAAAATTCTTCTAGTTTTTATCTCTGTATCCAATCTCGGAAATTTTTCATCTATACTTCTTCCCACCATATATGATATTATTTCATCTAAAGTCAATTCACTGAACATTGCAGTTTTTATCCATTTTCCATCTCTAAAAATCGTTACTCTATCTACTATCTCTTTGAGTTCATCCAACTTATGTGATATATATATAATTCCTTTACCTCTTTTTTTTAGCTCCTTTATAACTTCAAATAACTGAGCCACCTCTCGTTCACTTAAGGATGATGTAGGTTCATCCATTATTATGATATCTGCATTTTGCGACAGTGCTTTTGCTATCTCTACAATCTGTTGTTTTGATATTGAAAGATTCTTTACTTTTTCCTTAGGATCAATATCAGAATGTAAAACAGACAATATTTTTAATGATTCACTTTCCATTTTTTCTCTGTCTAATCTAATACCATTTAAAAACTCCCTACTTAAAAATATGTTTTCCGCTACTGAAAGATGGGGACATAAGTTTAATTCTTGATATATTATTCCAATCCCTAATTTTGCGGCTTGAATTGGTGAAGCTATCGTCACTTCTTTTCCTTTCAAATAAATATCACCACTATTTTTTTGATAAACACCTGAAAATATTTTCATCATCGTTGATTTTCCCGCTCCATTCTCTCCTAAAAGAGCATGAACTTCTCCTGGTTTTAAATTAAAAGATACACCATCTAAAGCAACTACTCCAGGAAATTCTTTTCGTATATTTTTAGACTCTAAAAGATAGTCATTCATAAAACACCTCTCTTTTTTTTATTCTTTATTTTATATACCTCATAATCCCAGATTTGTAAAGAGCAATAAAGATAACTAATGTTTGTTTTTATTGATATTTGAGATGTGCTTTTTATTTTTTCTATGATATATTATTAAGAAAAGGATTTTTTTATAAATTTCAGAATAATTATTTAATACATCAGTTCTACGAGGAGGAGTTATGGAATTAATAAGTTTAGAAAACGCTATTAATATTTTATTACAACATATATCACCTATTAAGCAGATTGAAGAAAAATCAATTTTAGACAGTTTAGGATTTATTTTAAGTGAAGATATTTACTCTCCTATTAACAATCCACCATTTAATAGATCTCCTTTAGATGGTTTTTCATTTAATTCTGATTTGTCTCTTGGAGCTTCAAAGAATAACCCAAAAACTCTCACAGTTCACAATGAAATTTATGCTGGAGATCACCTTTACGAAGACGTTCCTAGCAATATGGCTGTCAGAATAATGACGGGAGCACCTATTCCTAATGGATGTGATTGTGTTATAAAACAAGAAGAGGTTATTTTTAATGAAAATAGTAATCTGCTTACAATTTTTAGAGAACTTAAAAAATATGAAAATTTTTGTTTTTTAGGTGAAGATTTGTCTCTTGGAGATTTAGTTATGAATCGTGGAGAGATAATAACCTATAGCCATATCGGTGTTTTAGCTTCTTTAGGTATTGAAAATGCTAAAGTTTTCAAAAAACCTAAAATTGGTATTTTAAGTTTAGGAAGCGAACTCACTATGCCTGGAACTGAGTTGAAAAATGGACAAATTTATAACAGTAACCTTTTTACAATTGCTAGCAAATTAAATTATCTTGGCGTTGAAGCAATTTTATATCCACCTTTAAAAGATGATATAGATGAAGTATCTAATTTTATAGACATTCATCTTGATGAAATCGATCTGCTTATAACTACAGGAGGAGTTTCTGTTGGAAAAAAAGATATTATGCACGATGTTTTAAAAAAAATTAATGCTGAAAGATTATTCTGGAAAGTGGATATCCAACCTGGTACACCTGTTTTAGCTTCTTTAAAAAATGAAAAGCTTATACTTTCTCTTTCAGGAAATCCATTTGCTTCTCTAGTCAATTTTGAACTTTTAGGTAGACCTGTCTTAGATAAGTTAAGTTCGGGCACTATAAAAAAAACCTCTACAATTTTAGCTGAAGTTGTTGGTAATTTTAGTAAAAAAAGTATTAAAAGACGTTTTATTAGAGGATATTATTCAGAAGGAAAAGTTTATATCAACAACGATAAACATTCCTCTGGTACAATCTCCTCTCTTTTAGGTAAAAATTCAATTGTCGAAATTTCTTCAGGAACTCCTTTTTTAATTGATGGAGATAAAGTGAAGGTGATTTTAATTGATTAAAACTTTTAATATCAATACGCTTATATTAGCCGGAGGGAAAGGAAGACGTTTAAACTATTGTAATAAAGCTCTTTTAAAATATAATAACCAAACATTTTTAGATAAAATTGTTGATGCTTTTTCAAACTTTAATAACATATATATATCTTTAAACTCTTCTCAAGATTTAATTACTGATAAATTAATACGAGTTGATGATAACTTTGAAGATATTGGACCTATTTCTGGTTTATACGAGGGTTTAAAGGAGAGCACTCTAGATTATGTTTTTGTAGTTCCCTGTGATACTCCAAATATAACTAAAGAGTTTGTTGAATACATAGTACAATTTGTTTCCGATGAGTATGATGCTTTTCTTATAAAAGATAAAAAAGGCTTAGTTCATCCGTTAATGGGAGTTTATAACACACGAATTTCTTCTATTATAAAAGAATCTATTGAAAATAACGACTATAAAGTTTTAAATATTTTAGATAAAATTAATGTTAAATACATTGATCTTTCTTATACAATCTTTGATGATAAATTTTTATTAGCTAACATTAATACTGAAAAGGACTACAACTCTTTATTTTCATATAAAAAATCTTACCCACCTTTTATCGCAATTTCAGGAGTTAAAAACTCTGGAAAAACAACTTTAATTACTAAACTTTTAGAAAAGTTTAATGAATTGGAATACAAAGTTGGCACGATAAAACACGATGGACACGATTTTCAAATGGATAATCTAAACAGTGATACAGATAGACATATTAAATCCGGTGCTTTTGGAACATTAATTTTTTCAAAATCTCAATTTATGTACTTAGAAAAATCCCCTGAAGACTCTTTGGAAAAATATTTAAATTTTTTTAAAAATTATGATTTTATTCTTTTAGAAGGATTTAAATATATCTCATCTCCTAAAATAGAGATTATTCGAAATGGAATTTCTAATATTCCTGTGTCAAATTCAGAAAACCTTCTTTTCTATGCAACAGATATTGAAAACATTTTAAATGATTCTTCAAAAGAAGCTATAAACTTGAACAATATAGATTTAATTTTCAATAGAATATTAAACTATTTAAACGAAAAAAGGAGAGCTTAAAACCTCTCCTTTTTACTGTTTTAACTAAAGTTCTTTTAGTAGTTCAATTAAATAATTATAGACTCTTTCCGTAGATTTAATATCTAAAATCTCTCTTGGAGTATGAACATTTTTTATATTCGGTCCAATACTTATAAAATCTATATTTGGATATTTCTGTGATATGGCCCCACACTCAAGTCCTGCGTGTATAACCTCTATTTTCATATCTTTGTTATATAATTTTCTATATACTTTTAAAGCTACATCTCTTAAGTATGATTCTTTTTTAAATTTCCATTCAGGATAGCCGTTTGAAAGTTCATAATTTGCATTATTTTCTTCTAAAATTGAAAAAATTTTATTTTTTAATCTCTCTAAAACTGACCTATCTGAACTTCTTAAAGAGATAATTATTTTTATATCAGAATTTTCTGTTTTTACTATAGCTAAATTATCAGATGATTCTACCACATTTTTATATTCTTCCATCCAACTATAAACACCTGTAGGTAGAGTTTTTATAACCTTTAAGTATCTTAAAAAACTCTTTTCTGAAAAAGTTTCATAAAACTTTGTCTCTATAATTTCAGATGTAATCTCTAAATCTGGTTCAACTTGAGCATAATCTTCTTTTATTTTAGAAATTATTTCTTTTATTTTCCCATCTATATTCTCTTCTGAAAAAACTATAGCCTCTGAATTTACAGGAATAGCATTATCTTTTGATCCTCCAGATATATCAATAAGTTTTATTGAAGTTTTTTCTTGGAGTATCTCCAAAACCTCACCTAATATTTTATTTGCATTCCCTCTATTTTTATCAATTTCAATACCAGAGTGACCACCTAAAAGATTTGATATTTTAATTTTATAATTCTCCCCAGCTAATAAAGGTTCCTTTTTTATAGGCAGTGATATATCAATTTCAACACCTCCAGCTGATCCAACTGTTATTATTCCTTCATCTTCTGAATCTAAATTTATCAACAAGTTTCCTTTTAAGATTCCTTCTTTTAGGAATAATGCTCCCCCTAAATCAGTCTCTTCAGATGTTGTAGCTAAAAATTCTAAAGGTCCATGTTCTAAACCTTTATCCTCTAATATTGCCATTGCCATCGCTAAAGCTACTCCATTATCTGCACCCAGTGTTGTATCTTTAGCTTTTAAGTAATTATCTTCAACTCTTAACTGAATTGGCTCCTTATCAAAATTGTGTAAACTTCCCTCTGTTTTTTCACAGACCATATCCATGTGTCCTTGTAGTATTACTCCTCTATGATTTTCATAACCTTTAAAGGCTTTTTTTCTTAAAACTACATTATTTCTTTCATCTTGGTATACTTCCAAATTATTTATTTTTCCGAATGCTACCAAATAATCACTAATTTTTTTTTCTTTATAAGACTCCCTCGGTATTTTTGAAATCTCTTCAAAATAATAAAATACTCTTTCTGGTTTCAATATTAAGTTCATAGTCGCTCTCCTTTATATAAAAGTACTTATAACCAACATAATTATAGCATATACTGCCATTATTCCCATCAATGGAAGAATGTATTTCAACCATTTATCGAATGTTGTTTCAGCCATTTCTAATGTTACTAAAATTAATCCTGTTGGAGTTATAAACGACATTAATCCTTGTCCCCAGTTATAAGCATTGATTACTACTTCTCTTGATAGTCCAACACTGTCAGCTAAAGGAGCCATTATAGGCATTGTTAAAACTGCTAATCCTGAAGATGACGGAATAAAGAATCCCAAGAAAGAAAATACCAAAAGCTGAGCTATTGCAAAAATACTTCCACTCATTCCAGATATTAAATTAATAGAATAGTGTAATAGAGTATCTGAAATAAATCCATTATCCATAACTATATTAATGGATCTTGCTAATCCTATTGTTAAGACAACTCCTACTAAATCTGCCGCACCAGATATAAAGGTATTGACAGCATCTTTTTCTGTCAATCCTGATAAGAACATTATAATTAAAGAAACCGCTAAAAATAGAGCGGACATTTCTTCAAACCACCATCCACCACGTGAAACACCCCAAATCATAACTACAAATGCCAATGAAAATACCAATAATATAAGTTTTCTTCTAATAGTAAATTCAACTGCTGAATCTTTTTCAAAATTTCCTAAAAATCTTGAATGAATAGATTTTTCATCTTCATACACAAGAGATGCCTCTGGATTTTTATTTACTTTTTTAACATACCAATACATATATCCCAAAGTTATTAAAAATCCAATAGATAAAACTATAATTCTATACGTTAATCCTGATGTAAAACTTATTCCTGCTGCATTCGACGCTATAACTACAGAAAAAGGATTAACTGTTGAAAACATAGTTCCTATTGAAGACCCCATATAAATTGCAGCTATACAAGTAATCGCATCAAATCCACTCACTAGAAAAATTGGCATTAAAATGGGATAAAATGCTATTGTTTCCTCTGCAAGCCCAAATGTTGTTCCTCCTAACGTAGTTAAAAAAAATACCAAAGTAACTAATAAAAACTCTTTCCCTTTAGTTTTTTTAGAAAGAGCTGCTATTCCAGCATCAAACGCTCCTACTTTATTTACTAATCCTATTATCCCACCTAAAATTAAAACAAAAATCATAATATCTACTGTATCTGTAACACCTATGATCGGAGCTTTTAGTATTTCCATTACGCCTTGTGGATGTTGCTCTATTTGTGTATATGTTCCTGGAATCGCAATCGGTTTTTTTATTACCCCATCCTGAAATTTATCTAATTTTAAATGAATATTTAATTTATCTAAAATTTCTTGTGTGGCTGGTTCACTTATTACTTCATCATTATAATTCGTTATACTAAATTCGTTTGTCTGACTATCATAACCCAATCTTGAAAATTTACCAGAAGGCACTAGATAAGTGAGCCCTGATGCTAAAATTAAAATAATAAAAAGTACTGTAAATGCTGTTGGAAAACTACGTTTTTTCTTCTCTTTCATTCCCTGTTTTGTATATAGTTCAAATTCCCCCTATATACCTCCTCCTTTTAGTTAATTTTATTGTTCTATCAGAT
Source organism: uncultured Cetobacterium sp. (assembly GCF_947072685.1). Lineage (GTDB taxonomy): Bacteria > Fusobacteriota > Fusobacteriia > Fusobacteriales > Fusobacteriaceae > Cetobacterium_A. Next base: position 13,013 of record NZ_CAMTIK010000025.1, on the reverse strand, counting down.
AAAATTTTTCTTGCGTTTGGTATATTTAACAATATTTATTTACTTACTTCAACTTTTCTTAATTCCTTTTTTCATTTTTTCAAGGATTTAAACAATTAAATCAGTAAAATTATTTATAACCCAATTTTAATAGTAAAGCGAGGTCATTTTATGATAGAAAGATCAAGTGGTATACTTCTACATATAACTTCATTACCTGGAAAATACGGTATCGGAGATTTTGGAAAAGAAGCTTTTAATTTCATAGATTTTTTAAAACAAGCTAAGCAAAAATATTGGCAAATTCTTCCTTTAGGAATAACTAGTTATGGTGACTCTCCTTATCAATGTTTTTCTGCCTTTGCTGGGAATCCTTATTTCATAGATTTGAACTACTTTATCGAAAATGGATTTTTAGAACTATCTGATTTAGACTCTCTCAAAGCTCTAAACAAAGAAAAAGTTGAATATAGTAAACTTTATATTGAAAAATATAAAGTTCTAAAAATTGCCTATAACCGCTTTAAACAAATTGGAAATTTAAACGAACTGAAAATTTATAAAAATAAAAATATTGATTGGATTGAGAATTATACACTTTTCATGGCTATAAAAAATTATTTTAATGGAATATCTTGGATTGATTGGCCTCTAAAATATCGAATAAAAGATAAATCAACTATAAAAAATGCCAAAATTGAGCTTCAAGATGACATTCTATATCATCTATTTTTACAATATTTTTTTTCCAAACAATGGAATAAGCTTAAAAAATATGCAAATGAGAATGGAATAAAAATTATTGGTGATATTCCTATATTTATTGCTACTGATAGTGCCGACACCTGGGAAAACCCTAAAATATTTCAATTCGATAAAAAGAATAAACCTAGAAGAGTTGCTGGATGTCCTCCAGATATTTTTAGTGATGATGGGCAACTTTGGGGCAATGTACTCTACAATTGGAAATCTTTAAAAAAAAATAACTATAATTGGTGGATAAGAAGAGTTAAAAATTGCTTTACTCTTTATGATGTGGTTAGAATCGACCATTTTAGAGGTTTTGAATCATATTGGTCTATTCCTTTTAAAAATAAAACTGCCAGAGAAGGGAGATGGGAAAAAGGTCCTGGTATTGATTTTTTTTATAGTGTTAGAAGTAAACTAGGAAATCTTAATATCATTGCAGAAGATCTTGGATTTTTAACTCCAGAAGTCCATAAACTTTTAAAAGAATCTGGATACCCTGGAATGAAAATATTGGAATTTGCATTCAGTTCAAAAGAAGATAGCGACTACCTTCCACATAAATATAAAAAAAATAGTGTTGCATATACTGGAACTCATGACAATCAAACTATTATTGGATGGTACAATACTCTTAATAGAGATGATCGAACATTTTGCAATCAATATTTAACTCAATATTTAAAAAATAATGGTTCTAATTCAACTGAATGTATTAATTGGAATTTTATAGAGTCTCTTTGGGCTTCAAATTCAAATCTAGTTATAGTCCCGTTACAAGACTGTTTAGGATTAGGAGACGAAGCTAGAATGAATACTCCTTCAACTCTTGGTGGGAATTGGGAATGGAGGGTTAAAATTGAAGATTTAACCGATGAACTTTCTAAAAAAATTAAGGAGTTAACCATTAAATACAATAGGTAATATGTTCTAAAAATATCTTTTAAAATAAAATGAGGTAGTAATTTAATACCGCCTCATTTTTTTAAAATTACTTCCAATTGATTATTTTCACTAAAAAATTCAACAATATTAAAATCAGTAAAACCTACTAAATCTGAAAAATCTCTCTCTGTGAAACAAGTACACCAATGCCCATCACTTAAATAATCCTCTTCACCATACTTAAAAGACATATAGACAATGCCTTTGTCTATAAGGGCACTATAAAATTTATTTAAAATATAATATATGTCCAATCTATCAAGATGAAGTAGTGCATTTTCGGCCCAAATTCCGATAAAACCTTCTTGTGAATATAAACATTTCATATCTTTTATCACTGTTTCTCTTCCGATATACTCTTTTGTATCATCTTTAAAACTAGGTGATAATTTTAAATTTTTTACATCATAACCTTTTTTTATAAAATATCTACTAGTCTCACTCTCTTCAGATAACAAATTAAGTAGTTTTCCCGACTTTAAAAGAATCTTTTCAAACCTCTTAATTCTATCATCTCTAATTAAATTATCTTTCGACCCATCAAATCCATCTTAGCCCTCCTTTTATTTTTTAAACTACCCCTATTTTATTATACTCAATTATACAGTTTTATCCTTCATTTTAAACTAATTTTAAACATAATTTATGTTATCTTGACATTGTTAAAAAATTATGGTAATACTTGAATATAAACTTTTAGGAGGTATTCTATGAATAGAATTAAAATTTGTTCTTTTATTCTTGCAGTAACTTTTTTAACACAAAATAATATTGCTTTTTCTGAAAAACTAGAAAATATCAAGCCTGGTTTTGCTAAAAATGTTATTTTTTTAATCAGTGATGGAACTCCCGTTACAACATCTACACTTGCTAGATGGGTATACAACGATGGAAAACCTTTAAATGTAGACGAAATCACTTCCGGATTAGCTAGAACACACAATTCTGATACTCCTATTGCCGATTCTGCTCCCGCAGGGACTGCTTTAGCTACTGGATGGAAAACACAGGACAAACTAATTGGTGTGAAACCAACAGCTGCAACTTTATACGGGGCAAGAGAAGTTAAAGAAAATGACAAACTAGCCCCTGTCGCATCTGTTTTAGAAGCGTCTAAACTTATGGGAAAAGCTGTTGGTATCGTTGCTACTTCTGAGATAACTCATGCCACTCCAGCAGATTTTAGTGCACATAGTACTCATAGAAATAACTATTCTGATATTGGAGAACAACAAGTTTACCAAAATATGAACGTTGTTTTAGGTGGGGGTAAAAACTTTTTTATGCCAAATAATGACCAAGACCCTAAATCAAAAAATAGAATTGATGGGGAAAATATGTTATCAGTAATCAAAGATGAGGGATATAGTATTGTGTCTAATCTCAAAGAACTAGAAGATAGTAATGGAGATAAAGTTTGGGGATTCTTTGCTGAAAAAGATATGCCCAACGATATAGATCGAGATTCAAACAATATTCCTTCCCTTGCACAGATGACTGAAAAGGCAATCGATTTACTGTCTAAAGATAAAGATGGATTTTTTTTAATGGTTGAAGGATCTAAAGTTGATTGGGCTAGTCATGCAAACAATCCTATCGCTCAAATTTCAGACTTTAAGGCTTTTGATAACGCAGTAGGCGTGGCTTTAGATTTTGCTAAAAAAAATAATGATACTCTTGTTGTTGTAACTACAGATCACGGAACAGGTGGATTGAGCATTGGAAATCAAAATACAGCTAAAAATTATCCTGAAATACCTATTGAAAATTTTGTGACTGTTTTAAAAAATGCCAAGGCTTCCGAAGAGGCTATCGCAAAAGAGATTATGCAAAATAAAGAGAACACTTCAAATATTATAAAAGAAAAACTTGGATTTGAACCTAAAGAGGAAGAATTAAAGGAGATTTCAAATACTAAAAACGAACGTGATTTGCAGTCTATTATTGCTAAAATAGTAAGTGAGCGTTCCAATCTAGCTTGGACTACTGGTGGGCATACCGGTGAAGATGTTCCATTTTATATTTATACTTCCGATTCAAAAAATCAATTAACTGGAACTATTCAAAATTCTGATTTAGCTTTATATATAGCCAAAGCTCTTAATACAGATTTAGACAGTGTCACCGAAAAATTGTTTGTTCCTGGAAAAAACATTGCAAAATCTGGTTTAAAAACAAAAGTTGATACTTCCACTCCAAGCAATCCTAAATTTATTATTACCTCAAAGAATAAAGATTATATATTCTTTGAAAATAAAAATTATTATGAGTTGAATAATCAAAAAAAACACTTCAATGGTGTTGTTATTTTTAATGACGAAGAGTTTTATATTCCACAAGCTGCTCTTGACGAAATCAAATAAAAACAGGGTGAAACTTAAAGTTTCACCCTATTTTTATTTAAAAATCAATCCTCTTTGGCCAATGATCTCAAAGAGTCATAAAATTCCTCTATATTTTTTCTGGGTACTAAAACACCTATTATATCATTTTGCTTCAGTTTCACTCCATCTTTAATCTCTATTTCATTCCCATCCCTCTCTAGGGAAGCTAATTGTAATTTTCCTGGTAACTCTAAATTTAAAATGTCCCTATCTATAAGATATGACTCTCTTCCCAGTTCATAGACCAACTCAACTTCATCTTTCGCTTTATCATTTTTTACTAAAACCTCATATAACAAATCATATATTGGAACAACTTTTAGAAAATTACTTATTGTATAAGCTAACCCTACAACAACTATCATACTTGGTAGTAATGTAAAATCTGAAGTCATCTCCAATATCAATATGATCCCTGTAGCTGGGGACCTCACTACAACTACAAACACTGATGCCATTCCTAAAAATATAAACACCCCTATATTTTCTATTGTTAAAATATTAAAATAAACCAATAACAAACCAAAAAGTTTTCCTGAAAGTCCTCCTATAACTAAAAGTGGTAAAAATATACCTCCTGGAAATCCTGTTGAATAAGATAGTGTTGTAAACAGTATTTTTAGTAAGATAAAGAAAACTAACATTAAAATACCTGTTGAGTTTTCTAAAGCCACCTTTATTAAAAAACTCTCTCCACCTGCTGTTAAATCTATATAAAATATACCTATTATAAAGATCATAGCTGTATATAAAAATATTTTTATATACTTTGAAATTTTTATTTCATTATTTTTTTTCTGAAAAAACATCAATAGATTCGAAAATATCTTTCCTACAAAACTCATAAATATAGAAAAGGCTATACATATATATAAATACTCTAAATAATTTAATCCCTCTGGATAAACTATTTTTATATTTAAATAATCATTTTTTAAAAATATTTTAGATGACATATATCCAGAGGTTATAGCCCCTAAAAAAGAAAACATCACCAATCTTGAATTAAAATATTTTTGTAACTCTTCGGCAACAAATATTGCTGAAGCTAGTGGGGCTGTAAAAGCTGAGGATAATCCCGCACTTGCTCCACTCATTATCAAGTATTTTCTCTCCACTTTACTTACCTTAAAAACTTTGGATATTTCATCCCCTATAAGTGCTCCCATTTGAACTGATGGTCCTTCTCTTCCTAAAGAGTATCCACTTGATATTCCCATAACACCACCTAAAAATTTTAAGACTATTCCTTTTAGGGAGTTCACCATCGATACTCTTCCGTATATTTGTCCCTTTACCTGTGGTATGCCACTTCCTGTTATCACTGGCATCTCTTCAACTATCCTATTTATAATTAACCCGATTATATAAATTCCTAAAAAACCTAAAATTAAATAATATTTAGAATTATCTAAATTAAAAATCATTTTTCTTACATAAAAAGATTTTTCTATAATCCACCTATAAGGTATTGTTATAACTCCAGTCATAAAACCAGTCAATATTGCCAATATATATATTTTAAAAATTCCCATGACACCTGTCCTTTCTTAATTTTTTTTCCTATTTTAAAAATACTATCTCTACTGACATTTTCCTTGATTTTATATTTTATAATTTTAATAAAATCTGGTATCCTATTAGGATACCAGATTCGCTTTTATTTCTATCATTTTTTTATCTATAGTCGAAATATTGTCAATTATAGATACCTTCAAACTTCCTGTTCCTATAAATTTTTCAGATGCAACTTCTCCAGAGATTCCCATTATTAAAACTCCTGATATAGCTGATGTATAACTCTCTACTCCAGCTCCTAAAAAACTAGCTATTAAAGATGCTGTCATACATCCTGTTCCTGTAACTTTAGCCATTTTAGAAGATCCGTTTTTTACTTTTATACTTCTATCACTTCCAATAATATAATCTACTTTACCTGTTATTGCTGCTACAGCACCATATTTTTCTACTATTTTTCTTCCTAATTCTACCCCATTCACTTCATTCTCTAAAGAATCTACCCCTCTAGTATTTGAATCTAAACCTAAAATAGCTTTTATTTCAGCTACATTTCCCTTTATAACTGAAAATTTAACTTTAGATAGCAACTCTTTCAAAAGATTTTTTCTAGCTTGTGTTGCTCCAGCTCCTACCGGATCTAAAACTATCGGTTTATCTAATCTGTTTGCAATTTTTCCAACTTTAACAGCCATTTTAACCATACTTTCTTCCATAGTTCCTATATTTATAACAACACTTGATGCAAATCCTATAATTTCTTCCATCTCTTCTAAACAAAATGACATCAATGGTGAAGCACCTACAGCAAGAGTTACATTTGCACAATCATTCATTGTCACTGTATTAGTTAAATGATAAACTAATGGAGTCTTTTTTCGTACCTTCTCTAAACTTGATACAATCTCATCTAAATTTTTCTCTCTATTCATAGTCAACACCCGCTTTTTTATACAGTTCTATAAAATGACCTACTGGTCCAACTCCCTCTCCTATTGAAAATGAGTTCTCTATTGCTTTTGTTATATAGTTTTTCCCCTGCTTTACAGATTCTTCTATACTCATACCCTTTCCAATGTAAGAAGCTATTGTCGATGACAGTGTACATCCTGTTCCATGAGTATTTATTGTCTCAAATCTCTCGCCTAAAAATTTAATAATCTCTCCACTTTCTGTTAAAAGAATATCCGTACAGTTATCGTTTCGATGACCACCTTTAATTAAAACATTTTTCACACCCATTTTTTTTATTATAAAAGCACTCTCTATCATTTCCTTTTCACTCTCTATAGTTATCCCTGAAAGTATTTCTGCTTCTGGTATGTTTGGAGTCACCAAAGTTCCTATTTTCAGCAATTCTTTCAACGCATCGACTGCAGATTCTTGTAACAAATAATACCCACTTTTAGAAACCATAACTGGATCTATAATTATATTTTTAGCATTAACTTTTTTCAAACTCTCTGCAACAATTTCTATAATATCAATACTTGAAAGCATACCTATTTTCACTGCATCAACTTGAATATCTTCATATATCACTTCTATCTGTTTTTTTATAATATCATTTCCAAGCTCTTGAACCGCAAAAACTCCTTTTGTATTTTGAGCTGTAATTGCTGTTATCACACTCATTGCGTAAACTCCATGGGCACTCATAGCTTTTAAATCCGCCTGTATTCCTGCTCCACCACAAGAATCTGATCCTGCTATTGTTAAAATTTTCTTCATTTTTTCAACTCCTATAGAAATTTTTCATAAAAAAAAGCTACCCCAAAAGGATAGCTTCAAATACATAAAGTACATAATAAAATTATGCTTAACTTCAATTTGATACTTCCCTACGCTGGTACTATCCAGATCAGGTTCAAAGGGTCAGTTAAAAACTTCTCAGCCAAAAGGCTCCCCTAGTAATTTTTATATAATTTTAAAAATAATATACTACAATTAACTTTCAATGTCAATCTATATCTCTATAGTTACAACATCCCTAACTTTCTCTCTGTAAGAGTTGATTCTTTTCTCCCAACCCTTTCCATATTTCACCCAACTTTCAAGGCTTTTATAATAACTTATTCTCTCCTCAGTTATTATATCTACAAACTTCTCATAGTTTTGTACCCTATTCAAAAGAGTTATACTTTTGCTTCCTAATACTCCATCCACTTCTACCTCTTTTGATTCATGATATTTTTTCAATGCTCTTTGAGTTATAACAGCTCCCGCTTTATAACCACTATTAAAAAATATATCAAATATCATCATCTGTGAATATGAGTTTTCTATCTCATTTAGTCTATATTCTACTAATAGATGTTCAGCAATCTCTCTGGCTTGCTCCTCTGTTAAACTTTTTACAGAATATTTTTTATTAAATTTCTTATTGTAATCCAACAACAAAAAATTTCTTATTCCATATTTTGACATTTCTTTTTGATTTTTAACTAGCTTATCTCCTTCATGAGATAAAACCTCACTTATGATTCTCTCCCTAACCCGAGTATCTTCTGCCCCAAATACGGCAATTGAATAAAACAAAGTAATTATAACGACAAATTTTTCTAGCATGCTTTATTTACTTTCCTCCCTAAATTTAAATAAGTTTTCGACTTTTTTAAAACAGGGTATATTATAACATAATTTTTACTAATTTTATAGAGTATCCGCCACTTTTTGAACTTTTTCTTTAAAATCAGTGATATCTTTTATTGATTTTTTAACATCTACAGTTTTTAATTGCTTATCATCAACAATAATTTTTCCATTCACTACAACAGTGTTAACATTGCTCGCATTAGCTGAATAAACAAGTGCAGAGTATGGATCAAAAATCGGATTCATATTCACAGATTCTGTCTCTACAATAACAATATCAGCTAATTTACCATTTTCTAGACTTCCCAACTCATTCTCTCTATGAATTGCTCTTGCTCCACCTATTGTAGCCATCTCAACCACTTTCTTTGGTGGCATTGCAGATCTATCCTTATTCGCAAGTTTATGTAGTTTAGCTACATATCCCATCTGCCCAATTATATCTAATGTATTCCCACTCATTGGACCATCTGTTCCTAACCCTACTCTTAATCCCTCATCATGCATTTTCAATGCTGGTGATATCCCTTTTGCAGATTTTATATTAGCAACCATATTATGTGCAACCCCAACATCTCTTTTTTTCATAAGTTCAATATCACTATCAGTTATAAATATATTGTGAGCTGATATGAATCTTTCATTTAAAAGCCCTACTGAATCTAAATATTCAACTGGTGTCATTCCATAATCTTTTTTTATTTTATCAAACTCTACATCTGTTTCTGCCACGTGCATAGAAACAGGTACATTATATTTTTTAGAAAGCTCTTTTATTTTTAAAAGCTCCTCTTTTGTCACAGTATGTGGACCATGTGGGCCAAATCCAGGTGTTATTAACTCATCATTTTTATATTTTTCAACAAAAGCTATTGCCCTATCCAATGTCTCTCCTTTATTTTGTCCATCAGCAGTAGGGTATTTAATGATATTTTGTGTCATTATTCCTCTAAGTCCAACCTCTTTTACAGCTACTGCTGCATTCTCTTCATACAAATACATATCTACCATAGTTGTAACCCCACCTAAAGCCATCTCCATTGCTCCGTGCTTTGCTCCCAAATATGAGAGTTCAGGTGTTACCATTTTAGCTTCTAAAGGAAATATATATCTATTTAATCTATCAGGTACATCATCTGCTAAAGATCTAAATACTGTCATTGAGGCGTGTGTATGAGTATTTATCATCCCGGGCATAACAATTCCATTTTTAGCATCTATTATTTTTTTAGCTGAATAATTATTTAATAAACTTTCATCGCCCACTGAAATTATTTTATTATTTCTTATAACCACAACTCCATTTTTTATTATTTCCCTCTCCTTATTCATTGTTAAAAGAGTTCCATTTTTTATTATAATACTTGCTTCTTCTTTTTTCGTTTGTAATGGCGTACAACCCAATACTAAAAAACTCCCTAACAACATAATTCCTTTCAAACACTTTTTCATAAAATCCTCCCAAATAAAAAATCCCAGCAAGCAAAAGCCCACTGGGGTAAATATTCCCAATTCACTTTCACCTATAGTGCCAAATTTACGGTTTAGCGTAGAAACTTTCGTCCTTATCACGAATCTATATAAGTTTAGTAACTATTTCACAAAATAATTTTACCATATACTCTATATAAAATCAAAAAAATAATATGCTGTTCTGTTAAATGTATTTAAGTTCAATTTGTGATACAAAATAATTTTTTTTAGTATTGTAATTATTCCTTAAATGTCATAGAATCTAATTATCTACAATATAAAAATTTTTAAAAGCATTTAAATATATCCCTAAGGGGTTTTATCAGGAGGAAATTATGAACAACAAAATGAAATTAGTATCGAGCATTCTTGGATTTATTCTTTTAACTGGATGCACATCTACAAACAAGTACCCATCTTCACAAGAACAAAACAATATCGCTCAACTTACTCAAACTGGTATTCACTACTATTGGCATGGTGGAGATTTAGGTAAAGTTGAAAAAGAATTTTTTAGAGGAATTACATTAAAAGGTAAATATGATGTCGTTGAAAACTCTTTCAAAGAAGCCAGCGATATCAGTCCATACAGAACTGATTTAAGATTTGGAGTTGCATCAACCCAAATTATACAAAAGAAAACTACCGAAGCTTTAAATACCTATAAAGAAATTTTAGTTCTTTATCCTGAAAATTTTGAAGCAAGCATTCTTTTAGCAGGATACTCTAAACAGACTGGGGATATAAAAACTTACTCTGAAACTATAGAGAATCTAAAAAAAACTCACCCTAAAAAAACTCAAGCTTATTTAGAGAAGTTTGAAAATGCTGATAAAAATATGGCTATTAAACTAAATACAGAAGCTTTCAAAGTTGAAGGTAAGCACGCTATCGTTATACTTGGTTATGCTCTGGGTGAAAATGGAACTATGAAACCGACATTGATTGAAAGACTTAAACAGGGATTAGCTCTTCACAGAAAAAATCCAAAATCACCTATTATAGTTTCTGGTGGTGTTCAAAAAGGTGGCGTTACTGAAGCCTATGTTATGAAGAATTGGTTAGTTTCCAATGGAGTTCCCGCATATCTTATCCATATGGATGACTTGGCTAAAGATACTGTTGGAAATGCTATTTATTCTACTGAAATCTTAGCTAAATTATCTCCTGAAAATGTAACTCTTATCTCTAGTGCTAGTCATATTAGAAGAGGACTTTCTGTTTTTGAAGAGGCTGCTAAATTAAAAGGATTAAATATTAAATATACCAATTTAGTTCAACTAGATTATCCAACTCTTGAAGAAGCTCAAGTAGTTTCTGACGCTGAAAAATTAGTTATCTATAGAGATTTAATTAGAACTTCTGGAATCTGGGCATATCCTGGAATCCAACAATAACTCATGTATTTAAACCTTTTCAAAATAAAAAAATAGGAGGGTATTAAATGAAAAAATTAAAAAATATTTTAATCGGTTCGGCAACACTTTTGTTAATGGCATGTGGTGGGTCTAAAGAACCTGATAAAACACTTACGTTCTATGCTGGTCTGCAAGATGATCACGCCGCTATGATTGCTAAAGAGTTTCAAGCCAAAACAGGTATTAAAACCGATTATGTTAGGATGAGTAGCGGGGAAGTTTTAGCTCGACTTAAAGCAGAAAAAAACAATATGACAGCTTCAGTTTGGTACGGGGGTCCAGCTGATGCATTTGTTGCGGCTCAAGCAGAAGGTCTTTTAGAACCTTACAAATCTAAAGAAGATCAATATATCCCAGCTAACTTAAAAGATCCAGGTAATTACTGGACAGGCATCTACGTTGGATATTTAGGTTTTGTTGGAAATCAAAAGATGTTAGCTGAAAAAGGGCTTGAGATGCCAAAATCTTGGAATGATCTTTTGGATCCTAAATTCAAAGGGGAGATTGTTGTGGCTCATCCTGGTTCATCTGGAACTGCGTACACAATGGTTGCTACTCTTGTTCAATTAATGGGTGAAGATAAAGCTATGGAATATTTGAAACAACTGAACCAAAATGTGAGACAGTACACTAAATCTGGAACAGCCCCTGGAAGAATGGCTGGACAAGGTGAGGTTACTGTTGGAATCACTTTCTTACATGATGCTATAAAATATAAAAAAGAAGGTTTTAGTGATATTATAATTTCTGCCCCTGAAGAGGGAACTGGATTTGAAATTGGAGGAGTAGCTCTATTAAAAAATGCTCCTAATCCTGAAGCAGGAAAAATGTTTATTGACTGGGTTCTTTCAAAAGAGGTACAAGAATTGGGAAAAACTGTTGGTTCATATCAATTCCTAACTAACTCAAATGCTAACCCTCCTGAAGAAGCTATGCAATTAAAAGGTACAAAGCTTATCAATTACGATTTTGATTGGGCTGGTAACAACAGAGTTAGACTTGTTGAAAAATTTACAACTGAAACTGAGACTGATATCCCACAAAAATAATAAAAGGATCTGTGAAAAAAATGATAAATAAAATAAACTCAACATTAAGTTATAAAAAAAAACTTTTAAAAGAGTTATACAAAGATAAGTTTCTATTTTTTTCTATTTTGTTTTCTATTTTAGTAGTAGCATTTTTCGTGCTACTACCCCTATATAATATTTTTTTAGAAAGTATCACGTCCAATGGACGTTATTCTTTACAAAATTATATAGATTCATTTTCTAGAAGTGGAAATGTGAGAATTATCTGGAACACATTAAAACTTGGATTTGTTTCATCTACACTCTCTTTAGCTTTCGGCTTTCTTTTTGCCTATGCAACATCATACTTAGATATAAAAGGAAAAAAAGTATTTGATTTCATAGCCACTTTGCCTATAATATCCCCTCCTTTTGTTGTTGCTATGTCGGCAATTCTTCTCTTTGGAAGAGTTGGACTTATAACTAGAGGGCTTCTAGGGCTTCGTAACTTTGAAATTTACGGTTTTCACGGGCTAGTCCTTGTCCAAGTTCTAAGTTTTTTTCCCATTGCTTATTTGATGCTTGTAGGGCTGTTTAAAAACATAGATCCATCTGTTGAAGAAGCTGCAAGAGATTTGGGTGCTTCTAGGGGTAAAGTTTTTTCAACTATTACTTTCCCTCTTATGCTTCCTGGTATAGCCAATGCTTTTTTACTTGTATTTATTCAGTCTATTGCTGATTTTTCAAATCCAGTTGTTATTGGTGGAAACTTTACTACAATATCCGTTAAAATTTATCAAGAAGGAATCGGAAATTTCCAACTTGGAGTTGCAACAGCTTTAGCTATGATTCTATTAACTATATCAATAAATATTTTCGTTCTTCAAAGAAACTATATCAATAAAAAATCTTATATTACTGTTACAGGAAAAGCTTCTAGAGCT
>NZ_CAMTIK010000024.1 GCF_947072685.1 uncultured Cetobacterium sp. | reverse complement strand
CGATTATGTAAATGGTCATATTCTAGCTATCGACGGTGGATGGTTAGTTAGATAACAAACAAGGGGAGAAAGTTATAATGAAGAAAAAAATAGCAATAGGAGCGTTACTTTTATCGACGCTTATGTTTAATGGATGCTCAAAAGATGGAGACTCAAAAGAAAATGAAAAAAACCTTTCTATATTTTTAGTTTTTAATGGAATGCCTTTAAACAATGAGTGGAAAATTTATAAAAAAGCAGAAGAAGCAATGGGAGTAAAAATAAAATCATATGCATCTAAAAACAATACAGACTCAACACAAGCTTATAATCTTATGTTGGCTTCTAATGATTTTTCAGATATTATAGCTTATAGAGTTCCTGATTTAGAGAAATTAGGTAGTGATGGTGGTATGATTGCTTTAAATGATTTAATAGATAAGCATGCTCCAAATATAAAAAAATTTATAGAGGAAAATCCCAAATATAGAAAAGATATGTATTCATTAGATGGAAAAATATATGCTATTCCGACATACTATGATCTAGAGAAATTAAGCGTTTCCTCTGGGCTTTTTATTCGAACAGATTGGTTAAAAAAGTTTGGTTTATCAATACCTAAAACTATAGATGAAACCGAAAATGCTCTAACAGTATTTAAAGAACAAGATGCTAATGGAAACGGAAGAAAAGATGAGGTTGGTATTTTTGTTCGAGGAAACATCCAGGCCGCTTTAAACAACTTAACTGGAGTTTTTGGAGCAAGACCATACAAAACATTCTATGCTGAAAATGACAAAGTCACTTTTGCAACCCTTGATCCAAATTTTAAAGATGCTATAAAATTAGCTGCGGATTGGTATAAAAAGGGATTAATAGATAGAGAGGTATTTACAAGAGGCTGGGGGGCTAGAGATACCGTATTACCAACAAATATAGGTGGAATGACTTTGGACTGGTTTGGAAGTACTGCAAGCTATAACAGTTTAACTGCTCAAATACCTGGATTTGAATTCTATCCAATTGAACCATTAGAAATAAAAAACGGAGTAAAAAGTGTCACTATTGGTAGAAATACAACTCCTGAAATAGGATGGGGAATTTCAGCAGCAGCTAAAAATCCAGAGCTAGCTATTAAATTTATGGATTGGTGGTTCTCAGAGGAAGGTAGAAGAACTTGGAATTTCGGGATTGAAGGAGAGCACTATCAAATCGTGGATGGTAATCCTATATTTACAGACTTAGTTCTAAAAAATCCAGATGGAAAAGGTCCACTAAAAGTTTTACAAGAAGTTGGAGCTCAAGTTTCAGGACCTGGAGTTCAACAGAATGCGGATTACGAATATCAATATTCAAATAATATTGCCAAACAAGGATTCGAAATGTATATGAAAGATGGAAATACTACTATGCCTTTACCTATATTAAAATATAGCCCTAAGGATATAAAGAAATTAGAAAAAATAATGGCTCCTGTAAATCAAACAACTGAAGAATATATGCAAAAATGGATTTTAGGAGTTTCTAATGTAGATGATGACTGGGATACTTATATCAATAGAATTAAACAAAATGGAATTGGCGATGCAATTGAACTTGTCCAAAAAGGTTACACTCATTACAATAGTATAGATTAAAAATATAAAAAACTAGGTGTTTGCACCTAGTTTTTTATAGATTTATCTACTTCAAATCAGGGGGAGAAAATGAAAAAAATTATATTGGGAGTGATTATGTTAGCTGGATCTTTGTATGGAAAAGAAATTAAAGTATATCAATTCGAAAATGAGATACCCAAAAATGTGATTGCCAAAACAAGTGATTCACTATCTATATCTAAAGATAAATATAAAGATGGAGAAAGTTCTTTAAAATGGAGTTTTGCAGAATTTGAGACACTCAGTATTTTAGGAGATGTTGGCTATACTGCTTTTAAAAAAGGACAAGTTGAAAAATCTAAAAGTAGTTATACTATGTGGATATATAATGAAACACCTTTGGCAGGAGAACTTTTGGTTCAGTTCAAAAAAAAGAATATGGTCAAATGTTGGTTTCCAATAAAAATGAATTTCAAAGGTTGGAGAACTATGTGGGTTCAATATGATAGAGATATGATTGGGAATCCAGAGGAAGAAATGGACGAGATAACTTTTGTGGCACCCAATGTCAAAGGAAGCATATTAATAGATCAAATCATTCCTTCAGTACTAATAGATCCAAGACATAATGCAAGAGATGAACAGGTTAACTTTATTAATATAGAAGCTGATTCTTCTGCTAATGCTCATTGGATGGCCCTATATAAAAACTATAATCAAATAGATAATGAAAAAAACGAGAAAGAACTCTCTCAAGAAGAAAAAATTGGAATAAATAAAATTGAGAAAAGGTATCGAGAAAAACTACTTAAAAATATTGCTGTGACAGAAACTCTTATAAATGAAAAAAAATCTGAGCTTTTAAAATATAAAAAAATAAATTTAGAATTCATTCAAAAATTAATCATATACAATGATTTAAAACCTGATGAAAAAGAAAAAATAAAATATATTCCCACAAAAGAATTTGGAAAATATCTAAGAGAATTATCCTACATGTATAACTCTACAAAGAATATAGACGATAAAAATACAATCGCCTATATATTTAATGAAAGTTTAGAATATATGTACGATCAAGGCTGGACAAAAGGAAGTTCTCAAGGTACCGTTCATCATTTAGGATACCAAATGAGAGAAATTTATGAAGCTATATTTTTGATGAAAGAACCTCTTATAAAATTAAAAACAATAGATAAAGCTAGAGATATGATAGCATGGTACAGTGGTATGGGAATGATCTTTATCCCCAAAGATAAAATAAATGGAGTTAATATCGATGTTTTAAATACCATGCTTCCAGGAATGCTCACTGCTATTCTATTAAATGAAAATCAAAATATTGAAGCTAAGCAGTTATACCAGCTACAAAGTTATCTCGTGAATTCTATCAAATATTCTCCTGGTGTTCTGGGTGGATTTAAATATGACGGAACTGTATTTCATCATATGCAAAATTATCCCGCATATGCTAAAGGAGCTTTTGAAGGATTGACTCCTATTATTTACTACTTAAACGGAACCTCTTATGGAATTACAGGTGAACCTTATAAAATTCTAAAAAAGGCTATATTACTGACAAGAATTTACTCTAATAAATATAACTATCTACTCTCTTTAAGTGGAAGACATCCAGATGATAAATTAAAAATAGATGTAGAGTCTTTTAGATTAATGGCTTTAAGTGGAGAAGATGGTATCGATAGAGATTTAGCAGAAGCTTATTTAAGATTAAGTAAAGACAATAAAAAAATAGAAAAACTAAAAAATCTCGGTTTTGAAATGGAAAAACCTCCAGAAGGATCGTGGACATTAAATATGGGTTCTATTCAACTTCATAGAAGAGACAACTGGTTAGTTGGTGTAAAAGGATATAGTAGGTATCTGGTTGGAAACGAAACGTATCTTAAAAATAACCTTTATGGTAGATATATGAGTTATGGAGCTTTTCAAATTTTACAAAACTCATTGAAAGATAGTGGATATGTTCAAAAAGGTTGGGACTGGAAACATTTCCCAGGAACAACAGCTATAGATCTCCCTTTTGAAGACCTAAAATCAAGTATCTCACAAGTTGATACTAAAAGTGGTATAGAAGAGATGCTTTTATCAGATGAAACTTACTCCGGCGGAAATTCTTTAAATTCAAATGGAATGTTTGCCATGAAACTCCACGAACATCCAAAATATAATGGGAGCCACAGAGCTAGAAAATCAATTTTTTTATTTAATAATAAAGCCATCTTACTAGGAAGTGGTATTGAAAATAATGACAATAAAAATGAAACACACACAACTCTTTTCCAAAACTATTTAGGAAAGAATTTCAAAAAAAGCTACACTAACAATAAAAATATTTTTTTAGATTCTCAAAATAACATGTATAAAGTTGTTCTAGGGAATATTATTTCAAAAAAAGGTAACCAGGAATCAAGAGATCACACCTCCGGAGAGAAAACAGAAAATAACTATGAGGTGGCCTATATAAATCATGGTAAATCTCCCAAAAATGAGAAATATGAGTATAGCATATTAATCCAAGGAGATGAAAAAGAAAAAAGTGAATTTATGAAATCTTCTAAATATCAGGTTATAAATCATGATAACAAAAGCCATATAGTTAAAGATTTAGATAGTGATATGATTGGATATGCTATATTTGAATCTGGAAATTTAAAAGAAAATAAATTTATTAATTCAGTGGACACACCATCTTTAATTTTAATTCAAACAGATGGAGAAAATTTTCAAATGAGTTTTGTTGATCCAGACCTAAGGCTCTATGATGGCATTGATGAAGATCAATATAATGAAGGGAGAATGAAAGAAACAAGTATTTACTCCAGAGGTTGGATTAGCAACAATGGAATGGAGCACACCAGCCTAATTGTCCTAAAAGGACAATATGAAATTGAACCCAACTCAAATATAGAATCCGAAATTTTAGAAGATTCAACCAAATTGAAAATTACATCTAAAAATGGGGAAGAGATTAAGGTAAACTTTAAAAGTTTAAAAAAGATATAACAAAAAAAATATTGAAAATAGGAACGCCTATTTTCAATATTTTTTATGGATAACACTCTTTATTTATCGTTTAAGATCTGCACATTCTTAGATATTTGATAAACATGGATCGCTATATTTTTTTCCCCACTCAATCAAATAATCTTTTAGATATTTAGTTTTATCTGTTACCAAAATAGAATTAAGTTGAAATTCATCTGATTTATTATCATATAAAAATTCTTTAGGAGTACTTTTGGCTGAATAGTCACTGTAATAAACATAAGTGTATCTTTCATCAATTGCAGCTCTCCAACCATAAGAAAGCGTATCTAACCCTCTCTCTTTTAAACTTTTTAAAACTTTAGAATTTCCTGTATAACATGCTGAAACAACTATGTTATCAACTACTTCTCCATTTAAAGATGGCGCTATATCCTTACCTTCCATCTCTAAAGGAATATTTATATCTAAAAGAGATAAAATAGTTGGAGCAATATCTATTCCAGAAAGAGGTGTTAATATTTTTTTATTTTTATATTTACTCCCATGAGAAAGCATGAATGGTACAGAAACAGCCTCTTCAAACCAAACATGTTTACTCCAAAATCCATGCGAACACAACATCTCTCCATGATCCGAAGTTACTATAATTATAGTATTTTCAAATAAATCATTCTTTTTTAAGTAGTCAACTACTCTTCCAAAGTTTTCATCGATCCCCGTTATAGCTGCATAATATTTTTTAACTGACTCCAAATAAGTATCTTCATTTAAAGAAAATGGTTCTATTGTTTGAGGATGATCAACTATATTTTCTAAAATTACATTTCTTCTTTTTTGTATTTTAGTGTTAGAATACATATTTACGTATTTTGGGGGGATTAAATCAAGAGGCGTATGTGGCGGATTCCATGATAAAAAAAGAGCAAAATTCTCCTCTTTATTTTTATCAATGAAATCTAAAGCCACATCTGTTTCATGCTCAACAGACCACTTTTTAATACTTATCATATCGGGGGTATCCATCCAATAGTGTGGTGAGAGATGGTTGTCATCAGCACCGTAAGAATACCAAAAATCGAATCCATGTCGTCTAGGTCCAGGAGGTGTAAAGGCATCCCAATTTTTAGCTCCTGAAATGGGCGTTAATCCTTCCTTTTCCTCAGGCTCATCCAAATGCCATTTTCCAATATAACCTGTTCTATAGTTATTAGATTTCAATACATCGCCAACTGTTACTTCATCTTCTTTTAGAAAAATATTTTCAAGACCGGGTTTACAATTTGTAATAACCCCATGAGATATTGGATTCTTTCCAGTTAAAATAGAAGCTCTATTTGGAGAACAAAGCGGACAACTGCTATATGCTTTTTCAAATATAGCTGCCTCATTAGAAAAAGAGTCAAAATTAGGAGTAATTACTGGTTCCTTCTCCATAAATCCAACAGCTTCTCTTCTCCATTGATCAGCAAAAATAAATAAAAGATTTGGTTTTTTCATAAAATTCACCTCAATTAAATAATTATTTCTCCTTTATAATACATTTTGTAAGAGAACAAGTAAATATTCTATTTTCAATTAAAGAAAATAGCTATTTAAAAAGAGAAAAAGGAATATTCTATGCGAAATATATGTTAATTATTGATAATTTAGGAAAATGAAAAGAATTCAATGAAAAAATTTGTTTTTTGAAGGAAAATTTGATAAAATTTAAAGATAATAAAAATAATAAATAAGGAGGATATGATAAATAGTTTAAGTGGTTTATACGTTTATCATACATAGAAATGAATTTAATATTAAATATTTTATGGTTGGTTTTAGGTGGATTACCATTAGCTGTAGAGTGGCTAGTTTGTGGTATATTTTCAATTATATTTATTGTTACAATACCTTTTACAAGAGGATGTTTTGAAATGGCATCAGCATGTCTTACTCCATTTGGAAAAGAAGTTGTTGAACAAGCCAGAGTTGGACAACCTCCAAGACCAATTGCAGGTTTCTTTTGGATAATATTTTTCGGAATATGGCTCGCTATATCACACATTATTATTGGAATTGCGATGTGCTTGACAGTAATTGGAATTCCGTTAGGACTACAAAATTTTAAATTAGCTCAAGTTGCTTTTAATCCATATAAATACACATTGAGAGAAAAGTAAAAAAGAACCCAAAGTACATTCAAACTGTACTTTGGGTTTGTTTTTTTAGAAGAAATATTTAGCTCCTGCTCCAACCAAGAATAATGTGTTATCTTCAACAATTGGTGAATCTGCAATCTCGTCTGAAAACTTTTCAACACCTACAAACATCATTAATGCCATTCTATCATTTAATTTATAGTCTGCAGTCAAAGTTGCTCCAACTGAATATCCTGCATCAGCAGTATATTCCTCTTTTATATTTCTATTTTTATCTCTCTCTTCAGCTGTTACCCCAAAGTAATAATCTGTATAGTCTTGAGTGTATCCCTTTACATGTACAGCTGGAACTAAAATAAGTCTATCAGTAACCGAATATGGTCTAAACGCACCCAGTTTAGCTTCAGCACCATGTTTACCAAATTGAGCTAATGCACCTAATCTCACTCCGTAGAAAATTGGATGTGAATCCACTCTTACTCCCGCCATAGTTTGAAATTTTCTATCGTCAATATTGTCATATCCTTTTGCTAAATCAGCACCATCTACAGCAAATCCAGCTAATGGATTTACAAATATTGAGGTTACCATTAAATCATTTTGATATAATTTATATCCTAATGTGATCCCTTTTATATACAAATCCCCATAGTTAATATCTAAAAGTGGCATTGGATAACTTTCATCATCAGCTCCTTTATAAACACTATCTGAAACTCCAATTCCTAATCCCACACCATATCTATTTTCTGCTAGCGTTGTTGTAGCCATAGACAATGCTACTAACCCTAATATTATTTTTTTCATATATTAATCCTCCATAATAAAATTTATTGAAATAGTATTTTTAAACTAAATGCTATTATACAACATTATTCAACTCTTTCAAAGACCTTATATTTTTAATCTAAAACTTTTTTAAAAAAACCTTATGATTCCTATATTCATTGGTATAGAATTTTTTTATTATTTGAATTTATAAAATTTCTTATTTGTAATTAAATGAATTTGTGG
The DNA here is from genome assembly GCF_947072685.1 of uncultured Cetobacterium sp. Taxonomy (GTDB): domain Bacteria; phylum Fusobacteriota; class Fusobacteriia; order Fusobacteriales; family Fusobacteriaceae; genus Cetobacterium_A. Next base: position 26,284 of record NZ_CAMTIK010000024.1, on the reverse strand, counting down.
TATAATTTTTAGAAAAACATTTTTTTGTAGGAGGTATTTTTGAGTTTAACTAGTTTTCATTTTAAAATCATGCATTGCCTAACAGTGGACTCCTACACAATAGATGAATTAGCTAATATTTTCAATGTTTCGCAATCAAATATCAGAGTCTGTATCAAACAGATAGGAGAACTTTTAGGTAAAAAAAAAATATTTGGAATTCATAATGAACTAAATAACAATCCGAACTTAAAAGAAGATCTTAAATGTCTACAAAAGTTAACTTGTGATGAGAGAAAAGTTTTTATTTTGCTCTCTTTTTTAAGGAATGAACTTGTAAATTTAAGTGAACTTAGCAAAAAACTTAAAGTCACAAGAAGAACTATTTCAAAAGATATTGTAGAATTAAAAAAAATATTATATGATTACAACTTAAATATTGAAGGATTCAACTCGAGTGGAGTTAAACTGGTAGGACTGGAAGAGAAAAAAAGAGAGATTTTTGAATTATATTTATTTAAAATATATTATGAAAAAAAATATCTTCCTGAAGAATTTTCAGAATTTTTTAACTATTTCAAAACTCTAAAAATTGAGAATAATGTGGATTATTCTGTACAAAAGATCTTATCTATGAGGAAAGTTTTATATCAAAGTTTTATAATTTTAAAAATGGAAATTTTGTTTATTATAGCAATAATAAGACAAAAATATCCAGTCAATTATAGTCATATAGATATTTCCGAAAATTTTAAAGAACTTTTTAAAAAAGCACCCTTTCTTTCAGATTATGAAATTAAGTGCATTCAAGAAGTTTATTTCCAGAAAGATATCAATAATATTTTTGAAAATAACCCAAAAGAGATTGAAATTGTAAAAAATTTAATAATCTATTTGAATAAAAATCTTCCATATAAATTTAAAGTATCTCAAGATACACTTATACATATAGCTCATATAGCTATTATTATGGATTATAAAAAAAAATTTAATATCAAAGAGTTCTATAGTTTCAATAAAAAAACATTTAGTCTCTATATGGAAGAATTTCATCAGATAACATTTTTTTTAAGAAAATACTTTGATTCTATTGATAGTTTTGATGAAACATCTATAGCAACAACTCTTATAAATTCATTACATTTAGAAATGGAAAAAAAAATTGAAAATCTCAATAATATTATAATAGTTTACAGATTTTTACAAAAACCACTTTTAAAAAATATTTGTAAGGAATTGGGGCTAGAAAAAATTATAAAAGACACAAACTATATTTCTGTATATGAGTTTGATAACTACTGTAAAAATAATGAAATCAATGGAATTATTATATTTGAAGATATAGATATTTTTAATTTGAATTACAAGGTAATCTCTTTTAATTTTCCAGTGAGCAAAATGGATTATATTAAAATTAAAAGTTTTATTGAATAATTTTGAATTAATAGGGAGAAAAAATGAAATATTTTATGCATAACAAAGAAAAAATATCCCCTAAATTAGAGGATCAAATAAAGAAGTACTTCACTATCACCAAAACAATAGAAACTGAGGTCACTATTGAAGGTAAGAAGTACATAGCGATTGTCGATATTAATAGTTTTCTTTTACCTACAAATTTTGATTGTTTTAACTGTTTGACAAACTGCTGTGTTCAATTCCCTTACGAATTTAATAAAAAATCTAGAAAAATTATATTAGAAAATATTAGGGAATATGATCATCTCACAAAAGCTGTGTCAATTCTAAAAGAGGAGGGCTTGACAGAGGTCGAAATAATTAATTCAATAAAACATGACAATATGATGATACCAGAAATACATGTTGAAAAAACTTTTGATAGATGCACTTGTTCATGTGTTCATATAGATAGAAACTTATGTGCTCTTCATAAAATTTGTGTGGACAAAGGATTTTCAATGGAAGAAATAATTGATACAAAACCCTTATGGTGCTCTATATATCCTCTTGAAATTTTAATAGATCATCACGGTACACTATATATTTTTGTTCCAACTAAAACAAATGATTATTTGGCTTTAAACGATTCAAAATTTCCATGTATGGATATACAGATGTCTAAATCTCCATATTTTAGAAGAGAGAATCCTATTGGCTTTGAAAAAGATGATTATAAACCTTTCGTAATATCTTATTATCCTATCTTAAAATATATATTAGGACAAACTTTTGTCAATGATATTATGAAAACCCTAGAATTAACAACCACAAAAGATCTCGATGTTCAATACAATAAAAAAATTTAAATAAAAAACCTCCGATTGGAGGCTTTTTTTATTATCTATTACATAGCATTTCTAAATATATTAGCAATTTCTTTTTCATTTCCTTTTCTTGGATTACTAAATGCATTTCCATCTTTTAAAGCGTTAATTGACATAAGCTCGATATCCTCTTCTTTAACTCCTGCTTCTCTTAAACTCTTAGGAATTCCAACATCACTCGAAAGTCTTAAAATAGCATCCACAGATTTTTCAGCAGCTTCAACAACTGATAACCCATCTATTTTCTCTCCCAAAAATTCAGCTATATCTGCAAATTTTTTAAGATTAGCAATCATATTATAACGACAAACATGAGGAAGTAACATCGCATTTGCAACACCATGTGGCATATCATAAAGTCCTCCTAATTGATGTGCCATAGCATGAACATAACCTAAATTCCCATTATTAAATGCCATCCCTGCTAAAAGCGAACCATACGCCATATTTTCTCTAGCTTTTAGATTCTCACCGTTAGCAACTGCCTGTCTTAAATTTTGTGAAATCAGTTTAATTGCTTGAATAGCAGCAGCATCTGTAACAGGGTTAGCGTCTTTAGATACATAGGCTTCAACAGCATGAGTAAGAGCATCCATACCTGTAGCCGCAGTTAGTCCAGCTGGTTTACCAACCATAAGTAATGGATCATTAATAGAAACTTGTGGTAAATTTCTCCAACTGACAATAACAAACTTTACTTTTGTTTTGGTATTGGTAATAACCGCATGTCTTGTAACTTCTGAAGCAGTTCCTGCTGTAGTATTAATCGCGATAATTGGAGGAAGTGGATTTGTTAAAGTCTCAATTCCAGCATAATCACAAATATCTCCTGGGTGTGTAACAGCTATTCCGATTCCTTTCCCACAATCATGAGGGGAACCTCCTCCAACAGTTATGATCATGTCACATCCTTCTTTTCTATATACATCAGCACCTTCATACACATTTATATCCTTAGGATTAGGTTCAACATTATCAAATATAACACTTTTAATTCCAACCTCATCTAAATAATTTATAGTTTTTTCAACAGCTCCATCTTTTAAAGAGTGTAAAAATTTATCTGTAACAATTAAAGCTTTTTTTCCGTTTAGTATTTGAGCTCTATCGCCAACTACACTAAGACATCCTGGTCCAAAAAAATTAACGCTAGGCATTAAATAATCGTAAAATCTCATTATAATCTCCTCCCAAAATAAAGTAATCATTGTTTCAGTTTTAGAATAACAAAAAAATAATATCTAAACAAGGTAAAAAACCATCTAAAAATGGTAAAAAAAAATCATAATTATTAAAAATGACAAAAAAATACCAATTTAAGGAATTTAATTACCTTGAAGTATGTATAAGAAGTTGTTATTATTCGATATATGAACATAAAAATAATAAAGTAGGGAGGTAAAAGTTATGATTATAAAAAATTTTAATCAGATTACTTTAAATGCTTCAAAAAAAATGGGTGTAGCAGTACTAAAAAAAGCCTTAGAAATAGGGGTACCAGTAGTATTTTCAGTTGTTGATAACGGAGGAAATTTATTGTATTTAGAAAGAATGGATGAAGCTTTTGTAACAAGTGTTGATATATCTATAAACAAAGCTTTTACTGCTTGGGCATTAAAAATAGGAACAGATCAGCTTAGTGAAGTTGTTTTACCTGGAGAAAGTTTATATGGTTTAAATTTAACAAATAACTCAAGAATAATAACTTTTGGGGGTGGCTTTCCTATTATTATAAAAGGAGAAATTGTTGGAGCTGTTGGTGTAAGTGGTGGGACAGTTGAAGAAGATATGGAGATAGCTAAAGCAGCATTAAATTCTTTATAATTTTATAGGAGGAGCGATGAAATCAAAACGTTTTGAGGTTTTAAGTAAACGAGCAGTGAATAAAGATGGGTTTATAGGTGAGTGGAAAGAAGAAGGCCTAATAGCTATGGATAGTCCTTTAGATCCTAAACCAAGTTTAATAATTAAACACGGAAAAATAATAGAATTAGATGGAAAAAAAAGAGAAAATTTTGATATGATAGACCTTTTCATAGCTGATTATGCTATTGATTTAAGATATGCTGAAGAAGCAATGAAATTATCAACATTAGAAATTGCAAAAAAGTTAGTTGATATAAATGTTAAAAAAGAAGATATTCTTAAAATAACTACTGGAATAACGCCAGCAAAAATGGTTGAAGTAATTAGTCATCTAAATGTTGTTGAGATGATGATGTCAGTCCAAAAAATGAGAGCTAGAAAAACGCCTTCTAATCAATGCCATGTAACAAATCTAAGAGATAATCCAGTACAAATTTCGGCAGATGCAGCTGAAGCTGCTATTAGAGGCTTTGATGAACAAGAAACAACTGTTGGAATTGTAAGATATGCTCCTTTTAATGCTATTGCTATTTTTGTTGGATCTCAAGTTGGAAGAGGTGGAGTTTTAACTCAGTGTTCAGTTGAAGAAGCTACAGAATTAGAGCTTGGAATGAAAGGATTTACAAGTTATGCAGAAACAGTTTCTGTTTACGGAACAGAACAAGTATTTACAGATGGCGATGACACTCCTTGGTCAAAAGCATTTTTAGCATCCGCTTATGCTTCAAGAGGTTTAAAAATGAGATTTACTTCAGGAACAGGTTCAGAAGCGTTAATGGGGTACTCTGAAGGAAAATCAATGTTATACTTAGAAACTAGATGTATCTATATAACTAGAGGAGCTGGAGTTCAAGGCCTACAAAATGGAGCAGTAAGCTGTATTGGAATGCCTGGTGCACTTCCAGGAGGGATTAGAGCAGTTCTAGGAGAAAACTTAATAGCAATGCTTTTAGATTTAGAGTGTGCTTCGGCTAATGATCAAACTTTTTCTCACTCTGATATAAGAAGGACCGCTAGAACTTTAATGCAGATGTTACCTGGAACAGATTTTATTTTTTCTGGATACAGTGCAGTCCCAAATTATGATAATATGTTTGCTGGATCAAATTTTGATGCTGAAGATTTTGATGATTATAATATTTTACAAAGAGATTTAAAAGTTGATGGTGGATTAAGACCAGTATCTGAAGAAGAAGTAATAAAAATAAGAAATAAAGCTGCTAAAGCAATCCAAGGATTATTCAAAGAGTTAGACCTTCCAGAAATAACTGATGAAGAGGTATATGCGGCAACTTATGCACATGGAAGTAAGGATATGCCACTTAGAGATGTTGTTCAAGATTTAAAAGGAGCTGAAGAACTTTTAAAAAGAGGAATAACCGGATTAGACTTAGTCAAAGGTTTAAGCAAAAGCGGATTTAAAGATGTTGCAGAAAATGTACTAAATATGTTAAAGCAAAGAGTTTCAGGTGACTATCTTCAAACGTCAGCTATTCTGAATAAAGATTTTAAAATTGTAAGTGCAATAAATGATAAAAATGATTATATGGGCCCAGGAAGTGGGTACAGAATGAGCGAGGAGAGATGGAGTGAAATCTCTAACATTCCGACAGCTATAAAGCCAGAGAGTATTGAATAGGAGGAAGAAATGGAAATAAAAATAAAAGAGGTTGGAATTGCAAAAAAAGGTGTTAAAATAGAAGAAGTTGTTATTGGATTAGCACCCGCATTTAAAAAACATCAAAATAAAACCATAACTGATGTTCCACATAATATAGTATTGATGGAATTAATTGCTGGAATAGAAGAAGAGGGATTGATAGCTAGAGTCGTAAGAATAAATAGAACTTCAGATGTTTGTTTTATAGCTAATGATGCTGCTAAGTTAAGTGGTTCAGGTATAGGAATAGGTATACAATCTAAAGGAACAACAGTTATACACCAAAAAGATTTGCTTCCCTTAAATAACTTAGAACTATTTCCCCAAGCCCCACTTTTGACACCAGAAATTTACAGGTTAATCGGTAAAAATGCCGCTAAATATGCTAAAGGGGAATCTCCAAATCCTGTTCCTGTTATAAGTGATCAAATGGTAAGACCAAAATACCAAGCAAAAGCAGCACTATTACATATAAAAGAAACAAAACATGTAAAAGATAACGAAAAACCTGAAGAGTTAGAATATACTTTTGAATAAGGAGATGAAAAATGAAGAAAAAAATTAACATTGAACTGGATTATCCTTTAGGAGAAAAAAGAAAAGAATGGCTAAAAACTCCGACTGGAAAAACGTTAGATGAGATCACTTTAGAAAATGTTTTAGACGAAAATATTAAGGCACAAGATATTAGAATCTCTTCGGAAACTCTAAATCTTCAAGGAGAGGTAGCTGAGGCTGCAGGACAACCGACTATAAAAAGAAATTTTCAAAGAGCTAGTGAATTAGTTAGAATTTCGGATGAAAGAATATTAGAAATATACAATGCTTTAAGACCAAATAGATCTAAAAAAGAGGAACTTTTAGAAATTGCAGATGAACTTGAACATAAATATGGAGCTATCGTAAATGCAAACTTCATTAGAGAAGCTGCAGAAATTTATGAAAAAAGAGGCAAGTTAAGAAGAGATTAGGAGTAATTTAATTATGAAAATTATTGCAGGTATAGATATAGGTAACGCAACAACAGAAGTAGCTTTAGCTAAAATAGACAACTTTGGAATAAAATTTTTAGGAAGTTCCCTTTCTAAAACTACTGGATTAAAAGGAACTAAGGATAATCTAGAAGGAGTAAAAAGAGCTATTTCTTCTCTATTAACAAAAGTTAATTTGAGTTTAGATGATTTAAATTTGATTCGTATAAATGAAGCTACTCCTGTAATAGGGGATGTATCTATGGAAACAATTACTGAAACTATAATAACAGAATCAACTATGATTGGACATAATCCTGACACTCCTGGCGGTTGTGGTATCGGAGTTGGAATAACAATTGAACTAGACGATCTTAAAAATTTAAGTGAAGAGTTATTGGATAAGGATTATATAGTTATAGCAAATGAAGAAAAAAATTTCTTAGAGATAGCAAAAATTTTAAATCTTGAAATGGAGAGAAAAGTCAGGATAAAAGGAGCTATTTTACAAAAAGATGATGGTGTTCTTGTAAACAATAGATTAGCAATAAAAATTCCAATAGTTGATGAAGTTCAGCTGCTTGAAAAAATACCTATAGGAGTTAAGTGTTGTGTAGAAGTGGCTTTAAAAGGTAGAGTTATTGAAAAAATATCAAATCCATATGGAATTGCAACTATTTTTGAATTAAATCCAGAAGAAACAAAAAAAGTTGTTCCGTTATCTAAAGCTTTAATAGGTAATAGATCGGGAGTCGTAATAAAAACTCCTCAAGGAGATGTAAAAGAAAAAATTATTCCTGCCGGAAATTTATATATAAAGGGAAATAAATCTACCGAAGAAGTTGGTATCCAAGAAGGTGCAGAAAAAATAATGGAAAAATTATCATTTTTAAATGTACAAGATATTTGTGGTGAGGATGGAACCAATGTAGGTGGAATGCTTAAAAATGTAAAAAATACTATGAGCAAATTTACAGGAGAAAATATAGACGCTATAAAAATAAAAGATTTACTTGCTGTAGATACTTTTGTTCCCCAAAAAATTAAAGGTGGATTAGCTGGAGAGTTTATGTTAGAAAATGCAGTAGGTCTAGCGGTAATGGTTGGTACTGAGAAAAATCAAATGGACCACTTAGCAAAGGTGATTGAAACCGATTTGGGTGTAGATGTCGAAGTTGCAGGAGTAGAGGCCGACATGGCAATCAAAGGAGCGTTAACTACTCCTGGAACAGGAAAACCTTTAGCTATAATTGATATCGGTGCTGGTTCTACAGATGCGTGTAGTATAGATAAAGCTGGAAGAAAAGCCCATACTCATTTAGCAGGAGCGGGAAATATGGTAACTTTGTTGATACAAAAAGAGCTTGGGATTAAAGATTTCACTTTAGCTGAAGATATAAAAAAATATCCCTTGGCAAAAGTTGAATCATTTTTTCATATTAGATATGAAGATGGAAGTGTTGAATTTTTTGACGAACCTTTATCTCCAAATATATATGCCAAAATTGTTTTAATTAAAAATGGAGAATTAATTCCAATCGAAGTTGAAGCTACTTTAGAAAAAATCAGAAATATTAGAAGAGAGAGCAAAAAAAAAGTGTTTGTAGTAAATTCAAAAAGAGCATTAAAAAAAATATCTCTTACAAAAAATATAAGAGATTTTGAATTTGTAATCATAGTTGGTGGGTCGGCTCTTGATTTTGAAGTACCTGAAATGATAACAGAAGCTCTTTCTAAATGTGGTGTAGTTGCTGGGTGTGGGAATATAAGAGGAACGGAAGGTCCTCGAAATGCGGTTGCAACAGGATTAGTTTTAGGTGAGATGATATGACAAAAGCTGGAATAGATATTGTATGTTCAAATATTATAAAAATTAATGATATCGAAGATATTTTTTTTGGAATAGAAGAAGAAGAAATCCCATATATTTTTAAATTTTTACAATTAGAAAAAATTAACAAAGATCTATATACAAATGGGAGGTTTGAAATAGGAATAGGAATAGATTTTGACGGCGAGATAGTCCTCAATCAAAAAAAATACTCAAAGGATTTTATTTTAAAAGAAAATATAAAAAGTTCAAAAAAAAAGTTACGAATTTTTGGTCAAAATGCTGCTAGAATCTTAAAAGGGTTACCTTTAAAAAAATAAAAAAATGAAAGGTGTAAAATATGCTTTATAAATATAGGAAAGAGTTAATAAAAATTCAAGAAGAGATAGTCAATATGACTAAAATGGCTATAGTAATCGTAGATGATGAAGGAAATTACTTAACAGAAAAGAGTAACTATTCAGAGTTTTGTAAAATTTTTAGAAAAAATAAAGAACTTAATTGTTTTTGTGAAAAATGTGATGTGAAAGCTTTAAGCAAAGTATTTTTATCCCTAAAACCCTATATTTATAGATGTCATGCTGGCTTAGTGGATATGATAATTCCTATTATTTATCAAGGAGAACTAATAGGAGCATTTTTAGTAGGGCAGATACTCTTAGAAGATGAAGAAACTTTTGAATTAGAAAATATTTTAATAGAAAATGTGGGTAAAGAGTTTAATCTAAAGAAAATCGCTGAAAATTACGATTTTTTAAAAAAAGTTAAATACAATGATTTGCAAAGTATTGCAAGTATTTTACATTATACATCAGTTTATATAAGTGAATGTATTAAAAACAAAAAATGGTACAACCATATTGTAGAAAACAATATAAAAGAAGAAAGAGTACAATATAGTCACTCTCAAATCTCAGCAGCCATCACCCATATAAACGAAAAAATTAAAGAAAATATTTATTTAGAAGATGTTGCTGGATTATGCAATTTAAGTATTTCACAATTTAGTAGAGTTTTTAAAAAAGAAATAGGAAAAACATTTAAGGAATATATTCTTATAAAAAAAGTTGAAAAGGCTAAGTATTTTTTAGAAATAACTAATAAATCTCTATCCGAAATATCTAATGAAATAGGCATAGAGGATAGCAGTTATTTTACAAAAGTATTTAAAAAATATGAAAAAATCTGCCCTAAAGATTATAGGGATCTTTTTCAAAAATAAAAATTTTAATTAAATATTTGTATAAACCTTCGAATTCAGGTAGTGAATATACTATCTAATTTGAAGGTTTTTTTAATTTTCTTCTTGACTTTCAGGTCAATATAAAGTATATACCTATACTAATATTGATTTGTATACTCAGTATTTGAATTTACGGGAGGGAATTAATGAAAAAAAAATTAGGCCGAATTGGAATTTTAATGCTTCTTGCATCATCACTTAGTTTTTCTGAAGGAAAAGATATAACAGTAGCAGTCAATGCTAATTTCATATCTTTAGACCCTCATAATCTTTCAGATACACTTTCTGGAACAGCGGTATCAACTATGTACGAGGGTCTTTTTACATATAATGATGATATGACTTTAAGGCCAACACTAGCAACTGGATATACAATATCTGAAGATGGTTTAGTTTATACAATTCCAATTAGACAGGGAATAATTTTTCAAGATGGAACAGCTCTTAATGCAGCAGCAGTAAAATTTAATTTTGATAGGGTTATGGATGAGAAAAATAATCTTAGAAGACGTAGAAACTTTATTGCAGTTGATAGAGTTGAAGTCTCTGGCGAGTATGAAGTTAAATTGATTCTTAAACAACCCTTTGCACCTATGTTAAATAGAATAGCTTCGCTGAAAATAGTGAGTCCTGCCGCTCTTGAAAAATATGGAGCTCAGGGAATTATTACAAATCCTGTAGGAACAGGAGCTTATACTTATGTAAATTGGACCCAAGGGGATAAACTCGTTGTTAAAAGAAACGATGAGTATTGGGGAGAAAAACCAAATATAGATCTAATAACATTTAGACCTGTTATGGAAAATGGATCTAGAGTTGCTATGCTTCAAACAGGGGAAGCTGATTTCATTTATCCAATGCCTACTGAACAGGTTAAAAAACTAGAAAAATCCAATGATATAGAGATTATGAAAGGTTTTTCAACTATAACAAGATACGTAACACTAAATACTAATAAAGATATATTTTCAAATAAAAAAGTGAGACAGGCAATAAATCATGCCATCAATAAAAATGCTTACTCTGCTGTTGTAAAATCGGGATATTTAGTTCCTCTTACATCCCCAGTTCCCGAAGCATTAGAGTATCATGTAAAATTAACGCCTTATAATTATGACGTAAATAAAGCCAAAGAGTTAATGAAAGAAGCGGGGTATCCCAATGGATTTAAAGCGACTATTTGGGGATCAAATAACACTGAAGATATGAAAGGAATGCAATTCATTCACCAACAACTTGCCCAAATAGGAGTAGATGTTGAAGTGATGCCAATGGAAGAGGGTACTCTTTCAAACTCAATCTATAATGTACAAACTCCAGAGGATGCAACTATAAACATGTGGTATGTTAACTGGTCTTCATTTGATATAGATGGAGCTACTAAAAATCTATTTCACAGCAAATTTGCTCCTCCTGTTTCTGCAAACACAGCATACTACAACAATCCAAAAGTTGATGAACTTCTTGAAAAGGGAGCGATAGAAGTAAACTCTGAAAAAAGAGGGGAAATTTATGCTCAATTGCAAGAGACTATATGGGAAGATGCTCCTTGGATTTTCCTTGGTTCTGATCAATTAATTTCTGCCAAAAGAAAAACCACTCTAGGTGTTTATGTAATGCCTGATGGAACTATAAATTTTACTAAAGCTGACACTACTAAATAAAACTATAAAATTATGTAGGTAGTTGTTTTTGCGACTACCTTTTTATTATAAATTTTTAAAGGAGAGTGCTATGAGCGGGTATTTTTTTCGAAGATTAATCAACACAATTCCCATATTATTTATAGTTTCAATTTTAATTTTCATGTTTATTCACTTAATTCCAGGAGACCCAGCTAGATTACTTGCTGGCCAAAATGCCACAATTGATGAAATTCAATTGATGAGAGAGCATTTAGGACTTACAAAGCCACTTTATATACAATATTTTAATTTTATAAAAAGTTTTTTTAGTGGAGAGCTTGGGAATTCAATTAAGACCGGGATTCCGATAAAGGATATGATTGCTCCTAGGTTTAAACCCACCTTCATGTTAGCTATTCTATCAATTATTTGGGCAACTATTTTTGGAGTAATTGCTGGGATAATTTCTGCTGTTAATAGGGGTAAAATTCTAGATTATGTTGTGATGATAGTAGCTATCTCTGGAATATCTTTACCGCTTTTTTGGTTAGGACTGATGCTAATTCAAGTGTTCTCTGTTACCCTTGGTTGGTTTCCTACAGGAGGAACGGATTCATTTAAAAGTTACATTCTTCCCGCTATAACTTTAGGAGCTGGAATAACTTCTATGATAGCAAGATACACAAGATCATCTATGTGTGAAATTTTAAAGGAACCCTATATTAGAACTTCAAGAGCCAAAGGAATCAGTGAGTTTTGGGTTATAATGAAGCATACTCTTAGAAATTCCCTTATAGATGTAGTTACTATAGTAGGACTACAGTTTGGATTTTTACTGGCAGGATCAGTTTTAGTAGAAACAGTTTTTACAATACCAGGGCTTGGAAGATTACTTATAGATTCTATTCTTTTTAGAGACTACACAGTTATTCAAGTAATTTTACTGATTTTTACTCTACAATTCATCATAGTTAATCTTATTGTAGATGTTTTATATGGAGTTTTAAACCCAAAAATTAGATACGATTAAAAAGGAGAGATATTATGGATGAAAACGATGTTTTTAAAAATCCTATTAGGGAGTTTTTGGAAAATTTTTTAAAAAGAAAAGTCGCAGTTATTTCACTTTTATTTATATTTTTTTTAATTATTATAGCTGTTTTTCAACCAGTTCCATATGATTTAAACTATGCTGATTATGAAAATTTATTAGCTGAACCCAATTCGAAACATTGGTTTGGAACTGATGAATACGGTCGAGATCTTTTTAGTAGAGTTATAGCTGGAACTAGATTATCTCTTTTAGTTTCTTTAACAGCTGTTTCGATTGGAGCATTTATTGGATGTATATTAGGACTTGTCGCAGGGTATTATGGTGGAAAAATAGAGAGTGTTATCATGAGGTGTTGTGATGTTATGTTTTCTTTTCCTGGACTACTTCTCGCTATTGGAATAGTAGCTATTATAGGTCCTGGACTTATAAACGTTATCATCTCTATTGCGATATATGGAATCCCATCTTTTACAAGAATAGTTCGAAGTGCTACTATCTCTTTAAAGAAACAACTTTATATAGAAGCTTGTAAATCTATTGGAGTTAGTGATTTTAGAATACTTTTAGTTCATATTCTACCAGGTACTCTTCCTGCATTGATCGTAACTTTAACGATGAGAATTGGAACAGCAATAATCTCTGCTGCTTCTTTAAGTTTTCTGGGATTTGGAGCAAGCCCTACAAATCCAGATTGGGGAGCTATGCTTTCAACAGGAAGAGATTATATAGGATTAGCACCACATATGCTTTTTTATCCTGGGCTTATGATTTTTTTAACAGTACTATCTTTTAACTTACTTGGCGATGGTTTAAGAGATACTTTAGACCCAAAACTTAATTAGGAGCGATTATGATAAATTACTTATTGGAAGTTAAAAATTTGAAAACACAGTTTAAAAAAGATAAAAAAATTTTAACAGCTATTGAAGATGTATCTTTTAAAATAGAAAAAGGTGAAACATTAGGTCTTGTTGGAGAAAGTGGAAGTGGAAAATCAGTGACCTCTATGTCTATTATGAGACTTCATGAGGAAAATGCTCTAATAAATGGAGAGATTTTTTTTCAAGGAGAAAATATTTTAAATCTTTCTAATAGGGATATGAAAAAAATTCGTGGTGGAAAAATAGCTACAATATTTCAAGATCCTATATCATCTTTAAATCCAATTTTAAAAATAAAAGATCAACTTATGGAATGTACAAAACTTCATTTAAAATATAGTAAAAAAGAAGCGGAAAATCATGCTTTGAAAATGTTGCAACTAGTTGGAATCCCCAGCCCTGAAAGTGTTTTAAATAGGTATCCTCATCAACTGAGCGGTGGAATGTGCCAAAGAGTTATGATTGCAATGGCTATGTCTTGTAATCCACAACTTTTAATAGCAGATGAGCCTACAACTGCTTTAGATGTTACCATTCAAGCTCAGATTATGGACCTATTATTGGAATTAAAAGAAAAACATCAAATGGGAATCCTCTTAATAACTCACGACTTAGGAGTTATTGCGGAAACTTGTGATAATGTTATTGTTATGTATGCAGGACGAATAATGGAAAAATCAAGTGTTCAAGAGTTATTTGATAATCCAATGCATCCATATACGAAGGGACTTATAGCTTCTGTTCCAAAACTTGGAAGTGGAGCAACAACGTTGCCATACATCGAGGGGAAAGTTCCAGATTTAACTAATATGCCAAAAGGATGTAAATTTGCTCCAAGGTGCAAGGTGGCAGTTCAAAAATGTTTGGTGGATGAACCCAAACTTAAAGAGTTATCAAACGGACGAAAATGTAGATGTCATTTGATTTTAGATTAAGGGAGGATTTCATGAGAGAAGTTTTAGTTCAGCTAGATGGAGTGAGTAAAAAATTCTTAGTTTCTCAAAAAGGATTTAAAAAAGAAAAAAAATATGTACACGCAGTTAACAACGTCTCTTTAGAAATTTTTAAGGGTGAAACTTTGTCTATAGTTGGTGAAAGTGGTTGTGGAAAATCAACTTTAGGAAGAGTTATAAATAAAATATTGGATGTTGAAGAAGGAAGAATTAAGTTTAAAGGGGTGGATATAACTGAGTATAATTCAAAGGAGATGCTTCCATTTCGAAAAGATATGCAAGTTATTTTTCAAGATCCTTATGGCTCTTTAAATCCAAGAATGAAGATAAAAAACTTGATTTCTGAGCCTCTTCTTGTTCATTCGGAACTTTCTGTAAAAGAAAGGGAGAAAAAAGCTCTAGAACTTTTGGATTTGGTTGGACTTAGTAGTAGTCATGGTGAGCGATTTCCTCATGAGTTTAGCGGAGGGCAAAGACAGCGTGTAGGAATAGCTAGATCAATCTCTGTAAATCCTAGCTTGATTATAGCAGATGAGCCTATATCTGCTTTAGATGTCAGTATTCAAGCTCAGGTTATAAATATTTTTAAAGATTTACAAGAAAGATTTAACCTGACATATTTTTTTATATCTCATGATTTAAGTGTGGTAGAACTTATTTCTGATAGAGTGGGAGTTATGTATTTGGGAAATTTAGTTGAAATAGGAGATAAGAAAAATATTTATAATAGCCCTAAACATCCTTATACTGAAGCTTTATTATCAGCAATACCTGTAGCTGAAGCAAATAAAAAACGAGAGAGAATTATTTTAAAAGGAGATATCCCCAGTCCAATTGATAGACCATCTGGGTGTCCATTTTCTACAAGATGTCCAAAAGTCTTTAGTTTATGTAAAGAGAAAATGCCTACTTTAAAGGATTGTTCTGACAGAAAAAGTGAACACAAAGTAGCATGTCATTTGGTAAAATAAATATACAAAAGGAGAGTGCAATGAAAAGAGTTTTAGTGGGATCTATGCATCATGAATCTAATTCTTTTAATCCAATTATTACGGATGAAAAAGATTTTTCTATAAAATATGGAGAGGATTCATTAGTTTTTGAAACAAAAAATAATGCTTTAAGAGGAATAGTTGACACTTTAAAAGCAAATGGATACGATGTTGTTCCAACACTTAGTGCTAGAGCAGTTCCAAATGGAGAGGTCAGCTATGAACTTTACAACAGATTAAAAAAGGAGTTTATCGAAAGGGCTTTAGAAGCTGATAAAATTAAAAAATTAGATGGAATTAATCTAGCTCTTCACGGATCTATGAGAGTTGTTGGGTTAGGGGAGGCAGAAGGCGATCTTTTAGAGGAACTTAGAAAATATTTTAAAGATATTCCCATTGTTGTTGCTCTTGATATGCACACAACTATGACTGAGAAAATGCATAGATATGCCGATGCATTTGTTGGATATAAATGTGCTCCACATACTGATTGCTTTGAAACTGGTGAGCAAGCAGCAAAGATTTTAACACATATTTTTAAAGAGAATATACTCCCTAAAAAAGCTTGGGTAAGTGTGCCTATGCTTATAGCTGGTGAGCAATCAGAAACTTCTACCGAACCTATGGTTTACTTTATAAATAAATGTAGAGAGTATGAAAAAAAACAGGGAGTTTTAGCTGTCTCTATTCTTATGGGGTATCCTTGGGCTGATAGTAAAGAGGCTGCTGTTGGAATCTATGTGGTAGCAGATGATAAAAATTTAGCAAATACAATTTCAAAAGATATAGGACAAGAGTTTTTCGATAGAAGAGATGAATTTTCTTTTCACACAGAAACTTATCAGCCCGAAAAAGCTTATGAAATTGCTCTAAATGCTTTAGATGAATCGAAATTTCCAATATATTTATCAGATTCTGGGGATAATCCTACTGCTGGTTCATCGTCAGATTGTACAGGATTTTTACAAATAATTTTAGAAAATCCTAAAACAACAGATGTCCCTACTCCGATTATCTATGGTGGAATTTATGATCCCGAGGCAACATTATTTTGCAAGGGAAAAGTTGGACAAACTATAGAAGTTATAGCAGGAGCAAAGTTTGATACTAAAACTACAAAACCTTTAACTCTAAAAGGAAAGGTTATTAGCTATTTGGAAAAATGGGGAACATATGAAAGTGATTTAGCAGTTTTAAGAGTTAATAATGTAGATATAATTTTAGCAGAGAAACATGTAGGGTATGTAACTCCTGAAATGTACGCAGATTTGGGATTAGATCCTAAAAATCGTAATATTATTGTTTGTAAATTGGGATATTTAACAGAGCACCATAAACTTCTTTCTAGAAGAACTATTATGGCTTTAACAACAGGAAGTACTAATGAAGAGATTTTAAATATAAAGTATGAGAAGATTAAAAGACCTATATTCCCTCTTGATAAAAATTTTGAGTATAAGGCCTCTGTAAAAAACTAACAAATAAACTGTAATAAAAAGAGGCTTAAATTTTTAACTTAAGCCTCTCTTTATTTAATCCCTTTTCCTATTTTTAAGTAGATTTTATTCAAAAATATTAAATCTAAAACCAGAAAAATTACTCTGTTACAGTTATTTTTGAATTTATTTTTTCGATTGTTGGAAAATTTCACTTAAAGCTACAATGCTTTGTAATTCGCTGGGTATAATTATTTTTGTAGCCTGACCATTTGCAACCTTTTCAAAAGCTTCCATACTTCTAATGGCTAGAACACTCTTATCTGGAGCTGCTTCCTTTAAGAGCTTTATCGCTTCAGCATTTGCCTTCTGTACACTTATTATCGCTTCAGCCTCACCTTCAGCCTCTCTGATAGCTGCTTCCTTTTTAGCTTCTGCCCTTAAAATAGTCGCTTCTTTTTCACCTTCTGCCACCAATATTGCTGATTTTTTTTGCCCTTCTGCCCTTAAAATAGACTCTCTTCGTTCTCTTTCTGCCTTCATCTGTTTTTCCATAGCATCTTGAATTTCAGCTGGTGGCATTATATTTTTTAGTTCAACTCTATTAATTTTTATTCCCCAAGGATCAGTTGCAATATCTAAAATAGCTCTCATTTTTGTATTGATTGTATCTCTTGATGTCAATGTCGAATCTAACTCTAATTCACCTATTAAGTTTCTCAGTGTTGTTGCAGTTAAATTTTCAATGGCATTCAATGGATTTTCAACTCCGTATGCATATAGCTTAGGATCAACTATTTGATAGTATACAACTGAATCAATTTGCATCGTAACATTATCTTTAGTTATAACTGGTTGAGGTGGAAAATCAATAACCTGCTCCTTTAATGAAACCTTTTTTGCTATTCTATCTAAAAATGGAATAAGCATATTTAAACCAACATCCCAAGTTGTCAAATATGCTCCTAGTCTCTCGATAACAAAAGCTTGTGATTGTGATACAATTTTTACATGTAGCACTATTAAAACTAAAATTAAAATAATAATTAAAAATGTAAATCCCATTTGTTTCCCTCCAAATATTTTAGTATTGATATAACCTTTTAATTTTACTACTAAAAGTTATAATAGTCCAACTATATCTAAACTACACTAGGTATATCTGAAGTTTTTCTGTTTTTTTAGTTGTTATTGTTATATAATAAATTATTATAATAGAAATTATGGGAGGAATTATTTTGGCAAAAGGATTAGATAAGCATTTAGAAAGAGTAAATATTGTATCTGGGTTTGGAAAAAATTTGGCAAGAAGATCAAAATCTAAATGTGAACTATGTGAAGCTACAGGGGTTAAACTATCTGTATTTGAAGTTCCACCATCAAAAGAGGAACCAAACTATGATAGATGTATCTTTCTATGTGATAACTGTATTAAGCTTTTAGCAAATATAAAAAAATCAAAGGAAAATGATTTTAGATTTTTAAGTAACTCTATGTGGAGCGAAACGCCGATTGTTAAGGCTACAGCTATATATATATTGAACAGTATAAAAGAAAAGTATTCTTGGGCTGATGAACTATTAGAAAATGCATATCTTGAAGAAGAGAGCAAAGAAATTTTAAGTACCATATCTTTTGAATAGATTTGGGCTAATATATAATAATTAATAGGAGTAAATATTTGGAAGATATTAATTTAGGATTAAAAATTAAGAAGTTTAGAGTCGAAAAAAAATTAAATTTAAAAGAGCTCTCAGAAATGATTGGAAGTACGGCTGCTCTTTTGGGGCAGATAGAAAAAGGAATAACTAATCCTTCAATAAACACTTTAAAAAACATAGCTTTAGCTTTAGAAATTCCTCTTTATAAATTTTTTTTAGGTGAGGAATCAAAAAAAAGTTCTATTGTTAGGGCAAATGAAAGGAAAATCATAAAAACCCCTAAAGAAATTGGAGTTTCTTATGAACTTTTAAGTCCAGAACCTCAAACAAATATTGAGTTTATGCTCTTAACTTTGGAGAAAAACTCTAAATCAAGCGATAAAGATATCGGACATGAGGGAGAAGAAGTCGCCTTCATTTTAGAAGGAGAAGTTAACTTAAATACAGAGGGAGAAACAGTTACGCTATTCAAAGGTGATAGCGTAAAAATTGACAGATTAACAAAGCATAGTTGGGAAAACACTCAACCAGAAGTTGCTAAAATAATTTTTGCTATAACTCCCCCTAATTTTTAATTTAAATCTATTTTTCTTGAGTTTCCTCTAATATCAACGTCGATAATTTTTTCAACATTCCCATTTCTATGTCCTATTAGGTAGCTTGTCATATTAGCTGCTGAACAAGAATGATTTGGGATAATTTCAACTTTATCACCAATTTTAAGGGCTGTAAGGCCCTCTTTTTTTACTTTGGCTACCTCTTCAGAAAGTCCAACTATTGTTAATTCTGGATGATCTTTAACAATTCCAAATCCCTTTGTTAGCGAATTTCCATGAGCTCCTTGATCAAGTCCCAAACACTTGCTTCCACAATCCAGAATAAATAAATCCTCTGTTGGATGTGATATAACTGTAGCTAAAACAGTTAAAGAGCAATCCTCCTCTGTTGCTGCACCAAGAGCAACTTGAATAGCATCAAAAAAAACATAGTTTCCAGGTCTTGAAATATTTATATCTAATGATTTTATAGCTTTTTCAAATGTAGGCGTTGTTCCCGTAGCTACAAATTCCACCTCAGCCCCCGCATCTATTAACAATTTCTTTGCTGTAACCATTGAATAAATCTCTTGGTCAGTTATCTTTCCAACTTCTGATTTTCCAAATCCATAAACCTGACCTGTGTGTGTAGAAATACCTTTAAATTCTAAATTAGAATATTTTTTTAAATTATTATAAAGTTCTACCGCTTTTTCAGGAAGAACACCAAATCTATTTAGACCACTATTGATAATGATTTGAAATTTTATTTTTTGATCTTTAAGCCTCTCAGAAAGAGCCTTAGCTGGGATTTCATTATCAAAAGCCACATATAAATCACAAAGATTACTCAAAGATATAACTCTTTCAAGATTACTTTCTCCAATAACAGGATATGCAAGCATCACTTTTGTTACGCCACTTTTTAAAATAACACTTTCAGCTTCATCTAAAGTTCCTACTAAAACCCCTTTAGCACCCTTATCGATTTGCATTTTTGTTATAAAACTACTTTTATGTGTTTTTAGCATAGGATATAAATCGACACCATTTTTATCTGCGAGTTCTTGATACATATTAATATTATTTTCTAAAACATCTAAATCTACCAGAAAACTTGGTGTTGTTAGTTCTTTAATTTTTTTTGACATAATTATTACTCCTTAAATTTTATTTATGTATAGAATATACACCAAGCAAAAAATAAAGTCAAACTTTAATTTTATTGAAAAATAAAATTAAAGTTTATATTTTGAGTTTATTTCATATAATTTATTACTAGATAAGCGATATATATGTTATAATACAGAGATGATGAAATAATATTTATTAAAATTCTAGTGAACTAGAAAGGAACGAAATACATGAAAAATACAAGCTATTTAATAGATGGGCTTAAAACAAGTTCAATAGATAAAGATTTTGAATCTGTAAATCTCTATCAGAGTAAATTGTTAAGCAATAAAAATGAGAAAATAGTGACATCTATCAGAGAATATTTAGAAAGTTGTGAGGAGTTCATAATCTCAGTCGCATTTATAACCGAAGGTGGAGTTACTCTACTTTTAGAGCAATTAAAAAAACTCTCTAATAAGAATATAAAAGGTAAAATTTTAACAGGGGACTACTTAAATTTTACTCAACCTAAAGCTTTAAAAAAATTATTAGAATATGAAAATATAGAGCTTAAGATTCTTTCTAATGAAAACTTCCACGCTAAGGGATATTTTTTTAAAAAAGACAATATTTGGAATTTAATCATTGGAAGTAGTAATCTAACTCAAACTGCATTAACAACTAATTTTGAATGGAACTTGAAAATTAGTTCTTTGGAAAATGGAAAAATAGCTGACGAAATTTTAAAAAACTTTTATGATGTATTTAATAAATTGCCACTTTTAGATATGATTGCTATTGAAAAATATGAGAATTTATATAATTGTTCAAAAGAATATAGAAAAAATCAACGTCTGTTTGAATCCCCAACAATAGCTGATGAAATTCAACCCAACTACATGCAGATACAAGCTTTAGAAAATTTGGAACAAATTAGAAAAACAAAAAATAAAGCACTTTTAATAAGTGCTACTGGAACAGGAAAAACTTATTTAAGTGCATTTGATGTGAAAATTTCAAATCCTAAAAAAGTTCTTTTTATTGCACATAGAAAAACGATTTTAGAAAAATCTAAAAGTACATACGAAAGTATAATTTCTAATAAAAATATGAAAATTTATGGAGAAGACGATATTGATAACGCTGATTTTATTTTTGCTATGGTTCAAACTTTGACAAGAGAGAAACATCTAAAAAAATTTAGTAAAGATTACTTCGATTATATAATAATAGATGAAGTTCATCACAGTGGAGCCAAGACTTACCAAAATATCATAAATTATTTTTCTCCAAAGTTTTTTTTGGGTATGACCGCAACACCTGAAAGAGGAGATGATTTTGACATTTACGAGCTCTTCAATCATACAATCGCATTTGAAATTAGACTGCATGATGCCTTAAAAGAAAAACTACTCTGCCCATTTCATTATTTTGGAATTTCAGATATAGAGGTAAATGGAAAATTAATTGATGAAAAAACAACAATTAAAAATCTTGTTATTGAAGAAAGAGTAGATCATATAATTGAAAAAAGCAATTACTACGGGTATAGTGGCCTAAAACTTCATGGTTTAATTTTTGTATCCAAAGTTGATGAAGCTAAACTTTTAAGTGAAAAATTAAATGAACGAGGAATAAAAACTAAAGCATTAACCGGAGAAGACAGTGACTTTGTAAGAGATCAAGCTATTCAAGATTTAGAGAATGGTCATCTCGAATACCTAATAACCGTTGATATTTTTAATGAAGGTATTGATATACCTTGTGTCAATCAAGTTCTACTTTTAAGACCCACAGATTCTGCTATAGTTTACATTCAACAATTGGGAAGAGGGCTTAGAAAGTCTTCAAATAAAGAGTTTGTAGTTATCTTAGATTTTATAGGAAACTATGAAAAAACTTTTTTAATCCCAACTGCTATATCTCAAAATAACAGTTATGATAAAGATTTTATGAAACGATTTATTAATAAAGGGACCAATTATATTCCTGGTGAAAGCAGTATATCTTTTGAAGAGATTGTAAAAGAAAGAATTTTTGAAAATATATCCAAAACAAACTTTTCCACAAAAAAAAATATTGAACATGACTATAAGCTTTTAAAAAAACAACTCGGAAGAATTCCATATTTAAATGATTTTTTTAAAAGAAATATGATTGATCCCAGTATAATTTTAAAATATAAGAAAGATTACAATGAGGTCTTAAAGGTTTTAGAACCTCAAATAGACTTCGGAAATTTAAATGCTCATGAAAATAATTTTCTAAAGTTTTTATCAAGTTTTTTTACCCCTGCAAAACGTGTTCATGAAATTTTTATATTAAAATACTTATTAGAGTTTGAATCTGAAAACATAGTAAAATTAAACAATTTAATAGAAAATACATTTAATTTAAATAATCAATTTTCAAATACACAAAATGCTTTAAAACATCTTACAAAAGAGATTTTTACAAGTCTTTCGACAGCTAAAGAATTTTTAAAAATTTTAGAAAAAAAAGATGAAATCTATAAGTTAAATTTAGAATTTAAAATGGCTTATAAAAATAACTATTATTTTAAAAACTTAATTGATGACTTAATTGCTTATAATCTTAACTATGTCGAAACAAACTATAAACAGTTTAATGATCATTCTATAATAAAATATAAAGAATATACAAAACAAGAAGCTTTTTGGTATCTCAATTTAGATTATAATAATGGGTATCAAGTCAGTGGTTACACTACTTTTGAAGACGAAAAAAAAGTTATCATTTTCGTAACTGCTTCTCCTGATTCTCTTTCGAACTATAATAATCAATTTTTTGATCAATATCGTTTTACATGGTTTTCTAAAAATAAGAGATGTTTAATCAGGAACAATCAATTGACAACGGAAGGAAAAATATCTAAAAATCTATATACTTTAGAAATTTTTATAAAAAAAATAGCTAGCGAAAATTTTTATTATGTAGGGCAGGTTGAAACAGTTTCAAGTGCTAAAGAGATTTTCACTACAGATAGTTCTTCATTTGTAGAATATGAGTTGAAATTAAAAGAAGAGATTGAATTAAATTTGTTTGAATACCTAACTTTAAAAAAATAAATAATAGAGGAGTGTTTTTATGTTAAAAAATGAATTAGAATTGATAGGAAAAGAGATTGAATTTGAAGACTTAAATAAATATATGATGGAACAAGACTATTATAATATTTATGACGATTTAAATAATAGTGAAGTTAAAGAAGCTTTAGAAAATGGAGTTATTGCTTTTGAGAATAAAACTTTAGAAACTGAAGAAGAGATCTATACTTACGTTGAATTTAAAGTTCTAGATGGTACAAAACTAAAAATAGAAGACATATTTGAAATGTAAACAGTTTGGGATAAGAGTATTTCCATCCCATAACTAAAAAATAGAGGGCGCCATCACAAGCCCTCTATTTCTTATAATACTATTAAATTACGAAATAACAATTTAAAAAACCTTTTCATCTTTAAATCTATCACTTTATAAATAGTTAGAATCTCAAAATTTTTCTACCATTAAAATCTTAAAACAAATTTGAAATAATTAAATCTAAAATCTTTAACCCATTTAAAACTTTTAAATCTAAAACTAAAACTAAATTAAAATCTTTAATAAAAAATGTGTGATGGCTATGTTTATCAAAATCACTTTTAATAAAACTAATTCTAACTATCTGTTACTCCCTTATTCAAAATAAAGATGCAACTTCCTTTATTTTTTTAAAAATTTTTAAAAATATCGCAAACACAATAAAACGCTCTAAAACACAGTTTTTTGGAACTTCATTTTAAAATCATATATAAATAGTGTTTTACGTATAGAATCCGTTTAAGCGCTATTTTAAGCTTTTTAAACCCTGTTGTATGATTGGTTTGTCTTTGAATATATTTAATTTCACTCTGAATATATTTTTTTGTATTTCAATGCTATAATCTATTAGAGCTAAATTTAATGCTTTAGCAACAATCGAAAGCCCCAGCCCCATTCCTTCAAATTTAAAATCTTCTGCATTTTTTCCTCTTGTAAAAGGTTGAAAAAGCTTAATTTCATCTACTTCTAAAACTCCTTCAAAATGATTTTCTATAAACAAATTCTCATTTTTTTGATAAATATTTATAACTCCTCCAATAAGACTATATTTTAAAGCATTTTGAATCAAATTATTAAAAACTAATTTTAAAATTCTAGAATCACCTATTATTTTTTCATCGCTAAAATTAATATTTATAATTATATCTTTTTCCAATTCCATTATATCATATTTCTCTAAGGATTCTTCTATAATAGATTTTATATTCAATTGCTCTTTTTTAATTTTAAAAACTGTACTATCTAATTTAGAAAGAATTAAAAGATTTTCTATAAGTTCTTTCATTTCATTCCCCTCTTTTAAAATTATTTCGTAATACTTCTTTTTTTCATTAATATCCATCTCCTCATATTCAAGAAGTGCTGTGGCATGGGCACAAATTACCGCTATTGGAGTTCTTAGTTCGTGTGAAGCATTAGAAACAAAAGATTTTAAATTATTTACAGAAGTGGATAATTCATTTGACATTTTAGCTAAATTTCTACTTAAATCCCCTATTTCATCATCTCTATCAATCTCAATATTTTCAGGAAATTCTAATTTTGAAATTTTGGAAGCTTTTTCATTTAAATAACTTATATCTTTTGTTATTTTTCTAGAAAAAATAATTCCACTTCCTAAAGAGATAATTAAAGCTATCAAAGCAGTTATTATATTAAAAATATTGCTCTCATGACTATGGGCTTGAATTACAGAAAGAGAGGTACTAACAAAAATCCCTTTATTATCTGAGATTTCCTCTCCGTAGTATAAAATTTTCGCATCATTACCTAAAAATTCTTTATCTACAAAACTATTATAGGGAATATTTTCTATATTATTACTTCGTCTCATCATTGAATGCCCATTTCTTTTACGAGAGTTTTTTATATCTATATCTATTCCCATTGATTCTTTAATATCATAAACATAATTATCAAAATTATCTTCTGATTGAGTTTTATAAATAAATTTAGCTGTTTCAATAACTTTTAACATCATCTCTTTTTTTCTATAGATATAGAATTTTTCTAAAAAAATTGCATTAAAAGCATAATTTATTAAGAGTGTAGTCAACATGATAAAAAGTGAAAATGAAAAAATTTTAGTAAAGAGGTTAGTTTTGATTTTGATTAAAGACATATCCTACTCCTCTTATGGATTTTATATAATCTCCATATAATCCTAGTTTTTTTCTTAGACGAGTAACAAGAGTATCAACGGCTCTTTCTTCCCCACTAAATTCAAACCCCCAAATCATGTTTAATAAAGTTTCTCTTGATAAAACTAAATTTTGATTTTTAAAAAAATATTCCAATAGTAAAGCTTCTCTTTTACTTAAAAGGATTTCTTCATCTCCTATTTTAACTTTAAATTTATTATAATCAAAACTTAGATTTTTTAAATAAAAAAATTCATTGTCTTCCATTTTTAAAAGTTTTTTTATTTTTAATATTATTATCTTAGTACTGATTGGTTTTGTTATATAGTCACTTGCTCCTAATTCTAAGCCATGTATTTCATCTAATTCTGTATCTCTTGCTGTCATTATAATAATTGGAACTTTTGAATATTGACGAATTTCTTTGCAAATATCCCAACCATTTTTTTTAGGTAAGTTAATATCTAAAAGAACTAGTGATGGAGAAAAGGAATAAAAATTATCTAGTGCAAGATCACCTTCTGTTATTATTTTAGTTTCAAAGTTTTCTTTTGTTAAAGTTTTTCCAATTATTTCTGCTAAATTTTTTTCATCTTCTATTATTAAAATTTTTCGTTTCATAATTATATTCTCCTTACAAATATTGACTAAATTTCTTAGTTTAAGTATACAACAAAAATATGAAATTATATTAACATTTTTTTGTTACAGCAATATGTCAATTTTCACTTTTTTACAAATTAAAATTTTAATATAAAATACATTGTATATAGTTGTTTAATATTGTTAATATTGTTAATATTGTTATGTACAAAAAATACACGTGTAATTATTGCGTTTAGACCAATGTTATCAATATGTGATAGCAGTTTTTATCAATCAATATTAACTAGGGGTACTTTCAATATTAACTAGGGGTACTTTCAATATTAACTAGGGGTACTTTCAA
>NZ_CAMTIK010000023.1 GCF_947072685.1 uncultured Cetobacterium sp. | reverse complement strand
TTAGTTGGTGGATTCATTGGTGGAGATGACGGGAATCGAACCCGTGTCCAAAATCGCAAGTGCCATAAGCTTCTACAAGCTTAGTTTGCTATTTAACTTCGCAAATGTTACTCCCACAAACAGGGCTAACAAAAGCTATTCTCTGAAATGTCCCCTAGAACTTAGAGAAATCGCTTAGGGTAATCTGTATTTAAGTGACACCTTGGCTGAACGCTCCTACAGAAAAGAAAGTTCAAAGGTGAGCTGTCATTATGCAGCTAAAGCGTAATTATTGTTTCCATCTAAACGATGAGTTGATCTCTCACAGCGATCAACCTGGCCTGCTACTTATAACCTCACAACCCTGTCGAAACCTTTGCATCCCCATTATTAAATTGTAATTTATTATAACACATATTTTTTTTAAACTCAATGAAACTTTATGCTAACTTCTCATGGATTTAATTTTTTTAATAGTTAAAAATAAAAGAATGACCGCAACTGTGGTATCAGCTATAGGAAATGCTAACCAAACACCAGTTTCTTTGAAAAAATATCCCAAAATATAAACCAAAGGAATATTTAAAATAATAATTCTAGTTATAAAAAATCTAGTGGCGATAACATTTTCTTTTATAGATTGAAAGAAATTATTACAGGCTAGAAAAATAGCTGTAAAAGGCATTAAAAAAAGATTAACTCTCATAGCGGTCACTGTAAAAGCGATTAGGTCAGGGTCATCCTTTATAAAGAAAGAAACGATTGCGGTTGTGTTGGCAAGCATTAGTATAACAAGCAATAAGGATACGCTAACAACTGTGTAGAGTTGTATTTTCAAAACTTCCTTAACTCTTTTAAAATTATTAGAACCAAAATTATAAGAGATAATAGCTGCTGTTCCTTGATTGAATCCCTGAAGGCTTGTATTCATAACACTCCTACAAATTGAGATAATACCAATAGCAGCGGTGGCAATATCACCGCCGTAAACTCCAGCTTGTTTATTTGTGATTGTTATAATTAATGATTGAAGGAGTTGATTGTAAAATCGTGGACTTCCAATTCTAAAAATCTCTTTTAAAATTTTAAAATTATAAGAGAAGTTTTTTTTGGAAAATGTAATAATATCAGATTTTAAAAAATAATTTAAGACGTATATTGCACTCAAAAAAGTTGCAATAAGAGTTGCAAGCGCAGCTCCTCCAATCCCCATTCCAAGTTTTAAAATAAAGATATAATCTAAGATAACATTTAAGACCCCAGTGGAAATGTTCACTCCCATTGCAGTAACAGAGTCTCCAATCCCTCGAATAAGAGTGCTTTGACCTAAAATCATTTGAAAAACCGCAATCGGAATTAAAAATTTTGTATATTCTTTAGCAAAAGGAATAATTAAATCAGAAGCTCCAAGGAGTTTAAGTATTTGGGTATTGAAAGACCAAAGGAAAATAGATAGAAGAATACCTGTTACTATAATCCAAAGAAATCCTGTACACAAAACTTTTTCAGCCCCATCCTGATCATTATTTCCCAACTTGATTCCTATAATAATTGCAATACCCGAGAAAGCAAAATTAAAACTATTGATAATCATAGCATATGGAAAAACAAGAGCTACTGCTGCCATTCCAGATCTACCAGCAACTTGTCCTATAAAAAAGCGATCAGTTAAAACGCAAAGCATTCCAATAATAGCTCCGAAAGATGAAGGAATACTAAACTTAAGTATAGTGGATAGTATTCCTTGTTTTTCAAACTTTAAACTTAAATCGTTCAAAATATTTCCCCCTAGTTATATTAGTTAGATTAAAAAGTATACCGAAAAATAATTAAAGATGCTTCCTGCTAGAACGAAAATATGCCATACTCCATGAGAAAATTTTTTATTTTTCATCATATAGAATACAGTTCCAATAGAGTAACTAACTCCACCCCAGATCAACAAACTTAAAGATATGGGTGGAACAAGTGTTTTTAAATCATCAAAAACAAAAACAATCATCCATCCCATAAGAAGATATATAAGCGTTGAAAGGAAGTTAAATCTTCCAATAAAAAATAATTTAAATAAAATTCCAACAAGAGTCATTCCCCATTGAATAGAAAATAAAATCCATTTTACATGTCCATCAAAAACACCTAAAAGATAAGGGGTATATGAACCAGATATAAGAATGTAGATAGCGGAATGATCTAAAATTTTAAAAATCCGCTTAAATTTACCTGTATATAAGATGTGATAAGTTCCAGACATGGTATAAAGCAAAATTAATGAAAAACAAAACACCATTGAACCGACAACATATCCTATGTTATTAGTTCTTAAAGAATGGACTAAAAGTGCACCGGTACCAACAAGTGCTAAAATAGCTCCAAAATAATGAGTCATAGAATTAACCCATTCTTCAACTCTAGATAATGTATTATTCATATTAGTCCTCCTAGTTATTTTTTCTAAAATTTAAAGTAAGTTCATCAAATTTAGGTTCAAGCTGTCTAAGTTTAATACCAGCAGCATTTAGAAGTTTCTTAGATGCAATATTGGAATCAGAGTTACTGTATTTATCAGAAAGATATACAACCTCACTGATTCCACTTTGTATGATACTTTTAGCGCATTCATTACAAGGGAATAAATCAACATATATAGTACAACTTTTTAAATTTTTAGTACTGTTTAAGATAGCGTTAAGTTCAGCGTGGCAAACATATGCATATTTATTTTCTAGGAAATCCCCGTCTCTATTCCAAGGGAAATCATCATCCGAGCATCCAGCAGGAAGACCATTATATCCAACACCAACAATTCTTTTATCTGGAGTCACAATACAAGCCCCAACTTGTGTTCCAGGATCTTTGCTTCGTTTAGCTGAAAGAATTGCAACACCCATAAAATATTCATCCCAATCAATATAGTTTGTTCTTTTTAACATTAAAATCCTCCAATTAAAATTGTATTTTTTTACTTTGTAAATATAGATCTGCTATAGCGATAGCGACAGAGTTCTCTAGGACAATTGGAACTCTCAAAATGAATGCGACATCGTGTCTTCCATTTATTTTTAAGGGTGTAATTTTATTTTCTTCAAAATTGTAGGTATTTTGAGATTTAAAAATACTTGAAGTTGGTTTGACAGCTACCCTTAAGTAGATATCATTTCCATTGGTAATTCCACCATTGATTCCACCACTATTATTAGAAGATGTTTTACCATTTTTTTCAACAAAAATATCGTTGAACTGACTTCCGAAAACTCGTGTTCCTTCAAAGCCTGCCCCAAATTCAATTCCCTTAATTCCAGGAATAGAAAAGACAATAGATGAAATTTTAGATTCAACAGACTCAAAAAAAGGTTCGCCTAGACCAACAGACATATTTTTTATAGAAAGCGAAAGTATACCACCTAAAGAATCACCATTTTTTTCAGTATTTTTTAAATAGTCATCCAATTTATTTTTAAAATCATTTTTGTTTAAAGTTCCGATACTCTCAATTTCGCAAACAAAATCAAATTTATTTAAGATTTTTTTTGCAATAACTCCGGCCGCAACAAGGCCTAGAGTTAATCTTCCAGAAAAATGCCCACCACCTCTCATATCGTTGAAAGAGTTGAATTTTTGTACAGCTGAAAAATCAGAGTGACCGGGTCTAGGATGAGTTTTAAAATCATCATAAACACGAGAATTTATGTTGTTATTTTGAAAAAATATATTGATAGGAGCTCCAGTGGTAAAGTTATTAAAAACTCCGGAAAGAAGAATGGGAAGATCCTCTTCGGTTCGTTTTGTAGTACCTATTTTACCAGGTTTTCTTTTAGATAAATCCTCTTTAAAATCATCAATATTCAACGGAATTCCAGGTGGAACACCATCTACAACAATTCCAACACCAGCACCATGAGACTCACCATATATTTGAACTCTAAAGAGAGAACCAAAACTATTCATAAAATTCCTCCAAACTTTTAATATTTATAGTTCATTCTATCATAAAAGCTTGTAAATATTAATTAAAAAACAAAAAATACATAATAAAAAGCAACTAAAAATAATTGCAAAATTTCAGAAAAAAGTGTAGAATATAATAATTAATACATTTTGATAAAAAAGAATTTATATATAGGATAAAAAGTTATTCGGAGGAGATTAGTTGTGTTTATAGATGAGGTTATATTAACGGTTAAAGCAGGAAATGGTGGAGATGGAGCTGCCACTTTTAGAAGAGAAAAGTTTATACAGTTTGGAGGTCCAGATGGTGGAGATGGAGGAAAGGGTGGAGATTTAGTATTTATAGCTGATCCAAATATCAATACACTTATAGATTTTAAATACAAAAAGTTATTCCAAGCTGAAAATGGTGAAAACGGTGCTAAAAAAAATATGTTTGGAAAAACAGGAGAAGATTTAGTTATTAAAGTTCCTATTGGAACACAAGTGAGAGACATTGAAACAGGTAAATTGCTACTTGATATGAGTGTTTCAGGAGCCCAAAGAGTTCTTTTGAGAGGAGGAAGAGGAGGGTTAGGTAATACTAACTTCAAAACTTCAGTTAGAAGAACACCGACAATGGCTGGAAAAGGAAAAGAAGGAGTAGAACTAAGAGTTAAATTAGAGTTGAAACTTTTAGCGGATGTTGCTTTAGTAGGATACCCTTCGGTTGGAAAATCAAGTTTAATAAATAAAATATCAGCGGCTAAATCAAAAGTAGGAAATTATCACTTTACCACATTAGAACCTAAATTAGGAGTTGTAAGACTTGGAGAGGGGAGATCGTTTGTGGTTGCAGATATACCTGGTTTGATAGAAGGAGCTCACGAAGGAGTAGGTTTAGGAGATAAATTTTTAAAGCATATTGAGAGATGTAAAATGATCTACCATATAATAGATGTTGCTGGAATTGAAGGAAGAGATCCAATTGAAGATTTCGATAGAATAAATAATGAGTTAACAAAGTTTAGTGAAAAGTTAGCGAATAAAAAACAGATTGTTTTAGCAAATAAAATGGATTTAATTTGGGATATGGAAAAATATGAAGAGTTTAAAGCATACATAGAATCAAAAGGGCATGAAGTATTTCCTGTATCAGTAATCTTAGGAGATGGAATAAAAGAGGTTCTGAATAAAACTTGGCATGTTTTACAAGAAACAGTAAGAGAAGAGCTGGAAGAAGAAGCTGATATTATTGAGGTATTGAGAGCTAACAAAGTTACTAAAGAACCATTTACAGTTATACAGGATGAGGATGGCGTATTTGTTGTGGATGGATCTATGGTTGATGGAGTATTGGCGAAGTATATAATAACTCATGATGATGAGTCGGTAGTTACATTCTTACATATGCTTAGAACTTTAGGATTAGAAGAAGCTTTAAGAGATGCAGGAGTGGAAGATGGAGATACTGTAAGAATTGCTGATACAGAATTTGATTTTGTTGAGTAAGTTATGAAAGCTGAGCCATTTGGCTCAGCTTTTTTTGTTAAAACTAAGAGAGGTGAAGAAATGAAAGGTATTGTTATCGCTGGGCCAACAGGAGTTGGAAAGACAGAATTATCTATAAAATTAGCAAAGGCATTAAATGGTGAGATTGTTTCAGCAGATTCAGCTCAAGTATATAAAGGTATGGATATAGGTACAGCTAAAATAAAGGAGCAGGAGAAAAATGGAGTTGTTCATCATCTACTTGATATAGTAGAACCGATAAAGAAATATAGTGTTGGGGATTATCAGAGAAAAGTGAATGAAATTTTAAATGTATCTGAAGATAAAAATATTTTATTAGTGGGTGGAACGGGACTCTATATAGACTCAGTTGTAAGAGGATTATCAGTATTACCTGAAAGTGATTCGCAGATAAGAGAAAAGTTAATGAAAGAGAACGGAGAAAATCTTTTTAAACTACTATGTGAAATAGATCCTGAAAGTGCAGAAAGTATTCATCCAAATAACAAAAGAAGAGTTGAAAGAGCTTTGGAAGTTTTTTATAAAACAGGAGAGAAGTTCTCAGAACTATCTAAAAAAAATATAAAAGGCAATAATTTCAAATTTTTAAAAGTAGCTTTAGAAAGAGACAGGGAATACCTTTATGAAAGGATTAACAGAAGAGTTGAAATAATGATGGAAAATGGTTTGTTAAAAGAAGTGGAGTCACTGTATGAAAAATATGGTGAGTCTTTAAAAAGAATAAATATAATCGGATATACAGAGCTAGTTGATTATATAGAAGGTAAGATAAATTTGATTGAAGCTAAGGAATTAATAAAAAAGAATTCAAGAAATTATGCTAAGAGGCAATTTACATGGTTTAAAAATGATGATGAATATATTTGGTATGATTTAGATAAAATGTCAGAAAAAGAGATTTTTTTAGATATTTTAGAAAAATTTAACAGACTATAAACCCTTTGTTAGTCTGACTTTATAAAAAATAGATCAAAATAATAGTCTTGATAAAAAGGTATTCGTGTGGTATCATTGTACAGAAAAGCTTTATAAGGAAGTGCTGAATGATAAAGAAGATTTGTGTTGTGTTTTTAGTTGTTTTGACTGCTTCTTGTTCAAATTTAGAAAATAAAAACAGAGAAAATTTAACTGGTATTGACAACAGATTAAATACTAAATTAGAGCTTATTCAAAAAGATTTACAAAAAAATAATTTGATAAGTTTAAAAAACAGTTTGGATGTATCGTTAAAAGAGAGATATATGGTGAACAAACTATCGGATTATAACTTGTCAGAATTAAAGTTTTATTTTACTAAACCTGAATTTGAAAAAACTACGGCTAAAAATAGTGTAGGAATCAGGATTGGTGAAGAGATTATTTATTTTAATTTAGAGTATAAATATTCAAACGGTGACTGGAAAATAATAAAATTTACAGAGAGAAGGTGAAAATATGCAGAATGAAATAAAACTGTATGTTCCATCATCTTTAAAAAATCTTTCTATTATTAGAGCTATGACAAAAACATACTTAGAGCATCAAAAAGTTGATCAGAAGGATATAATGAAAATACTTTCAATTGTAGATGAACTTGCAACAAATGTTATAGAGCATGGATATGAGTATAAATCTGGGGATATAATAATAGAACTTCAAAAGAATGAAGACATTATACACCTTATAGTTGAGGATAATGGTATTGGTTTTGATGAAGATAAGATTAGTAAAGAAGAAGGTGGAATGGGGCTTTTTTTAGCCAAAGCAATGGCGGATAATTTCAAAATAGAAAAAAAAGTTAATGGTACAAAGATAAAAGTTGAAAAGAGAATTAAGGAGGAGAATTAAAGATGACTACGAATTTTGAAATAGTTGAGAAAAATGTAGATGATATAAGAGTAATAAAAGTATATGGAGAGCTAGATGCGTTAGTAGCACCAAAGCTAAAAGAGAAAATAGCAAAACAAATAGAGTTAGATATAACTAAATTTGTTATAGATTTTGAAGAATTGGTACACATAAATAGTTTGGCAATGGGTATTTTGAGAGGGAAATTAAGAGTTGTTAGAGAGTTAGGTGGAGATATAAAATTAGTTGCATTAAATGATCATATCAGAACAATATTTGAAATGATTGGTTTAGATGAGCTATTTGATATCTATAGAACAGAAGAGGAAGCAATTGCTAGTTTTAGATAAATAGATATAAAAAGGAGAGAGTATGAACTTAATAATAGGAGTTGGATTAGCTATAGTAGGAATTGCAATAGTTTTTAGTGCTTTGTATAAAAAATCAACTATAGATAAAAAAATAGAGGAATTAAATAATTTAGAAGATGATAAATTAAAAGCTAAAATAAAAGCTAAAGATATTTTAGAAAGAGCAGAAAAAGAGGCTTTCGCTAAAGGAAAAGAGATTGAATTAAAAGCTAAAGAAACTGTTTATCATATGAAAGAGGAAGCAGAAAAAGAGATCAAAATAGCAAAGAACGATCTTTTACAAAAAGAATCAAGATTAGCAAAAAAAGAGGAAACGTTAGAGGTTAAAATAGAAAAAGTTGAAAATAGAGCTACTGAACTAGAAGGAATAAATGCAACTTTAGAAAATAAAAAACTTGAGATAGAGGATGTAAAAAAGGCACAAGAAGAAGCTTTGGAAAAGATATCTGAGATGACAAAGAACGAAGCGAAAGATATGTTAATATCTAAGTTAAAGGATGATTTAGTACATGAAACAGCTTTAGCAATTAGAGAGTATGAAAACAAAATGGAAGAGGAAAAAGATAGAATATCGAAGAGAATTTTATCGACAGCTATTGGAAAAGCTTCTTCTGAATTTGTTGCAGACGCAACTGTATCGGTTGTAAATCTACCAAATGATGAAATGAAGGGAAGAATTATAGGTAGAGAGGGAAGAAATATCAGAACAATAGAGGCTTTAACAGGGGTAGATATCATAATAGATGATACACCTGAAGCAGTAGTTTTATCAAGTTTTGATGGTGTAAAAAGAGAGGTTGCTAGAAGAGCAATAGAAAAACTAATCAATGACGGAAGAATACATCCTGGAAAAATAGAAGAAGTTGTAAATAAATCGAGAAAAGAGATAGAAAAAGATATAGTTGAAGCAGGAGAACAAGCTTTACTTGAGTTAGGAATTCCAGGTATGCATATGGAAATCATTAAAACTTTAGGAAGATTGAAATATAGAACAAGTTATGGTCAAAATGTATTGACTCACTCAATTGAAGTGGCTAAACTAGCAGCAAATTTAGCTGCTGAATTAGGGGCAGATACAAAATTAGCTAAAAGAGCAGGTTTATTACATGATGTGGGTAAAGTTTTAGAACACGATATAGAAGCTTCTCATGCAATCATAGGTGGAGAATTTTTAAAGAAATTTGGAGAGAAACCCGCAGTAATAAATGCTGTAATGGCTCACCATAATGAAGTTGAGTTTGAAAGTGTAGAAGCTATACTGGTTCAAGCATCAGATGCTATTTCAGCGTCTAGACCTGGAGCTAGAAGAGAAACTCTATCTACATATTTAAAAAGACTTGAAGGGTTAGAAGAGATTGCAACTTCTTTTGAAGGGGTAGAATCTTCATATGCAATTCAAGCAGGTAGAGAGATTAGAATCATAATAAATCCAGAGGTTGTTTCAGATGATGCAGCGACTAAAATGGCTAGAGATATAGCAAAAAGAATTGAGGAAACAATGCAATATCCTGGGCAAATAAAAGTAACTATCATGAGAGAAACAAGAGCAGTAGAGTACGCAAAATAATGATCAAGGAGAAAAACAAAAGTTTTTCTCCTTCTTTATTTAAAAAAGGGGGGGGACAGATGTATAAACTTTTTTTAGATAATCATAGAAATGGGGTAATGATACTAGATAAAGATTTTAAGGTTTGTTACAGCAATAAGATACTACAACAAGTTTTTAAGAAGGATTCAGGGGAAAGATGTGGGGAATTTTTAGAATGCTTTAATCAAAACTTAGAAAAGAAAAGGTGTTTAGAAACATCCCGTTGTTCTGGATGCAATATTAGAAAAAATATAAAAAGAGTTTTAGACGGAGAGTTAGATGACATATATATTGAAAATGTAATGTACGAAGCTTTTATATACAAACAAAAAAAAGAGATTTGTATTGGAATAGAGATAAAAAAAATAAATAAAATGGCAAATGTTTTTGTAGCGATAGAATTTTTTAAAGTTAAAATGGATGAAAAACTATTGATTTCAGACGAAAGAATTATGGACGAAATATTAGATAATATAGGGGACTATATATTTTATAAGGACACATCTTTAAAATATATTTATGCGAATAAAGCTTTTTGTAATTTTATAGGATTGAAAAAGATAGATTTGATAGGAAAAGAAGATAAAGATTTGTTTCCTAAATATATGAGTGAAGAGTGGAAAAAAATAGATGATTATGTTTTGGAAAATGGGAAGTATAGTGGGGAATCAAAGTTTAACGGAAGATATTATAAGATAAATAAAGAAAGAGTAAAAATAGATAAAGGAAATCTTTTAGCTTGTGTAATCAAGGATATAACTTATGAAAAAAATGAGATGAAAAAAGTTTATATCGATAAATTAACAGAAGTAGGAAATAGACATGGTTATGATGAAAAAATTAGAGAAATTTTTGAGAAAAAAAACAGAAGTTATGATTTAATTCTTTTGGATTTAGATCATCTAAGAGATTTAAATAATAATTTTGGTCACTCAACAGGAGATAAAGCTTTGAAATATGTTGCTAAAACATTAAAAAGCGAAGGTTTAACTGATATTTATAGAATAGGTGGAGATGAATTTGCTATTCTTACAGATAATACTGAAGATTCATTCGAAGTTTGTAATAGAATAAATTTAAAAATAAAAAAAATGGTTTTAGATGGAAAAAAAATTTCAGTGAGCATGGGATTGGTAAGATTGAAGTATGAAGAAAGTATTTTAACAAATTTTAATTATGCCGATAGAGCTCTATATGAATCTAAAGAAAAAGGTAGAGGAATAGTGACAAAGATAAAAAGATAGAGGTTTTCTCTATCTTTTTTTGTTGGTTTAAATTTTTAATTTTATAAATTTAGATTCATAATCTTTTAAGGAATCAAATGCAAATTTTGAAAGGGGAAAAACCCCAGATAAATTGATTATTGTCATAAGAGCAAGCCCTAAATCAGCTAGATTCCACATAAAAATATTTTGTTGAATTCCACCAATAAAAATCATAGATAGAGCAAAAATTTTAAAACAAGTTTGTCCAATTTCCTTATCTGTTAAGAACTTAACGTTAACTTTTCCATAAAAACATATTCCAAGAAGGGTTGAAAAACAGAAAAGAAAAAGAATAATAGCTACGAAAATCTCTCCAAAAGTTGAACCTAAATGGTAGTTAAAAGATTTTTGTAGGAGTTCCATTCCATTTAAATTTTGAATGATTGATTCCTTTGTTAAAAGCATAACGAGTGCAGTAGCTGTACAGATAACAAATGTATCTACAAATACACCTAAACTTTGGATAAGCCCCTGTTGAACAGGGTGAGAAACGTTAGCACTAGCAGCAGCACAAGGAGCACTTCCAGTTCCAGCTTCGTTAGAAAAAAGCCC
This sequence comes from uncultured Cetobacterium sp., assembly GCF_947072685.1. Lineage (GTDB taxonomy): Bacteria > Fusobacteriota > Fusobacteriia > Fusobacteriales > Fusobacteriaceae > Cetobacterium_A. The sequence continues at coordinate 23,527 of NZ_CAMTIK010000023.1, read as the reverse complement.
TCTCTTAACACCTTGCATGACGATAGCCCCAACAGTTCCACCTACTCCTTGTCTTATACCAAATGCTTCTGAGAATATACGAGTAAAAACATCTGGAAGCAGATTGAAGTTTTTTATGATTATAAAAAATACAATAGCTAGGTATAAAAAAGCCATCAAAGGAACTACTTTATCTAAAATTTTAGCAGTTTTATCAGTTTTTCCAAAAATTACGATGGCGGCCATAAGAGTTAAAAGTCCGGCCATTATAAAAGGATTTAAATTAAAAGCTACATTAAAAGATTCGGTAACAGAATTGGATACAACTTGTAGAACGCCAGCCCAACAAATTATCCCAGTAAAAACAAAGGCAATTCCCCAACTCTTTTTGCCCAGACCATTTTTTAAAAAGAAACATGGGCCTCCAAAAAAAGTTCCATTTTTATCTTGTTCCCTAAAGATTATAGCCAAAGTTGTTTCTATAAAAGCAGTTGCAGAACCTAAAAAAGCAACGACCCACATCCAAAATATGGAACCGGCTCCTCCAATAGAGATTGCACTGACAACACCAGCAAGATTACCAGCTCCAACTCTAGTGGCAGTACTGATACAAAACGCTTGGAAAGGTGAAAGGTTTTGATTGTTGTTATCAGATTTCTCGTATAAAAGAGCAATCATATGCTTAAAAAAACGAATTTGTACAAAATTTGTTTTAAAAGTAAAAAATACTCCTGAAAAAATAAGTAAGACAACAAGTAGATTTTTACCCCAAAGAATGGAGTTTAAAAAATTAACAATAGTTTCTAAAAAATTCATAATGACCTCCTAAGATTAAAAAAATAAAAAAAAGCCTGTGGATTGACCACAGGCTGCAAACTAACAGTTCTATGTAACAAATCCATCTTACTAGTTATTAACCGGTAACACAAAGTGGATTCGTATTTTTTGAATGAAACAAAAATACCAACCCTAGGTTAGATAATAATAGTAATATGAATTTATATTAAACATTACTTTTTGTTCCATATTTTCCTCCAAAAATTTATTTTATGTATTATAACATAATAGGAGAAAAAAACAAGGGTTTTTTTAAAAATAGAAATAAAATTTTATTGAGAAATTTTAAAAATGTAGTTTTGTATTGGAGAGAGGTATTATTTTATGTAGAATTAGGAACAAAAATATATTGGATATATAAATATAAAATGGTATAATAAATAATAATTTATAAATTTGATAAAGAATTGGAAAAGGTGAGGAAATGTTTATAAAAGCTATACTTTTAGTTGTAATTGGATCTATGATTGGGTGGATTACAAACTATATTGCAATTAAAATGTTATTTAGACCATATAAAGAAATAAATTTATTTTTCTTTAAAATTCAAGGACTAATTCCAAAAAGAAAACATGAAATTGGTATATCTTTAGCACATACAATTCAAAGTGAATTGATATCTTTAGATGATATTATGAGAAAACTAGAAAATGCCGATATAGAAAATGAAATGGGAAAAGTTATAGATAGAATTCTTGAGCAAAAATTGGCAGCAGAAATATCTTCAAAATTTCCGATGTTAGCTATGTTTTTGAACGAATCAACATTAAGGAAAATAAAGGATTCAATCAGAGATTCAATAATGGAGAATAAGGATCAAATAATAGGAATGCTATTTGAAACTTTAGAGAAGAATGTAGACTTTAAAGAGATTATAGTAGAAAAAATAGATGGTTTTTCTTTAGAAGAACTTGAAAGAATAGTTTTTTCTTTAGCGAAAAAAGAATTAAAACATATAGAGATTGTGGGAGCAATTTTAGGTGGGTTGATAGGGATAGCTCAATTCTTAATAACAGTTTTATTTTAAGGAGATGGAATGGATAGAGTAGTTTCTGAGAAGGAGTTTGAGTTTGAAGGAGAAATACAAAAAAATTTAAGACCTAAGAGGTTGACAGAATATATAGGACAGGATTCCTTAAAAGAAAAAATGGAAATATTTATAGAAGCCGCTAAACGAAGAGGAGGGTGTATTGATCATGTATTATTATACGGACCACCTGGACTTGGGAAAACAACATTAGCAGGTGTGATTGCGACAGAGATGGGAGTTAGTTTCAAGGTCACTTCAGGGCCAATATTAGATAAAGCTGGTGATTTAGCAGCTATTTTGACGTCTTTAGAAGAAAATGATATTTTATTTATAGATGAAATTCATAGACTGAATACATCTGTAGAAGAAATTTTATATCCTGCTATGGAGGATGGAGAATTGGATATCATAATTGGAAAGGGACCCTCAGCTCGTTCGATTAGAATAGAGTTACCTCCGTTTACTTTGATAGGGGCAACGACTAGAGCAGGACTTCTGAGTTCTCCTTTGAGAGATAGATTTGGAGTTGTCCATAGGATGGATTACTATAAAAATGATGAACTAGAAGGAATTGTAAAAAGAGGTGGTTCTCTTTTAGGAGTGATGGTGGAAGATAGCGGAGCTAGAGAAATAGCGCTTAGAAGTAGAGGAACACCAAGAATAGCAAATAGACTTTTAAAAAGAGTTAGGGATTATTGTGAGATAAAAGGAAATGGAATAGTAAACTTAGAAAATGCAATTAAAGCCTTAAATATATTGGGTGTAGATGAGCAGGGTCTGGATGAACTAGATAGGGATATAATCACCGCAATAATAGAAAATTATGGCGGAGGACCAGTGGGCGTTGAGACTTTAGCTTTGATGTTGGGCGAGGACAGAAGAACTATCGAAGAGGTTTATGAGCCTTATTTAGTTAAAATTGGTTATATAAAAAGAACTAGTCGTGGTAGAATGGTTACAGAGAAGGCTTATAGTCATTTTAAAGCAAAGGAGTAAGAGGATGAAAATAAGTACAAAAGTTAGATATGGAGTAAAGGCTTTAGTATATATAGCAGAAGCGAGTCAACATGGAAATCTTGCTAGAATAAAAGAGATATCAGAAGCTGAAGATATTTCAGTTCAATACTTAGAGCAAATATTGTTTAAATTAAAAAACGAAAAAATAATTCAAGGTAAAAGAGGTCCTAATGGAGGATATAAACTTTCTATAGAACCAGAAAATATAACATTGCATGAATTATATAAAATATTAGAAGAAGAAGTAAAGGTAATAGATTGTAATGAAAATAATAAAACAAAGAATTGTTCTTGTGTGGACGATGAGTGTTCAACAACTTGCATTTGGAGTAAGTTAGATATTGCAATGACCAAAATATTAGAGGATACTACTCTAGCGGAGTTAATAAAAAATAAGGATATGATATAGGAGATTATAGTGATAAGTGTTATAATATCTAAGGAAAATATAGCTAATAATATAATAGAAATAACAGATAAAAATGATATAAATCATCTTAAAAATGCTTTTAGAGTAAAAGTTGGAGAGGTTATTAGGGCTGTTGATGGAGAGTTTGAGTATATATGTGAGATTTTATCAATAGATAAAAGGATGCTAGAAGCCAAGATTTTAGAGAAAAATGAAGATAAATATTCAACGAAAGTTGAGATAGATGCAGCTATCGGAATTCTAAAAAATGATAAAATGGATTTGTCTATTCAGAAGTTAACAGAGGTTGGGGTAACTAAAATAATACCACTACTTACTAAAAGAGGGATAGCAAAAATAACAGAAAAAAAAGATAAATGGGATTTGATTGCCAAAGAAGCGATAAAACAGTGTCAGGCTGTTAAATTGATGGAGATTCAAGAACCTAAAAAATTGGCTGAATTAGATTTTGAAGAGTATGATTTAGCCGTGGTTCCATATGAGTGTGAAGAGGAAAATTCTTTAAGAAATATATTGAATAAAATTAAAGAAAAACCCAAAAAAGTTTTATATATAATCGGTCCAGAGGGGGGATTTGATAAAGAGGAGATAGAGTTCTTACAGGATAGGGGAGTGGTTCCCGTATCGTTAGGAAAAAGAATTTTAAGAGCTGAAACTGCCTCAATTATTGTAGGAGGAATACTGGTAAATGAATTTTAATAAAAAAGTTGCTTTTTACACGTTAGGGTGTAAAGTTAATCAATATGAAAGTGAAAGTTTAAAAAATCAACTTGTGAAGTTTGGTTATGAAGAGGAAAATTTTGAAAAAGAAGCGGATATATATATAGTTAATTCATGCACTGTAACTAGTATAGCCGATAAGAAAACAAGAAATATCCTAAGAAGAGCTAAAAAATTAAATCCTAATTCAATAGTGATAGTGACAGGATGCTATGCTCAAACAAATTCAAAAGAACTATTAGAGATAGAAGAGATAGATTTTGTAATTGGAAATAGTAACAAAAGTGGATTGGTTGATTTTATAAGAGATATAGAAAATAAAAAGTCTAAAGTTTTATCGGAAGATATATTCCAAGATAAAGCTTATGAAGAGTATGAGTTTGCAACCTTAAGAGAGATGTCAAGAGCGTATATTAAAATCCAGGATGGTTGTAATAACTTCTGTTCTTACTGTAAAATACCTTTTGGAAGAGGAAAGAGCAGATCTCGTTCTTTAGAGAGTATCTGCAATGAGATTGAAATTCTTACGAAAGAAGGCTTTAAAGAGTTTATAATAATAGGAATAAATCTAGGGGCTTACGGAGAAGATTTAAAGGAAGATATAGATTTGGAAAAATTATTAGAAAAAGTTATAAAACTAAACGGAGTTGAAAGAGTGAGAATTGGATCGATGTATCCGGATAAAATATCAGATGAATTTATAGATATTATGAAGGAAAATAAAAGGTTGATGCCTCATTTACATATCTCTTTACAGTCTTGTGATGATACAGTTTTAAAAAAGATGAGAAGACATTATGGAGCGGACTTAATAGAAGAAAGACTTATGAAATTAAGAGATTCGATAGAAAATATGGAGTATACAGCAGATGTTATAGTTGGGTTTCCTGGAGAGACAGACGAGATGTTTGAAAATACATACAACCTTATAAAAAAAATCGGTTTTTCTGATTTACATGTATTCCAGTATTCTGATAGAGAAAAAACGTTAGCGAGCACATTTACAGATAAAATTGATGGAGTTATAAAAAAACAAAGAGCAGAAAAATTAGAAGCACTTAGAAAAGAAATGTCCAAAGAAAGAAAAGAAAAATATTTAAAGAAAGATTTGGAAGTTTTAGTGGAAGAGATAAAAGAGGACGGTTATTCATATGGATATAGTCAAAATTACCTTAGAATAAAAACACTTAATATCAACGCAAGTGTTAATGAATTAGTGAAAGTTGAAATTTCAAATTTAGAAAAGGAGCTACTAATTGCAGATGAGAAGGGAAAAAGGGATTAGAAAAAATAAAACTGGAATGAAAACATTAGGAAATGTATTTGTAGCACTGATTGTTATAGTTTTTTTAGGTATATTTTTAACATACAATCTAAATAAAAATAATAAGAGTTTAGAAAAGTGGGAACGGTATGCAATTATAGGAAAAAATAATATTATAGTTGTATATGAGGATAAGCTTGCAGTGAAAATTCCTTTTGATATCCAAGTCGATAAAGAAACAACAATCAAAAATTTAGTGGATTCTAGGAATTATGAAATGGTAATTGGATCAATAAATAATTTTTTGCCAGAAAAAATCTCAAATTATAAAGTTGTTAAATATAGTGAAATTTCATTAAATGTGAAAAATGCAAGAAATATACCGGAGATGGTTATAGAGGATAAAAAATATATACTGACATCGGGAACACAGGCATTATTTTCAGACCTATATGGTGGTGAACTTAAAAGTTCAGGGAACATAGTAGTAGATATACTGAATGCAAATGGAGTTGGTGGATATGCTAGACAAACTGGTGAAAAGTTAAAAAACAAATTGTCTCTAACATACACAGCAGCAAACTATGAAAAAAATACAAACTATAGTTTAATAAAGATAAATGAAGCTACAAAAGAAAATTTAGAAGACATATTAACAAATGTAAATGAAAAATACTTTAAAATAAAAGAGGATAATGATATCCCAACATTAGCAAGTGTTGTATTGATTTTAGGAAGAGAAAAAGATATTGATTTTAAAATTGATATAAAAGGAACTTCAACGGATGCAAAAGGAGCTTTAAAAGAACTTGAAGATTTAGGATATAAAAATGTTAATTTAAAAAATGAATCTAAAAAATTAGAAAAACCTGTTATAGAATACAATAAAGAGGACTATTACACAGCTTTAAAAGTTGCTAAAAAACTCAACATTGTGAGTATGATTGAAAATAATAGTCTAGATAATAAATTGAACATCTTAATGAACTAAGATTATAAGGAGTGAAAATGCTAGATTTTATCTCGATATTATTTATATTTATATTAGATAGTATTCCACAAATGTCATCAAAAGGATTTTTAATAATGCCATATCTGGCTTATTTATCATATAAAAAAGAGAAAAAAATAGTATTTTTATTTCCTATATTAGCAATTATTTTAGCTTTACATTCAAGTGAACCAGCTTACGGTTTTATATTTATAGGGATAAACATTGTTTTTTATTATCTTTATTTTATAAATTTTGACTACAATATTGGGAATATTTATATTCTATCTATTTTACAAATTGTAGTCTGGAAAAAATATATAGGGAGTCCTTTAATCATAGTAAATATCTTGTTTCTTTCAATATTTTATTTTGCAATTAATTTATTATATATGAGGAGAGCAACTAAGTGAAAAAAGATCTTGGAATAAAACTGGGGAAAAGTTTTGAATTTAGAGGAGATATATATAAGGGGTTAATATTTGTTGCTTTTTTACTATTGGGATCTAGGATGGCTTATTTGCAGATTGTAAAAAAGGATAAATACAACTATTTAGCCCAAAAAAATCGTGTAAAATTAAGAAAAATTGAAGCTGAAAGAGGAAATATTTATGATTCCAATGGAGAATTAATTGTAACAAACACTTTAGGATATCGATTGGTATATTTGAATCAAAGACATATAGATGAAAAACAACTAAAAGAGATGAAAGAGGTTACTGGTTATACAGAAGATTATTTACAAAAGAGGATTAAATATGGAGAAATTGTACCATACACTAAGGAGAATATACTTGTAGAAGATTTAGATTTAGGATTAGCACATAAATTGATGGAAAAAATAGGTGATTATCCATATTTAGAAGTTCAAAGTTATTCAAAAAGAAAATATATATATGATACCTTAGCAGCTCATACAGTAGGATACGTAAAAAAAATTACGGAAAAAGAATATGAAAATTTAAAAGACCAAGGTTATTCACCAAGAGATATTGTGGGAAAGACTGGAATCGAAAGAATTTATGATTTTCAAATGAAAGGGAAACCTGGATATGATTATATAGAGGTAAATGCCTTAAATAAAGCACAGAAAATAGAGAAAAGTAAAAATCCAGTTGAAGGATATAATTTGCATCTTTCGTTGGATATGAGGCTTCAAAAGGATATGGAAAAACTTTTTGAAGAGAGAAATTTAACGGGTTCTCTGATAGCATTAGATGCTCAAACAGGAAAAGTTTTAACTATGGTGAGCTATCCAACCTATTCACTGACAACATTTAGTTCTAGAATATCTCAGGAAGAATGGGCAGAAATAACAGGGGATCCAAGAAAACCATTAACAAATAAAAGTTTAGCAGGTGAATATCCGCCAGGTTCAGTTTTCAAACCATTTTCAGCATTTTCATTTTTTAATAACGGCTTAAGTCCCAAAACAAAGATTTATGATAATGGGGTTTATAGTATTGGAAAATGGAGTTGGAAAGCATGGAAAAAAGGTGGACATGGAACTGTGGATTTTGAAAAATCTATAATTGAATCAGTTAATCCATACTATTATAAGTATGCCGATGAGTTTGGGCATGAATCTATAGTTGATACAGCTGGAAAATTTGGATATGGAAAGTTAACAAATATAGATGTTTTTGGTGAAAGATCGGGGATTTTACCTAATGAAAAATGGAAAAAGAAAAGATTTAAACAAGGGTGGTTTAAGGGAGATACAATAAATCTTTCAATAGGCCAAGGGTATTTATTAGTAACTCCTCTTCAAGTGGCAATCTCATATATGGGATTAGCAAACAGAGGGAAAGCTTATGTTCCGCATGTAGTTGATTATATGGAAAATGGAAAAGACAGAATAGATATAAAACCAGAGGTTTTATATGAAAATAATTTGCCAGGTTGGTATTATGATGTTTTAAATAAAGCATTGATAAATACAGTGGAAAAAAATAATGGAACTACGAAGTCTTTAAGAACGCCAGGACTATCAATTGGAGCAAAAAGTGGATCAGCTCAGAACTCAAAGTTTGATGAGACACATGCACTTGTTGCAGGATACTTTCCTGCTGACAAACAACCTAAAGTAGTATTCACAGTTCTTTTAGAAGGAGCAGGTGGAGGTGGAAGTGTGGCTGGAGGAGTAGCTAAAAAATTTGTGGACAAATATTTGGAATATTACAATGAGGAGATGAAATGAATTTAGAAAATATTACTGAAAAGGAGAAAGACACAGTAAAGAAAAAACCAAAACGAAAAAAGTATTATAATAAACCTAAAGCCACAGAGAAAAAAACAGAAGATGTGGTGGCAGGAGAAGTAAAAAAACCAGCAGAATTAAAAGAGGAACAGATATCGAAAAAAAGAGTTCCTAAAAAAATAGAAAAAGAAGAGAATACAGAGGTTGAAAATAAAACTCCTCTAAAGTTAGAGAAAGAAGAAAAAATGTATGTTATCCCGTTAGGTGGATTGGATGAAATTGGAAAAAATATGACTTTAGTTCAATACAGAGATGAGATAATTATAATTGACTCTGGGGTTACATTCCCAGATGATGGACTTTTAGGAATAGATTTAGTTATCCCGGATTTTAGTTATATAGAAAGCAACAGAGATAAAATAAAAGGACTTTTTATAACACATGGTCATGAGGATCACATAGGTTCAATTCCTTATCTTTATCAAAAGATAGATAAAAATATTCCTGTTCATGGGGGAAAATTAACGCTGGCATTGATTAAGTCTAAGTTTGAAAATGGAGATGTATCTAAAGTACTTCCAAAGATGAGAGAAGTAAAAGGTAGAGATAAGATAAAAATAGGAAAGTATTTTGAAGTTGAATTTGTTGGAGTGACACATTCAATAGCGGATGCTTATGCAGTAGTTGTTACAACTCCAGCAGGAAGAGTTATGTATACAGGTGACTTTAAAATTGATTTAACTCCAGTAGATGGAGATGGGGTAGACTTTTTAAGACTTGCTCAGATTGGTGAGGAGGGGGTAGATTTACTTTTATCAGATTCAACAAACTCTGAAATAGAAGGATTTACACCATCTGAAAAGACAGTTGGAGAAGCCTTTAAAGTTGAGTTTACAAAAGCTAAAGGGAGAATAATTGTTGCTGCCTTTGCATCGCATGTTCATAGATTACAACAAATTGTAAATATAGCTCATGAATATGGAAGAAAAATAGCTATTGATGGAAGAAGTTTAGTGAAAGTATTTGATATAGCCTCATCATTAGGATATTTAAAACTTCCTGAAAATATAATGATAAATTTATCTGATGTTGATAAGATGAAAGATAATAAAGTTGTAATTCTCTGTACTGGAACACAAGGAGAACCAATGGCGGCTCTTTCAAGAATTGCAAAAAATATGCACAAACATACGAAGGTGAAAGAAGGGGATACAGTAATTATTTCTGCAACGCCGATTCCTGGAAATGAAAGAGCAGTTTCAAATAATATAAATAGTCTTTTAAAATACGATGCAGAAGTTGTATTCAAAAAGATAGCAGGAATACATGTATCGGGACATGCTAGTAAAGAGGAACAAAAATTGATGTTAAACTTGATTAAGCCTAAGAATTTTATGCCTGTACATGGAGAGTTCAAAATGCTAAAGGCTCACAAAGAGACTGCTATTGAAACTGGAATTTCAAAAAACAACATAGTTATTGCAACTAATGGAAGTAAGGTTGAAGTGACTAAAACAAGTGCAAAAATAAAAGGAAAAGTTAATGCAGGAGCAACACTGGTTGATGGACTTGGTGTTGGAGATATAGGGCATATAGTGTTAAAAGATAGACAGCAACTATCGCAAGATGGGGTTGTAATCGTTGTATTCACTATGGATAAAGAAACAGGAAAAGTTCTAAGCGGACCAGATATTGTAACAAGAGGATTTGTTTATTCAAGAGACTCAGAAGTAATATTAAATGAGGCCAATGAACATATAAAAGTAAAATTAAAAGAATTTGAAGAAACTGGCGTAAAAGATTGGACAACTATAAAAAATAGTGTTAGAGATATAGCTAGTAGATTCTTCTATAACAGAATAAAAAGAACACCAGTAATATTACCAATCATCATGGATGTATAAAAAGAATTTAAGAGATAAAGAGGAGAAAAAATGAATTTAACAAGTAAGAAGAGAGCATTTTTAAAAAAGAGAGCTCACAATTTAGACGCAATATTTAGAGTAGGAAAAGAAGGGTTTTCAGAAACTTTAGCTCAAGGGGTAGCTGATGCAATAGCTCCAAGAGAATTAATAAAAGTAAAAATTCTTCAAAATTCAGAAGTTGAAAAAAAAGAGGTTGCTTATCAAATAGCTGATGCAATAGGTGCAGAAGTTGTTTCAATAATAGGAAGAACAATAACTTTCTATAAAGAGAGCGAAGAAAAACCATCAATATCTTTAGAATTAAAAGGAATAAAGTAAAAAAATAGAGAGTGGGGAAAGACTATGGAAAAAGGAATAATTTTAGGCAATAGAATTCTAGATGTAGTGTTTATAGCTTGGTTTATAGCTCAGTTTTATAAAGTGATAATAACAATATTTATAGATAAAAAACTAAATATTAGAAGAATCTTTGAAACTGGGGGAATGCCAAGCTCCCATTCTTCAACAATGGCATCACTTAGTACAGCAATAGGTATTGCTCATGGGACACAAAGTAGCATTTTTGCAATAGCATTTGTTTTAGCAGGGGTTGTTATGTATGATGCTGCGGGAATAAGAAGAGCTGCAGGAAAACATGCAGGATTATTAAATACCTTACTAGATAGATTTGCAGCAAAAGTGGGGGAGAAATTACACGATGAAAAATTGAAAGAGCTTCTGGGGCACAGTCCTATGGAAGTTTTAGTGGGGGCTATATTAGGAGTGGTTGTAGCCTTTTTATTCAAAGGTTATATTCAAGCTTAAGGATGGAGAGTATGAAGGTAGATAAGGAATACATCGAGAAATTAAAAAAAGAAAGCGAAGATATTAGAAATACACTGATAGAGATAACTAGTAAAAATGGTGGACATTTGGCACCTAATCTGGGAGTTGTAGAATTAACTCAGGCAATATACGAAATTTTTGATCTACCGAATGATAAAGTACTTTTTGACGTAGGACACCAATCATACGTTTATAAATTATTGACAGGAAGAAAAGAAAAGTTTGGTACATTGAGAACAAAAAATGGGATAGGACCATTTTTAGACCCTAAAGAAAGTTGTTACGACTTTTTTATTTCAGGTCATGCGGGCAGCGCATTGTCGGCAGGGGCAGGAATAGCCACAGCTAATCCAAATAACAAAGTAATAGTTGTTGTAGGAGATGCGTCAATAGCTAATGGACATTCTTTAGAAGCGTTAAATAATATTGGAGAAAATATAAAAAATTTAATAGTTATACTTAATGATAATGAAATGTCTATCGGGAAAAATGTGGGCTCATTATCTAACTTTTTTGGTAGATTGATGGTGAGTAACGCTTATATGAACATCAGAAAAGATATTAGAGACATAGTCAGTAAAGGGCGAGTGGGAGTTCAATTAAAAAACTTGCTAGAAAGAATAGAGTATTCTGTTAAACAATTCTTTTTACCGTCAAGCATATCTGAAGTTTTAGGATATCAATTTTTAGGAGTTATAGATGGTCATAATTTAGAGTCATTGATAAAAACTTTATCCATTGCAAAAGATATGGAAGGGCCTGTTTTTGTGCACATAAAAACAGAAAAAGGAAAAGGTTACCATTTAGCAGAAGAAAATAAAGAAAAGTTTCATGGGATATCACCATTTAACCCAGAAACAGGAGAAGTTGAGTCAGGCGAAAAAAGCTACTCAAGTATTTTTGGTAAAAAATTAGTAGAGATTGCTGAAAAAGATAATGAGATCTATGCTATCTCAGCAGCAATGATAAAAGGAACAGGACTAGGAGAGTTCAAAAATAGATTTGAAAATAGATGTATAGACGTAGGAATAGCAGAAGGGCATGGTGTTACATTTGCTGCAGGATTGGCAATATCTGGAAAGAAACCCTATGTGGCTATTTATTCAACTTTTTTTCAAAGGGCTTTTGATCAAATGATTCATGATGTGGGACTTCAAAACCTACCAGTTAGATTTATTGTTGACAGAGCAGGAATAGTTGGAGAAGATGGGAAGACTCATCAAGGAATACATGATTTGAATATGTTTTTAAGCATGCCAAATTATAGAGTTATAGCACCTACAACAGGGAAAGAGTTAGAGAAAGTATTAGAATTTTCAAAAGATTTTAAAAGTGGACCTTTAGCCATAAGATTTCCTAGAGGGAAAAATTTTGAATTGAAAAATGATTTAGAGTTCGAATTAGGAAAGTGGACAGAAGTAAAAAAAGGAACAAAAAATCTTTATTTAGCAACAGGAGCAATGTTAAAAGAAGTAATTGAGATAGAAGAAAAACTTAGAGAAAAGGGATTGGATGGAACAATAGTAAGTTGTTCATCAATAAGACCATTAGATGAAGACTTCATTTTAGATGAATTTTCAAAATATACAAATATATTTACATTTGAAGATGGATATGAAAGAGGCGGATTTGGTTCTGAGATTTTAGAATTTTTAAATGAGAAAAAAATTAAAATTAAAATAAATATAATAGCTCTAGATAGTGTATCTATTCCGCATGGATCAAGAAATATACTTCTAGAAGATTATGGCCTAAGAGGCAAAAAACTAATAGATAGAATTGAGGGTAGCATTAATGGCGAAAAATAGTAATGCACTAAAGTTTATCAAGTTACTACTAGAACACGAGATGGTTTTGGATTTAGATCATCACGATGACCAGGGAGTAAAGATAACTACGCATACATATGATGTATTAAAAATATCTTTTGAAGAGATAAGAAGAGATTTTAGAGATTTAAAAGAAGCGAGAGAAAGAGTAGAATTTTTTTCTATAGTAGTTGGGGTTATTATTCACGATTTAAGTAAGGGAAGTATTAGAAAAGCTGATGAAAAATTATCACATTCTCAAATGATGATAAAAAAACCAGAGTATATTATAAAAGAAGCTGAGAAGGTTTTAAATGAGATTGAAGAGGCTTTAAATCTAAAAATAATAGATAAAATAAAGAAAAATATAACACATATAGTTATTTCACATCATGGAAAATGGGGGAAAATTCAACCCAATACTAAAGAGGCTCATATTGTTCATAGAGCTGATATGTATTCGGCGAAGTATCATAGAATTAACCCTATCGGTGCAGATAAAATATTAAAGCTGATGAGTGAAGGATTAAATATCGATGAAGTAGCTAAAAAATTTAGTTGTACTACAGGTGTAATTAAAGATAGATTAAAAAGAGCTAAACACGAATTGAGATTAAAAAATACAAAGCAATTATTGGGTTATTATAAAAGTAAAAAGAAAATTCCTATAGGAGATGATTTCTTTACTAAAAGAGTAAGAGAAACAGAAAAGTTAATAAAGGCTGTAGATAGAGAGGGATTTGAAAATTTAATACTAGAAAATCCATTGCTTAATTATCTAGAAGATATTAAAATCTTTGAAAAGGAAGGGAACGAATGAAAGAAAGAGTAGATGTTCTTCTAGTTGAAAAAGGATTTTACGAAACTAGAGAAAAAGCAAAAAGAGCAATAATGGCAGGATTAGTTATAATAAATGAAAAAAAAATAGATAAAGCAGGAACATCTATAAAAATAGATGATGAACCTGTTATAAGAGTAAAAGGTGACGCATGTAAGTATGTAAGCCGTGGTGGAATGAAGTTGGAGAAAGCTATTTCAGTTTTTAATATAAATTTTCAGGATAAAGTTGTTTTAGATGTAGGATCTTCAACAGGAGGGTTTACAGATTGTTCTTTGCAAAATGGAGCAAAATTTGTTTATGCTGTGGATGTTGGGACAAATCAACTTGATTGGAAATTGAGAAATGATAATAGGGTTAAGTCTTTAGAAAATATGCATATAAAAGATTTGACTTCAGTTGATTTAAACAATGAAAAACCAGATTATATAGTAATGGATGTATCGTTTATATCAATAACAAAAGTTATAGAACATCTGATTAAATTTTTTAATTCTGAAACAAAACTTATGGCTTTAATAAAGCCACAGTTTGAAGTTGGAAAGGAAAATATTGAAAAAGGTGGAATAGTTAAAGATAGTAAGAAACATCTAATGGCAATAGAGATGGTTGTGGAAGAAGCAAAAAAGGCAGGGCTTAGATTAAAGGCCTTAGATTTTTCACCAATTACAGGAACTAAGGGGAATGTGGAGTATATCTCCCTATTTGAATTAGGAGAAGATGACTCTCAGATTAATATTGAAGCTGTTGTAAAGTTAGGAAAGAACTTGGGAGGAGCTATATGATAAAACTGTTGAGAAATACTGGAGTAGCACTATTTTTATCCGGAATGATGCTTGTGAATACAGCAACATCTTATTCGGTAGATAATGGATTTATCACAAATATAAAAGAGTTAAAAGAGATGTCTGATATTATGAATATTATAAAAGAAAATCATGTGGGTGGCGAAAAAGATCCCACAAATATAACTCTGATGCAAGGAGCTTTAAAAGGTATGATGGAATCTTTAGATGATCCTCACTCTACGTATTTTACTAAAGAGGAGTTAGAAAGTTTTAAAGAGGATATAGAAGGGAAATACGCTGGCGTAGGAATGGTTATCCAAAAGAAATCAGATGAACCTTTGTTAGTTGTATCTCCAATCGAAGACACACCAGCATACTTAGCAGGAATTAAAGCTAAAGATAAAATAGTTGCAATAGATGGAGAAAGTACTTATAAATTAACAAGTGAGCAGTGTGTTAAAAAATTAAAAGGTGAACCAGGAACTTCAGTAAAACTTACAGTTTATAGAGAGGAAGCCAAAGAAACGAAAGATGTTGAACTAAAAAGATCAATAATAGAGTTGAAATATGTTAAAAGTAGAATAATAGATAAGAATATCGGCTATTTAAGATTGACTCAATTTGGCGAGGATGTTTACAAAGATGTAAAAAAAGATTTAGAAGGTCTTTTGAAAAAAGGAGCTAAAGGGATAATTTTAGATTTAAGAAGTAACCCAGGAGGATCTTTAGGACAGGCTGTAAAAATTTCATCTATGTTTATTCCAGAAGGTAAAATTGTGAGCACTAAAGGAAAAACAGGAGATGAAGAGATAGCATATAGAGAAGGAAAATATTTCGGAGATTTTCCATTAATAATTTTGATAAATGAAGGAAGTGCATCAGCTTCAGAGATTGTATCGGGTGCTATTAAAGATTATAAAAGAGGAATCTTAATAGGAGAAAAAAGTTTTGGAAAAGGAAGTGTTCAAACATTATTACCTTTACCGGATGGGGATGGAATAAAAATTACAATTGCCAAATATTATACTCCTAGTGGAGTATCTATACATGGAAAAGGGATTGAACCTGATATTTTAGTAGAAGAAAAGGATGACTTCTTATTTTTTAATGGTTTTGTGACTAATGTAAATGAAGAGGAAACAAAAGAGAATAGGAATGAAATTATAAAAGAAGTTAAGGGCGAAGAGGAAGCTAAAAAAATAATGTCCAAAGGGGATATTCAATTGGATAGAGCAGTTTTGGAAATGAATAAACTTCTAGAGAAAAAATAAGTAGAAAGAGGTAGAAAATGCTTTATATAGTGGCAACACCAATAGGAAATTTAGATGATATAACACTTAGAGCAATAAAGACCTTTGAAGAGGTCGATTTTGTTTTTGCAGAGGATACAAGAGTAACAAAAAAGTTACTAAATCATTTAGGGATAGAAAAAATTGTATATAGATATGATGAGCATACAAAAATGCATCAAATAGCAAATATAGCAAATATGCTAGAGAATGGAAATAAAATTGCTTTAGTTACAGATGCAGGTACACCGTGCATTTCAGATCCAGGATTTGAAATGGTTGATGAAGCTTTAAAAAGAGGGATAAAAGTGGTTCCAATTCCAGGAGCCAGTGCAATGACAGCAGCAGCTTCGGTAGCAGGAATATCAACGAGAAGATTCTGCTTTGAAGGGTTTTTACCTAAGAAAAAAGGAAGACAAACACTTTTAAAATCTTTAGCAACAGAAGAAAGAACTATAATAATTTTTGAATCACCTCATAGAATAGAAAAAACATTAGGAGATATTGAAACATTTATAGGTATTAGAGAAGTTGTAATAGTGAGAGAGATAACAAAATTATATGAAGAGATTTTGAGAGGAACAACAACAGAGCTGAGAGAAAAATTAGCTAAAAATCCTATAAAGGGAGAGATAGTTCTTCTAATAAAAGGTAACGAAAAATAGAGGTGAAGTAAAATGGCAATGACAAAAATAAACTGGTATCCAGGTCATATGAAAAAAACAAAAGATTTGATAAAGGAGAATATGCCTTTAATAGACATAGTTCTTGAAGTTGTGGATGCTAGAATTCCTCTATCAAGTAAAAATCCTGATATAGCAAGTTTTGCTAAAAATAAAAAAAGAGTTATAGTTATAAATAAAGCTGATTTAGTTACAAAAAATGAGATCGCTTTTTGGAAAAAATTCTTTAAAGAAAATAATTTTGCAGATGAGGTTTTAGAACTTTCAGCGGAGACAGGATTTAATATAAAAGCCCTTTATACAATAATAGAGAAGGTTTCTAAAGAGAAAAAAGAAAAGTTATTAAAAAAAGGTTTAAGAAAAATAAATACAAGACTTATGATTGCAGGAATTCCAAATGTTGGGAAGTCTAGACTAATAAATAGAATAGTTGGAAAAAATAGTGCTGCAGTAGGAAATAAACCAGGATTTACAAGAGGAAAACAGTGGATTAGAATAAAAGAGGGATTAGAACTTCTAGATACGCCAGGAATATTATGGCCAAAATTCGAAAATCAAGAAGTTGGATATAACTTAGCTATAAGTGGAGCAATCAGAGATGAAATATTACCAATTGATGAAGTTGCGTGTATTTTAATAGAAAAGATGCTTGCTATGGGAATGAAAAATGTATTAAAAGATAAATACAAACTTCACGATGAGGATTTTGATCAAGTTTCTGGAGGGTTACTAGAATCAATAGCACTTAGAATGAACATGTTACAAAAAGGTGGACATTTAAATGTTCAACAAGCAACATATACATTACTAAGAGACTACAGAGCATGTAAATTAGGTAAATTTGGACTGGATATGGATTTAGCTGAGCACTTAAAAGATTTATATAAATAGGAGAAATTGGAATGGATTGTAAATTAGATTTAGATTTAAATTTAGTTGAAAATATATTGATTAATTTTTTAAAAGAAGAGGCTACAAAAGTTGGGTTTTCTAAAGTAGTTTTAGGACTTTCAGGAGGAATAGACTCAGCAATAGTTGCTTATTTAGCAGCAAAAGCTTTCGGTGCTGAAAATGTTTTAGGAATACTTATGCCTTATAAAACATCGAGCAAAGAAAGTATTGAGCATGCTAGATTAGTTGTCGAAGATTTAGGAATAAAGTCAAAAGTGATAGAGATAACACCTATGGTTGAACCTTATTTCTTGATGAATCCTGATATGGATGGTCTTAGAAAAGGAAATAGAATGGCAAGGGAAAGAATGTGTATTTTATTTGATCATTCAGCTAAAGAAAAAGCACTAGTTTTGGGAACTTCTAATAAAACAGAGATGTTATTAGGATATAGCACTCAGTTTGGAGATGCAGCCTCGGCTATAAATGTAATTGGAGATCTATATAAGACACAGATTTGGGAGTTATCAAAACATATGGGTGTTCCAGCCCCTTTGATAGATAAAAAACCAAGTGCTGATTTATGGGAAGGACAAACAGACGAAAGTGAATTAGGATTTTCATATAAATTGGCAGATGAAATTTTATATCGATTGATAGATGAAAGAGAGAAAAAAGAGGATATTATAGACGCAGGATATCCTGAAGAAATAGTGAATAAAGTAATTTGGAAAATAAAAATATCACAATACAAAAGAAAATTACCGTTGATAGCAAAGATATCTACAAGAACTATCGGAAGAGAGTTTAGATATCCTAGAGATTGGGGAGTTTAAAAGGAGGAATTTTGAGAGGGGAAGAACAATTAAGAGAAGAGTTACAAGAATTCCAGAAAGAAAAAGAAAGAATTAGGAATATTGTAGGTCAAATCGGTGGCTCTAATAATAAACAAAATAAAATAGTGAATACATTATTGATAGTTATTATTGTAGCTCTTTTAGTTTTAGGTGGTGTATTCAACAGAATTACTCCTTCTTTAGCTGTTCAAGTAGCAATACTGTTTGGTGTTATAAAGCTAATTTGGATGTTCTATGAATCTCAAAGAGCAAGTCATTTTCAATTTTGGATTCTAAATTCTTTGGAATTTAGAATTAATGAAATATATAAAAAAACTAAAAAACTTGAAAAAGACTTGGAACTATTAAATAAAACAAAGGAGTAAAGAATATGTTAAATGATTTTAAAACTGCAGAAGAGTTGATGAGAGCAAGATATAATGCTTTTGAAACTGGAGATATAGATTTTTTAGTTGAAACTCAAGATCCAGATACAAGACATGACTTAGATGTTCAAGAGACAAAAAATTGGGCGACGGAATCGGAATGGTTAGGATTAGAAATTATATCAACTGAAGAGGGACAAGATGGTGATGATGAAGGAATAGTAGAGTTCAAAGCATCTTATAGAGAAAATGGAAAATTAACAGTTCACCATGAAAAAAGTAGATTTGTAAAAAAAGATGGTAAGTGGTTTTATAATGGATGGTTACCTCTTCAAGGTACAATAGTAAAAGACGATAAAATTGGAAGAAATGACCCATGTCTATGTGGATCTGGAAAAAAATATAAAAAATGTTGTGGAAAGTAATTTAAATTAACGGTGGGAGAGTAACAGATGAAAATAGCTATTATAGGATACCCAGATTCAGTAGAAAAAATATTTAGAACTTTATCAGTTCAGTATTCTGAAGTAACTTTTTTATCTTATAAAATTAATCAATTGGGAGAATCTTTAGATTTTTTAGAGGAATTAAAGGGGAAGGTAGATGGGATTTATTCGACAGGAATCGGTGTCTATTCAGAAATTATAAGTCAGTTACAGTTAGATATACCAATTGTTTATTCAAATAGAGAAGTTGGTGGAATATTAAAAGCTTTATGGAAAGTAAGGAATGATTATTCAGATTTAACGGTCTTAAAAATAGGGGCAGATATAGTAAAAACAGAAACATTAAAGCAAGTTCTAGAAGAGTTTGGAATAGAGCTAGCAAGTATTGATGTCCAAGAGTATTATGAAAATAAAAAAGAAACTGATTTTTTAGATGAACATATAAAAAATTTAGCTCAAAATAAGGTGAATTGTATATTGACATCTTTTGGTTACGTATATGATTATTTTAAATTAAAAAATATTCCAGTATATAGATTGCAAGCTTCGAAAAATGAGATAATTAATCAAATGGAAAATCTTTTAAAAGATATACAAATTAATGAAAACAATAAAAATAGAATTGGAATAAAAATAATAAAGATAATAAGAAAATCTAAAAAAGATGAAAACTTTTACGACAAAAGCATGTTTAAAATTAAACTGAATCAATTGTTTTTAAAATATTCTAAAATTATTCATGGAAATTACCAAGAATTTGGTAGTGATGAGTATATGTTTTTTACAACTCAGAGAATATTAGAAAAAAGTGAAAATCAGGAATATTTTTATAAACTATTAAATGAAGTGATAATTCCGAGCGATAAATTAGCGATAGGTATTGGATATGCTGAAAATATTCAAGAGGCATCAAAAAATGCTAAAAAAGCTTTGGAAATAAGTTTGATTCACGAAAAAGGGGAAGCTTATCTTTTTTCAGACAACAAGATAAGAGGACCTCTTTATAAGAAAAATAGATTGGACTATATGGCTAAAGTATCAGATAATATAAAAAAAGAAGCTAAAGAAATAGGAGTTAGTCCCAAATATCTTTATAAACTTAAATCAATCCAAGAAAATTTAGGGAAACGAGAATTCACAAGTAAAGAGCTCTCAGAAATGTTGGAGATTAGTGAAAGAAGCGTAAATAGAGTAATAAAACCTATTTTAGAAAGTGGATTTGCCACTACGATAGAGTATGAGCTTTGTTCTAAGGTTGGCAGACCTAGACGAGTAGTAAAGTTTAATTTTTAAAAAAGTTGGAAGTAGTGAAGTTACTTCCAACTTTTTTTATTTGACGTTAAACGCAGGTTAACAGTTCTGAAAAAGAACGTTTAAATTTAAAAATAAATAAAAAATACGAATTTTAGCTTGACTTTATCTTTAAAAAATAGTATTATCTAAAAAGATAATTAAAGACCTATTAAAGACGAAAAAGTATTATTGGGATAGGTAAATAAAAAAAGTTATAGAAAAGAGGGAATTATTATGAAAAGAAGTACAATTAATGTATTTTTAGTTGTAACAATAATTTCATTAGTCTGTGAAAAAATTGGGAAAGTACAACTAGGAAAAGTAGCTTTATTTCCAATGCTATTTGCGGTTATTATTGGAATGATGTTAACTCCTGATTTATTAGGAAAAAAGATTCAAAAATTAAGAGATATTATCGGAGAAAAAGAGATGAAAATAGCTTGTGATATGGTTATGCTTATTCTTCTGATGTTAGGAATAAAATTAGGAACATTTGTAGGTCCTAATATAGAAAAAATAATTCAAGCAGGACCGGCATTTTTAGCACAGGAGTTAGGACATATATTAGCCCCTATAATAGCAGTTCCTTTAGCATTAAAATTAGGACTTAAAAGGGAGACGATAGGAGCTGGTTCGAGTATAAGTAGAGAGGCCTCATTAGGTGTAATTGGAGAAAAATATGGAATCTCTTCACCAGAGGGAAGCGGAGTTTTAGGTGTGTATTTAGCAGGAACTATAGTAGGAACAATTTATTTTGGAATTTTAGGATCAATATCTATATACAGTGGACTTCATCCATTAGCATTAGGAATGGCTTGTGGTGTAGGGAGTGGAAGCATGATGACAGCTGCAGCTTCATCGTTAGCAGAAGTTGTAGGACCTCAATATGCTGAACAAGTATTTGCATACGCATCAACAAGTAATATGCTTTCAGGATTAACAGGAGTAAATATTTTGGTGTTTATATCACTTCCGTTTACAGAGTGGTATTATAAAAAATTAGAACCAAAATTTTTAAAAAAGGAAGTGGAAAAATATGCGTAGTTTTGATTTGAAAAAATATTTAATATACTTTTTATTGATGTCTATGGCAGGAGTTATAGTATTGACAGGACAAGCAATTGGAATGAAGAAACAATTTGTAGGAGCAATTCCAGGAATGTTTTTAATAATAGCGTTAGCACTTCTTTGTTTCGCAGTTAAAGATATGTTTCCTAAATTTCCGCTACCAGCATATGCACTTTCAACAATAGTTGGAATGATAGTGAGTATTCAAGCACTACCTTTTGCAAAGATTATAGCACCTGAAATAGGAACGGTAGAGTTTATGCCACTGTGTACTCCACTCTTAGCATTTGCAGGAATATCCGTTGGAGATAAGATTGAACAGTTAAAAGCTATGTCGTGGAAAATTGTTATAATCGCAGTTGTAGTATTTACAACAATATTCTTTGCTTGTGCACTTATAGCTCAAACAGTTTTAACATATCAAGGAGTAATTTAAATATCAGTAAATATAATTTAAATTTTATGGGAGGCTCAATATGAATATAAATGAAATTAAAGATAGAGTAATAAAGACTATTGATGAAAATAGAGAGATAATATTAAAGGCTGGAAAAGCTATGTATGATAATCCTGAGTTTGGGTATAAAGAGTTTGAAGGGACAAAAATAGTTTCAAATTATTTTCAAACTGAATTAGGATTAGAAGTTGAAGAAGGGATTGCTTATACTGGATGTAGAGCGAGAGCTAATAAGGATGCAACAGGTCCAAAAATAGCGATATTAGGAGAATTGGATGCAATTTCTTGTGGAGACCATTCTGATTCAAATGAATTAGGGGCAGTTCATGCTTGTGGACATCATATTCAAATTGCTGGAATGTTAGGAGCAGCAACAGGTCTTATAAAATCTGGAATTTTAGAAGAGTTAGGTGGAAAAGTTGATTTTATGGCAACACCGGCGGAGGAGTTTGTTGAATTAGAGTACAGAACAAAGTTAAGAGAATCTGGAAAGATAAAATATTTTGGTGGTAAGCAGGAGTTAATATATAATGGAGCTTTTGATGATGTTGATATGTCACTTATGTTTCACGCTCTTGATTTAGGAGATAAAAAAGTTTTAACAGGTCCTGTAAGTAATGGATTTATAGGGAAAACAGTTAAATTTATAGGAAAAGAAGCACATGCTGGATCAGCTCCACATGAAGGAATAAATGCATTGAATGCAGCGATGTTAGGAATAAATAATGTTCATGCACAAAGAGAAACATTTAAAGATAGCGATAGAGTTAGATTCCACCCAATTATTACAAAAGGTGGAGATATTGTAAACTCAGTTCCAGCAGATGTAAGAATGGAATCATATGTAAGAGCCAGAACTATTGAAGGAATGATTGATGCCAATAGAAAGGTTAATAGAGCTTTAATAGCTGGAGCGTATGCTGTTGGAGCAGAGATTGAATTAACTGAGATACCTGGATACCTACCAATATTAAGACATGATTCTATGGAAGATGTTTTAGCAAATAACGTAGAGTACTTAGGATTAAAAGATGATATGATAAAAGGTGGAGACTTCACAGGATCATTTGATTTTGGTGACGTATCTCATCTAATGCCGACACTTCATCCTATGTTTGGTGGAATCAAAGGAGCTTTACATACAAGAGAGTTTACTACAGTAGATGAAGAGATTGCAATCTTAATGCCGGCAAAAGCAATGGCACTAACAGTTGTTGAGCTATTGTTTGGAGATGCTACAAAAGCAAAAGAGATTTTAGCAAACTTTAAACCTGTCATGACTAAAGAGGAGTACTTAACTTTCATGGAGTCAAATGACAAGGTTATAAAAGCATAACAATAACTAATTTTCGATATTTTTCCTTTTAAAGAGGCTAGTAATAGCCTCTTTTTCTATTTTCGCTTTTATTTCATAACACCGTTCTTTAAAAAAATAAAATTACATAACATGTGTATGTAATAAAAATATTGTATTTATATGTATATTGACGTATAATATAAAACATGCTCAAAAAATAACATAACAA
>NZ_CAMTIK010000022.1 GCF_947072685.1 uncultured Cetobacterium sp. | reverse complement strand
ACAGATTGTTTTTATTATTAAATATGAAGACATCGCTCCGGGGTCTATATGTCCTCTGCTTCTTTCACCTAAATAACTAGCCCTTCCTTTTGTTGCCATCATATTTTCTGTCGATTCCATTCCTTTTTTAGAAGCTGTCTCCACCTCTTCTAAAAGAATATTTAAACTTTTATTTTTATCAACTTTTAAAACTTCAACAGCTGGAACGATTGTATCCAGCATTGTTTTTTCTCCTAGTTCCGCCTTGCCTCTCATCTTTATTCCCGCTATCATCGCATCTAGGGCCACAATCATTGTATCCATATCCAAAGTATCTTTCCCCTTTAAACTTTGAGCTATTTTCATAAGGCCAGTTCCATATATTGCACCTGAAGCACCACCTACATTTGAAATTAAAATCATTGCCATTCTATTGAATAAATCCGAAGAATTCAGCATTTTCAACTCTTCTTTCTCCTCTTTAATCTTTTGAAATCCTCTAGATAGATTTGTCCCATGGTCACTATCTCCAATAGCTCTATCCAATTCAGTTAAATAATCTTTTTCCTGCTCTATTATATCGGCTATATTTTCAACTATTTCTAAAACTACCATCTTTTGCCCTCCTAAAAAGTTTTTAAAGCTATTGTGTCAGATTTTTCTCCTAATAACTCCTCTATCTCTTTATCCAGTTTCAATATAGTTATTGAAAATCCACCCATATCAAGAGATGTCATATAATTCCCAACCAATGTTTTTACAACATTTATATTTTTTAGATCTAATATATCCGCCACTTTATTGTTTATAATAAATAATTCAATTAAGGTTGTCTCTCCCAATCCATTTACAAGAACAGCCACTTTTTCATCAGCTATATCGCTCTCATTTAAAATTTTTTCTAAAAGATACTCCGTATGTCTATCCGCACTCTGAATTTTTTCTCTATGAGTTCCAGGTTCACCGTGTATTCCCAAACCTATTTCAACTTCATCCTCTTCCAAATCAAAACTAGTTTTCCCAGTCGTTAGCACTGTACATGGTTTCAAAGCCATTCCCATCGTTTTTATATTTTTAACAACTCTAGCTCCCAACTTCTCTAGCTCCTCTAAAGAATATCCTTTTTCTGCCGCTGCTCCTAAAATTTTATGAACAAACACTGTCCCTGCAATCCCTCTTCTACCAACTGTATAGGTACTATTTTCAACAGCTATATCATCATCTACTATTACTTTTCTTACTTTTATACCATCCATTTCTGCCATTTCTGCTGCCATTTCAAAATTCATTACATCCCCACTGTAATTTTTTATTATAAGTAATACTCCCGCACCCGAATCCACTGCTTTTATTCCTTCATAAACTTTATCTGCACTTGGAGATGTAAATATCTCTCCCGCTACTGCTGCATCAAGCATTCCATAGCCTACAAACCCAGCATGAGATGGTTCATGACCACTTCCTCCACCGCTCACGAGACCCACTTTTCCATTCTTTTTTTCTTTTCTGAGTATTATGTATGTACCCTTCAATCCTTCTAATTTTTGAGGATAAGCTTTTATCATTCCTTCAACCATCTCTTTTACAATATTCTTTTTTTCATTGATTAATTTTTTCATAGTTACCTCCATTTTTTACCTTTATTCCCCTTATATACTTCAGTTTTTTCCATTTGTCAAATTTTAATATTTCATGGTTTTTATATTGACATTTAAAATTAATATAGTATACTTGTTATTGATAAGTTACATAAGGAGTCTTCAAATGTCCTCAGAATTCAAACAAATTTTAATTGAAAACAAAAAAATTTTAGCTGTCAAAAATAGCAATAGTCTTGAAGATGCTATTTCAAGTTCTTCTAAAATCATATTTCTACTTAGTAGTGATATCTGCTCAATAGAAGAAACTACTCGACAAATAAAAGCAAGTGGAAAACTTTGCTTTATTCACCTTGATATGATCCAAGGTCTTAATACTAAAGATAACTCTGCGATAGATTACTTAAGAGATAATACTTTTGCCGATGGCGTAATCACTACAAAATCTCAAGTGGCTAAATATGCACATAAAGTTGGTTTTTTAGTTGTTTTAAGATGTTTTCTAATTGATTCACTCTCCTTAAATACAACTCTTAAACTTTTTAACGAAACATTTATTGATGCTATTGAAATTCTGCCTGGTATTATGCCTAAAATTATTCAAAAACTTTCTAAAAAAAGTAGTATCCCCATCATTGCAGGTGGTTTAATATCCGATGAAGAAGATGTTGAAATTGCCTTGAATAGTGGAGCTATCGCTATATCTACAACAAAATTAAATATTATTGATTAGTATAGCAGAGATATTAGAGAAGCTATTCAACAAAAGGAACACAACTTTTTTTTGAATAGCTTTTTTTAATATAAATAAATTATCTAGGAGGGTATCATGAACGTTTTTTTAGCTGAATTTATTGGAACTGCAATTTTAGTTTTACTCGGTAATGGAGTTGTTGCTAACGTTGTACTTAACAAAAGTAAGGGAAATAATTCCGGTTGGATTGTAATTACTACTGCTTGGGGATTTGCAGTTATGGCTGGAGCTTATGCTGTCGGTTGGATCAGTGGTGGTCATTTAAATCCTGCTGTTACAGTCGGTTTTGCTATGGCAGGACTTTTCCCTACAAACCTTGTTTTAGGTTATGTTTTAGCTCAAATTTTTGGTGCTATGTTCGGTCAAATTTTTGTATATCTTGCTTACAAAAGACATTATGATGAAACAACTGATCAAGGGGCTATTCTAGCTTCTTTCTCTACCGGTCCAGCTATTAGAGATTTAAAATGGAACTTTATAACTGAAACAATTGGAACTTTTATGCTTGTTTTTGGATTATTAGCTATTGGTCATGCAAACAATCAGGCCTTTACTGCGACTCTACCAAACGGAGACATGGTTAGAGGATTTACAGGAATATTAGGTCCTTTACTAGCAGGTTTCTATGTTTGGAGTTTAGGATTAAGTTTAGGTGGCCCTACGGGTTATGCTATTAATCCAGCTAGAGATTTAGGACCAAGAATTGTTCACGCATTCCTTCCTATGGCTAATAAAGGCTCTTCTGATTGGAGTTATGCTTGGGTTCCAGTTGCAGGACCTATCGTAGGTGGAATTATTGGAGCAATCACTTTTGCAGCGCTATTTAGATAAACTTAGGAGGTTTTTATGAAATATATAATCGCATTAGATCAAGGAACAACTAGCTCAAGAGCAATTATTTTTGACGAACAACAAAACATTGTTGCTAGCGCTCAAAAAGAGTTTAGACAAATCTATCCTAAGGAGGGTTGGGTTGAGCATGATCCTATGGAAATTTGGGCTAGTCAAAGTGGAGTTTTAGCTGAAGCCATCGCTAAATCTGGAATATCTCAACACGATGTTATAGGAATAGGAATCACCAATCAAAGAGAAACTACTGTTGTTTGGAACAAACTTACTGGTAAACCTGTTTACAACGCTATAGTTTGGCAATGCAGAAGAACAGCTAGTATATGTGATGATTTAAAAGCTAAAGGCCTTGCTGAATATATAAGAGAGAATACAGGTTTAGTTGTGGATGCCTATTTCTCAGGAACTAAAATTAAATGGATTTTAGATAATGTCGAAGGTGCTAGAGAACAGGCCGAAAAAGGGGAACTTTTATTCGGTACAATTGATACTTGGTTAATTTGGAAGTTAACTAACGGGAAATCTCACGCTACAGACTATACAAACGCATCAAGAACTATGATCTATAATATCAAAGATCTATGTTGGGATGAAAAACTTTTAAACGAACTCAACATCCCTAAATCTCTCCTTCCTGAAGTTAAGAACTCAAGTGGAACTTTTGGTTATGCAAATCTTGGTGGAAAAGGTGGACATAGAGTTCCTATCTGTGGAGTTGCTGGAGATCAACAAGCTGCACTGTTTGGACAAGCTTGTTTTGAAAAAGGGGAAGCTAAAAATACTTATGGAACTGGTTGTTTCATGCTTATGAATACCGGTAGTAGAATGTACCCAAGTAAAAACGGGCTTCTTACTACAATTGCAATTGGTCTTGATGGAAAAATAGAGTATGCTCTTGAGGGAAGTATCTTTGTTGCTGGAGCTGCTGTTCAATGGTTAAGAGATGAGATGAAACTAATTTCTGATTCAAAAGATACTGAATATTTTGCAACTCAAGTTAAAGATAATGGGGGAGTATATTTTGTTCCAGCTTTTGTTGGTTTAGGAACTCCACATTGGGATATGTATGCTAGAGGAGCTATTGTAGGATTAACTAGAGGAGCCAATAAAAACCATATAATTAGAGCTACTCTTGAGTCTATTGCTTATCAAACAAGAGATGTTTTAGAAGCTATGCAAGAGGATTCTGGCATTGAGTTAAAATCTTTAAAAGTTGATGGTGGTGCATCTGCTAACAATTTCTTAATGCAATTCCAAGCTGATATCATTGGAAAACCAGTGGACAGACCATCCACTCTTGAAACTACCGCTTTAGGTGCAGCATACTTAGCTGGACTCTCTGTAGGGTTCTGGAATGATAAAAGTGAAATCAAAAAGAACTGGTGCCTTGAAAAAACTTTCATACCTAATATGTCCGAAGAGGATAGAGATAAAAAACACAGCAAGTGGAAAAGAGCTGTTGAAAGATCTTTGGAATGGGAACTTGACTAATTCAAAAAAAAGTAGTATATTGTGTTATAAATAAAAATTAAATAATAGCAATAGAGATGAAGAGAGCTAAAAAAAGACGGATATTAACCCATCCTTCTTTTTCGGCTCTCTTTTTTGCTATATAACTAGGAGGGTATATTATGTATGATGTTTTAATCATTGGTGCTGGTATTATTGGAACTGGTATCGCTAGAGAACTTTCTAAGTACAATTTAAAAATCGCTGTTTTAGAAAAAGATACTGATGTTTCGAATGGAACTACAAAAGCTAACAGTGCTATAGTTCATGGTGGATATGATGCTAAAGAGGGATCTCTTATGGCTAAATATAACGTTTTAGGAAATTCTATGTATGAAAACCTATGTCAGGAATTTTCAGTTCCATTCAAAAGAAACGGTTCTTTGGTTCTAGCTTTTAACAAAGATGAATTAGAACACTTAAAAACTTTATACGAGAGAGGGATCAACAACAATGTTACTGGTTTAGCTATTGTTTCTCAAGATAAACTTAGACAGCTTGAACCCAATGTAGATGATGGTGCAATCGGAGCTCTTCATTGCTCATCGGCTGGAATTGTTTCTCCTTGGGAATTAGCTGAAGGACTTATGGATAATGCTGTTGAAAACGGTGTTCAACTCTTTCTCAATACAGAAGTTGAATCTATTGAAAAATTGGATTCTATGTTCAATGTAACTACAACAGCTGGTGTTTTCCATGGAAAATATATCTTCAACTGTGCTGGAGTTCATGCTGACATCATTCATAATATGATTGCTCCTGAATCTTATAAAATACACCCTAGAAAAGGTGAGTACTTTGTTTTAGATAAAAATCAAGGTAAAAGGGTTATAAATACCGTTTTTCAATGCCCTTCAAAACTTGGAAAAGGAATCCTTGTTACACCAACTGCTCACGGAAATCTTTTAGTGGGACCAGATGCACAAGATTTAGAGGATAGAGATGATCTATCTACTGCCACTGAGAAATTAGATTATATAAAATTCAAAGGTAGCCATTCTATAAAGGATATAAACTTTAGAGAAAACATCAGGACTTTTGCTGGAATAAGAGCTGAGTCAGATAGAGGTGATTTTATTGTTGAAGAATCGTCAGTTAAAGGTTTCTTTGATATTGCTGGAATAAAATCTCCTGGTCTCTCTGCTGCTCCTGCTATAACACTTGCTGCTGTTGATCTATTAAAAAATACCGGTGCTATACTTAAAGAGAAAAATGATTTTATCTTCCCTAGAAAACATACTCCTTTTATGCACCTTTCAGCTGAAGAAAAAGCTGAGAAAATAAAAGAAGATAGCAGATTTGGAAGAGTTATATGTCGATGTGAAATGATTACAGAGGGTGAGATTGTAGAAGCTATAAACAGACCAGTTAAAGCTGTAACTTTAGATGCTGTTAAAAGAAGATGTAGACCTGGTTCTGGGAGATGTCAAGGTGGCTTCTGTGGTCCCAGAGTTCAAGAGATTCTATCAAAAGAGTTAAATAAAGATATGAAAACTATTATTTTAGATAAAGCTAATTCATATATCTTAATAGAGGAGTTGAAAAAATAATGAAATATGATGTTGTTGTTATAGGTGGAGGTCCTGCTGGACTTGCAGCCGCTAAATCTGCATATGAAAATGGTGCTCAAAAAGTTTTAATTTTAGAAAGAGATAAAGAGTTAGGTGGTATTTTACAACAGTGTATTCATAACGGATTTGGACTTCATAAATTTAAAGAGGAACTTACTGGTCCTGAGTATGCCCAAAGATATATTGAAATGGTTAAAGAATCTCCCATTGAAATAAAATTAGATACCATGGTTTTAAATATCTCTAAAGATAGAGTTATTTCTATGATCAACCCTATAGATGGATACCAAGAGATCGAAGCTGCTTCTGTTATTCTTGCTATGGGATGTAGAGAAAGAACAAGAGGTGCTATTGCAATCCCTGGTGAAAGACCATCTGGAATTTTCACTGCTGGTGCAGCGCAAAGATATATAAATATGGAAGGCTATATGGTGGGTAAAAAAGCCGTTATACTTGGAAGTGGAGATATCGGTCTTATTATGGCTAGACGTCTGACTTTAGAGGGAGCTCAAGTTGAAGCTGTTATTGAACTTATGCCGTTCTCAGGTGGACTTAACAGAAATATTGTACAATGTCTTGATGATTTTGGAATTCCTCTTTTACTATCACATACTGTAGTAGATATAAAAGGAAGGGATAGATTAAAGAAAGTTATCGTGGCTCAAGTTGATGAAAATAGAAAACCAATACCTGGTACAGAGATTGAATACGACTGTGATACCCTTCTTCTTTCTGTTGGTCTAATTCCTGAAAACGATCTTTCTAAAGAAGCCGGAGTCACTCTTGATACTAGAACTAACGGTCCTATCGTTACAGATTCTATGGAGACATCCATTCCTGGAGTTTTTGCCTGTGGAAATGTTGTTCACGTACATGATCTTGTAGATTTTGTTAGTGAAGAGGGTGAACGAGCTGGTAAGTTTGCTGCTTGTTATATCGCTGCTGAAAATTGTAAACTAGAAAATGTTTCTAACATCAAAACCGGGGACGGAATTGTTTATACGGTTCCGCAGATGATCAATCTTGACAATATTAAAAACAAATTAGAAATATTTATGAGAGTTAATAACGTCTATAAAAATAAGAAAATTGTCGTAAGAGAGGGAGAGAATATTATAGCTAGTTTCAAAAGAGTTCATCTGGCTCCTGGAGAGATGGAAAAAATTCTTTTACCTGAGGTACTTTTAAAAAGAATTTCTAAAGATATCACTATCGAATTGCAGGAGGTTATTTAATGAAAGAGATGATTTGTATTCTATGTCCAGTGGGGTGTCATTTGACAATAGATATTGAAAACAACTATAAGGTTACTGGGAACTCGTGCCCTAAGGGTGAAGTCTATGGTAAAGAAGAACTAATAGCACCCAAAAGGGTTGTTACATCTATTATAAGAGTGGAAGGTGGAATTCATCATATGGTTCCCGTTAAGACTGACAAACCTATTCCTAAAGAACTTATTTTTGACTGCATGGCTTTATTAAAAAATATAAAGATAACATCTCCTCGAAAAGTTGGGGATATTATCTTGGAAAATATTTTAGGAACTGATTCTAATATCGTTTTAACTAGAGATATATAGTTTCAAATTTTATACCTTTTTTGCTATAATGATATTGGAGGTATAAAATGACATTAGAAAAAAATGAAGTTATTAATCAACTTCTTAATAAAAATCTTAAAATAATTCAAAGACCTGATTTTTTCAACTTCTCTTTGGACTCTCTTCTAATCTCTAATTTTGTTTCACTTACAAGAGGAACAAAAAAAATTGTAGATTTGGGTACTGGAAATGGGGCTATCCCTCTTTTTCTTTCCGAAAGAACTGAAGCTAAAATATCTGGATTTGAAATTCAAGAGATTTCAGCCAACTTAGCTAAAAAAAATATAATTTTAAACAATCTCAACGAGCAGATTGAGGTTATACATGACGATATGAAAAACTGGAAAGAACATTTTAAAAATGGTTCTCAAGATGTTGTTATTACAAACCCACCATTTTTTAAATTTCATGGAAATGAAAATCAATTGAATGATTTAGATCAACTAACTCTTGCCAGACATGAGATCTCTATCGATTTAAATTCACTGATAGAGGTTTCATCTAAACTTTTAAAAGACAAAGGCTATTTTGCAATGGTCCATAGACCAGACCGTTTTTTAGAAATTGTGGATACTATGAGAAAATATGGTATTACGCCTAAAAAAGTTCAATTTTGCCATTCTAAGATTGATAAACCTGCTAAAATTCTTTTAATCGAAGGCATTAGAAATGGTAAAGATGCTCTAAGTATCCTTCCACCACTTATCACTCATAGTGAAAATGGACAATATTCTGAAGAGATTTTAGAGCTATTCAACGATCTAAATGAGCAATAAAAAAAGATAGAGTTGTATGTGATTACATCTCTATCTTTTTATTTGCATTATCTATTTTTTAAAAACTCTACAATCTCTTTTTTTAACTTCACAGACTCCCTTGGATTTCCTTTAGCTGAAACAGCTATTTGATAGTCCTGCGTCTCTATATGTGCAGTAAATCTTGCTGACATATATACTTTTGAAGATATGTTGTTAACAAGTATATTGTTATCATCACAAAGATCAACTATCATTTCATTTAAATTTTCATTATCTGTTGCTGCAACAACTAAAAATTTATTTTGAATATCCATAGCTTCAAACCTACGTCTCTCCACTTCAACATCAAGAAGCTCTATCTCTGGCAAAAGTTCTAAAGCTACTACTTTAATTTTTGCTCCATATTCTAACAATGTTTTTATTTTTCTTAAAGCTATATTTCCCCCTCCAACAACTAAGCACTCTCTGCTGTTTAAATCTATAAATAGAGGAAAAAATGCCTTTCTACTTTCCATTCATTTCACCAATTTTTTTAAATGCCATCTCCATAATCTGAAGCGTTCTATCTAAATCATCCTTTGTATGAGCTGTGGAAACAAAATGTGCCTCATATTTTGATGGCGGTGCAACCACTCCATTGTCCAACAGTGTATTAAAATATATTGAATAATGCTCTGTATTTGAGTTTATCACCTGATTTAAAGATGTAATTTCATCTAAATTCGTAAAAAATATTGTAAATAGCGACCCTAATTTATTTATACAAACTGGAACTCTATATTTTTCAGACATTTTTTTCACTTCATCTGTTATATAATTAACTTTATCTTCTAACTCTTTGTATAAAGTCTCTCTATTTTCAAGCAGATAACTTACCATTTCATAACCTGCTCTAACCGCAACTGGATTTCCAGATAATGTTCCTGCATGATATACTCTTCCTACAGGTGCAATCATATCCATAATCGCTTTTTTTCCGCCAAAAGCTCCTACTGGATAACCTCCACCTATTATTTTACCAAGAGTTGTTATATCTGGAGTTACTCCAAAATACTCTTGAGCTCCTCCTAACGAAACTCTAAGTCCCGATATAACCTCATCAAATATTAGAAGAGTTCCAGTCTCATCACATATATCTCTCATCGCTTCTAAAAATTCTTTTGAGCTATTTATAAGTCCCATATTTGCGGGTACTGGCTCCATTATTAAACATGCAACCTCTTTAGTCGAAAGGATTTCTCTCACTCTTTCTACATCTCCAAAAGAAGCTACCAAAGTATCTTTTAACACTCCATCTGTAATCCCGTTACTATCTTGATATCCATCTGTTAAAAGCCCAGATCCTGAACTTACAAGAAGAGAATCCGAATGTCCATGGTAACATCCTTCAAATTTTAAAATTTTATTTCTATTTGTAAAAGCTCTAGCAACTCTTACTGCTGCCATAGTAGCCTCTGTCCCAGAAGTTGTGAATCTTACCATATCCATTGATGGGTAGCATTTACATATAAGCTCTGCCAGTTCAACTTCCATTTTTGTAGGTAATCCAAATGAGCTTCCAAGCTCTATGGCTTCTCTCACTCCTGATAATACCCTTTCATTGTTATGCCCTAAAATCAACGGACCCCATGAACAGATATAATCTATATATTCATTTCCATCCTCATCATATATCTTTGAACCTTTTCCTCTATTTACAAATATTGGATAAGTTTTATCTACCGATTTAAATGCTCTAACTGGGCTGTTTACTCCTCCTGGAATAATTTTTACAGCCTTTTCATATATCTTTTCTGAATTTGTATATCTCATTTTAAGCTCCTCTTTTAAACCATTTTGCGATATCTTTTGCATGATATGTTATTATTATATCAGCCCCAGCCCTTCTCATGGCATACATGTTTTCCATAACTATTTTCTCTTCATCTATCCAACCATTTGCTGCTGCTGCTTTTACCATAGAGTACTCTCCACTTACATTGTAAATTGCAACTGGATTTGATATAGCATCCGCTACACCCTTCACTACATCAAGATATGGCATCCCTGGTTTAACCATTATTATATCTGCACCCTCAGCTAAATCATTTTCAACCTCTATTAAATAATCTTTTGAATTTCTAAAATCCATCTGATATGTTTTTCTATCTCCAAAACTTGGAGCAGAATCTGCAGCCTCTCTAAAAGGACCATAATATGCCGATGAATATTTAACACTGTAAGACATTATAGGTAGATTTATAAACCCATTTTCATCTAGAATCTCTCTTATAGCCTTTACTCTTCCATCCATCATATCCGATGGAGCAACTATATCTGCTCCTGCTTTAGCGTGAGATAGTGCAATCTTTTGAAGAAGTTTTAATGTTTCATCATTTAATAGCTCCTCTCCATTTAAAACTCCACAATGCCCGTGAGAAGTATACTCACATAGGCATACATCTGTCACAATCAAAAACTCTGGATATTTACCCTTTATGAATCTTATAGCTTCTTGAACTATTCCATTCTCAGCATATCCTTGACTTCCAACAGCATCTTTTTCTTTGGGTATTCCAAACAATAGAAGTGATTTTATTCCCAGTTCTTTCAACTCTTTTAGCTCTTCTTCTAACCTATCTATAGATATTCTAAATTGTCCAGCCATAGATGATATTTCCACTTTTATGTTCTCTCCCTCCTCTATAAATAAAGGATAGATTAAATTATCTAATGAAAATTCTATATTTTTAACTAGGTCTCTCATCACTTGAGAACTTCTTAATCTTCTTGTTCTATTAAACATATTATTCCTCTCCTATTACAGATACAACTCCATCAACATCAAAAATCTTAGCTTCTAAAGCTACATTATATCCTAATTCTTCTAAAGTTTTAGTTGTTACAGGTCCTATAGATACCATCTTTTTATTTTCAACCATTGAAATATCCCCTTCAATACTTTCATGGAAAGCCTCTACTGTGGATGAACTTAAAAATGTTATATACTCAACTTGATCTAAAACCTCTTCCATTTTTTCTTTTGTATATATTGTTTTTCCTGTTTTGTAAACCACTAACTTTTCAAATTTTCTTCCATATTTTTCTGACCAAGCATCACAATCCGACGGCGATATATCAGAGGTTACTAATAAAACCTTATCCCCTTTATCTGTAAAGTTTACTGATTCTTTAGCTAGCTCCACACCCATATACTTTTCAGGTATAAAATCTGGTATTATTTTATACTCTCTCAATAGCTCATCTGTTTTAGCTCCAACTACACCTATTTTCAGATGTCCTAAAGACCTTAAATCTTTTATATTATTCATAAAATATTTAACTCCATTTGGTGAATTGAACAGAAGAACTTTATAATCCTTTAAATTTTTCTCATCAAAATCATATGAATCTTCTATATTTATAAAAGGTAATTCTCTTGTAGTAGCTCCGTTCACACGAAGCTTCTCCGAAAACTCTCCCGCTTGTTTTTCATCTCTAGTCACTAAAACTTTTTTTCCTGATAGAGGCAACTCTTCAAACCATTTAAAAGTATCTCTCATCTTTACAACATCACCAATTATAGTTATCGCTGGCGGAACAATTTTTTGCTCTTCAGCTTTTTCTATAATATCTTCTAAAGTTCCAACAGTTACTCTTTGATTTTCACTAGTCCCTTTTTCTATTATAGCTACAGGAGTCTTAGGATTTTTTCCATTTTTTATTAAATCATCTTTTATAAGACCTAAATTTTTAATTCCCATTAAAAATACAAGAGTCCCTTCTAGCTTAGCGATAGTTGTAAAATCATGCCACTCTCCATTCTCCATTGTATGACCTGTAAATACATGGAAAGATCTTGATAGACCTCTATGGGTAACTGGAATTCCTGCATATTCCGGAACAGCTATAGAAGAACTTATTCCAGGAATAATTTCAAACGGAATAGAATATTTAACAATCTCTTCAATCTCTTCTCCACCTCTACCAAAAACAAAAGGATCTCCTCCTTTTACTCTAGCTACAACTTTTCCTTCAAGAGCTTTTTGAGCTAGTGTTTTATTTATTTCATCTTGTATTAGTCCACCCTCAGTATTCCCTTTTCCTAAATATATCATCTCAGCACCATGCTTAGCTAATTTTAAAACCTTTGGATCAATCAATCTGTCATAAATAACACAATCCGCTTCCTCAATACATCTTTTCCCTTTCAGTGTTAAAAGGTCTATATTCCCGCAACCAGCACCTATAATATATACTTTCCCCAATTTGTTAGCCATTTATTTTCTCCCTTATTTTCTCTGCTAATATATGAGCAATCTCTTTCCCCTTACTCTCTTCACTTGTTACTTCGGCTTTATACATCACTTCATTGTGACAATAAACCCCCTTTAAAGTTATCTTTCCATCTGCTTTTTCTCCAGTACATCCCATTGGAGTATGACATCCTCCATCAAATATTCTGGAAAACTCTCTTTCAATATCTACAATCTCTTCTATTTCTGGATTATGGATAGATTTTAAAATATTTTTTATATACTCATCATTTTCTCTACATTGAATATGAAGCGCCCCTTGAGCTGGTGCAGGCATCATTAAATCATAATCTAACTCTTCAGTTATTCTATCTTTAAGTCCTACTCTTTTAAGTCCTGCTGCCGCTAGAAGTATGGCGTCATACTGCCCTTCATCTAACTTTCTAAGTCTTGTATGGATATTTCCTCTCAGTTGTTTTATCTGTAGATCAGGTCTTAACACTTTAAGACCCATTGTTCTTCTCAAAGAGCTTGTCCCCACTACTGCTCCTTCAGGAAGCTCTAATAAGCTCTTTCCTGAAACAGAAACTATTACATCCCTATTGTCCTCTCTATCTGGAGTTGCACCACATATAAGCCCTGGCGGTGAAATTATTGGCATATCTTTCATCGAGTGAACTGCTAAATCTACAGTCCCATCTAAAAGTTCTTGTTCTATCTCCTTTGTGAAAAAACTTTTTAAAGATTTGTCACTGTTGTTCCAGTTACTCACTAAATCTTTATCCCCACTTGTCACAATAACCTTTACTTCAAAATCTATTTCTGGAAAATTATTTTTTAATCTCCCCATTATCATTTTACTTTGAGCTAAAGCTAATATACTTCCTCTACTTCCAATCACTATTTTATTTTTCATTATGCTATCCCTTCTTTGTATTCAAACCATTTTCTTAAATTTAGCATCTGCTCTCCAAGCATATATTCATATTTTGTCAAAAGGTTCTCTCTATTTTCTAAATTTTCGTAATAAACTCCCCAAACATCATCTATATTATATAAGTTGACATTTTCTAATTCCTCTAATCCTACCTCTATATCTCTTGGAACTGCTAAATCTAAAAATATATAATCTTTATCTTTTTCCAAAAGATGAGCTATCTCACCCTCTTTTATTATTGCATGAGGTGCTGATGTTGCCGATATTATTATATCGCTTTTCACAATTTCTTCCAGTTTTTTTTCAAAACTTATAACCTCTGCATTATATACATCACTAATTTCCAAAGCTTTATGGTAGCTTCGGTTTGTTATTGTCAAACTTTTATACTCCTCTTTCATAAGGATCCCCATTATATCTTTAGCTAAATCTCCAACCCCTAGAATCAAAATTCTTTTATCTTTTAACTCGCCCACTTTATTCTTTATAAATTTTAAAGATATCGCTTCTAAAGAAAGAGCGTTATGGGATATTTTGCTTTTATTTCTAAATTTCTTCCCCAACTCTATAGCCTTGTTAAAAATTACATTTATATTTGATGCCGAAACTTTATTTTCCATACTTAAAAGTTGAGCTTTTTTTATTTGAGCTAAAATTTGATCCTCACCCTTTATAACCGACTCAAAACCACAAGTAACTCTAAACAAATAATTTACAGCTTCATGACCGTACTTTATAAATGCATTTTTTATCCCCAACTCTTCTTGAAACTCCTCCATCGAATATTCCTTATCTAAATATAGATAATACTCCACTCTTAAGCAAGTAGATAAATTTACATATCCCAATATTTTTTTTTCTTCAAAAAGTTTTTCAACAATAAAATTTGGATCATTTTTTATAAATCTTTCTCTCTCTTCTAAGTCTAAATTTTGATGACTTATTCCAAAAACAATAAAATTTTTAAAATACATTAAATTTCCTCTTTCCATAATTTGTTGATTGTATATATTATAATACTTTTTTCAATTAATTTTAACCCTCTTTTCGAAAAAAACATATTATTTATGAATGTTTTATCTATAAAACATATTATTTTATTATAAAACAAAAGAAAGGTTGGCTTTTTGCCAACCTTTCTTACAACTCTGAAAAAAATATCAGTAAAAAGTTTTTCATATTTATGGGACTTCTCATCATCTTTTTTAATTCAAGAAGTTTTTCTAAATTTTTAGAGTTTTTTCCTATTGTTGAAACTGCATAGTTAATTATCTCTTTCAACAATTCTCTATCTGCACCACTTTGCATAATCTCTTCAACAAAATATATTTTATCCACCGTATTAAGATACTCTTTTGTATTTATAAAATCTCTTATAGATTTATAAATTTCAGCTTTATCCAAAAGAGTCCCTGTATTTAACCATAATTTTATTTTTTTTCCTATCTCTTGATAGGAAGCTCCAGCTTTCAAATCAATAATTTCAGTGCGCTTATACTCTTCAATATTTTTTGAATCTCCCAGAAAAAAATCGTATTCAAATTTAGAAACACCCAACTCTTCTGGAGTTTCAGCCTGAATATTCAACAGAATTGATCTAGATTTTATAGTGGGAAGAATATTTAGCCCATTTGAAAGAAGAATAAAAAAATTCCCTTTATTTGGCTCCTCTATCAGTTTTAAAAGAGCATTTCCAGATTCTTTTCTCATCTTTTCAACATCTCTTATTATATAAATCTTACTTTTGCCTTCATAGGAGTTAATTGAATTTTTATAACTCAACTCTCTTATTTGGTCTATTTTTATTCCGCCATTCTCCTCTATTATCTCTAAATCTCCATGAGTTTCGCTCTCTATTCTTATACAATTTTCACATACACCACAAAAATCATCTTCATAAGTTGAGCAGTTCAATCCTTTTGCAAAAGATTTTGCAAATTTTTTCAAGAGTTCTCTATCCACACTATAAAAAAGATATGTTCCCGCTTCTCTTCTAAATTTCAATTCATTTTGTAAGAATTTTTTAGCTTTTTCATTGGAAACTAAATCTTTAAACATTATCTCTCTGCCTTCTCTATCTTTCTTAAAATAGATATTTGATCCAGAGCCATTCCTGCTCCTTTTACAACACTTTCAAGTGGTGATTCAGCAATCCTCACATTCAAAGATGTATGTTTTGAAATAAGTTCAGGGAAATTTCTAATCAAAGAACCTCCACCAGCCATAACAATTCCTCTATCGATTATGTCTGCTGCCAACTCAGGCGGTGTCTTCTCAAGAACATCCTTAACACAAGTTACAATTTCCATAAGTGAATCCATTATAGCTTCTCTTATCTCTTCAGACCCAACTGTCACTGACTTTGGAAGTCCAGTTATTAAATCTCTTCCCTTTATTGTCATTGTTTCTTCCTCTTCTAGAGGAATAGCTGTTGCAATCTGTATTTTTATACTCTCCGCTGTTTTATCCCCTATCAAAAGTGTATGTGTCTTTTTTATATATTTTATAATATCCATGTCAAAATTATTTCCAGCAGTCCTTATTGTTTTACTTACAACTGTTCCACCTAAAGATATTACAGCCACATCCGTAGATCCTCCACCTATATCCACTATCATATTTCCCTCAGGAGCTGATATGTCTATTCCTGATCCCAGTGCCGCCGCTCTCGCTTCTTCTATTAAATAAGCTTTTTTAGCTCCTGCTGATAATGTTGCCTCTAGAACTGCTCTTTTCTCTACTCCAGTTACATCTATGGGAACACAAATCATAACTTCTGGCATAAATAGTGAATATTTTCCAAAAACCTTTTTTATAAAATACTTTATCATAGCTTCTGTTATTTCGTAGTCAGCTATAACTCCTTCACTCAATGGTTTTACTGCAACTATAGAATCCGGTGTTTTTCCTAGCATGTTTTTAGCTTCATATCCCACAGCTAAAACTTTTCTACTCTCTCTTTCTACCGCTACCACTGAAGGTTCGTTCAGTATTATTTTCCCATGTCTTTTACTGTAAACCAATGTATTAGCTGTTCCTAAATCAATTCCTATACTTCTACTAAATCCAGGTAATTTAAATTTAAATCCCACTCAATATCACTCCTTAACCTAAGTTTATCTCGATTATTTTTTTTATGTCTTCTATTCTTCCCTCTGTATAAAGAGCCCCTATTAAAGCTTCAAATGCTGTTGCTTCCTTATATTCCATAACACTACAAGATTTTGGGAAAGTTTTTATATTACTATTTTTTGATCTATTTACAATAGTCAATTTTTCCTCATCCAGTGTATCAATTATATTCTTTAAATATCTACTTTGAGCCTGCGCATTCACATGTTCTTTTACAAGCTTATTTAAATTTCTTATATTGTAACCTTTATTTATAAAATGCGTTCTTATAGAAAGTTCCCAAACAGCATCTCCTAAGTACGCTAAAACCAGTCCGTTAGCTTCACGAACATCTAAATTGACCATGTTGTTTTTTCCTTTCCATCTTTTATTTTTATTCCCATCTCTAAGAGTCTATCTCTAACTTTATCTGAAAATGCCCAGTCTTTATTGTCTCTTGCTTCTCTTCTCAATTCCAATAAAAATTCTACAAGATCTGTTGTCATATTCCCTACTTGAACCTCTACCTTCAATAAAACTCCAAACACTTCCTCCATCACAACTCTTATATATTCTACAGTGTCTTCTAGCTTTTCAAACCCCTCTTTTGAAATTTTAACCTCTTCTAAAGATTTGTTCAACTCTTTTACAAGTTCAAAAACAGCTCCTAAACCACCTGCTGTATTAAAATCCTCATCCATACATTTTATAAATTTTTCTTTTGAACTTTCTAATACCTCTTTTAACTCAACCAAAGTCGAACCATTTTCTATCGGTTTTTCTGTCAATCTTTCTTTAGCTCTTGAAATGGCATTTTCAATTCTCTCTAGCCCTGCTTTGCTTTGAATCAATTCATTGTCAGAAAAATCTATAGGCTTTCTATAATGTGAGCTCAGTATAAATAATCTCACAACTCTTCCATCAAACTGCTCAAGCACCTCTCTCAATAGGAAGAAGTTTCCTAAAGACTTCGACATCTTTTCACCTTTTATATTTATATATCCGTTGTGTATCCAGTATCTGGCAAATTCTCCACCTGTTCCACACTTTGACTGAGCAATCTCATTTTCATGATGTGGGAATATCAAATCTTGTCCACCACCATGAATATCAAATGTTGGTCCTAAATACCTATTTGACATTGCAGAACACTCTATATGCCATCCCGGTCTCCCTTTTCCCCAAGGCGAATTCCAGTAAGGCTCTCCCTCCTTTGCACTTTTCCAAAGAGCAAAATCTAATGGGCTTTTTTTTATGTCTGAAATATCTATTCGTGCTCCGCTTTGAAGGTCATCTATACTCTGTCCTGAAAGTTCTCCATATTCAGCCTTATAACTATTTACATCAAAATATACATCGCCTTGAGATTCATATGCATTTCCTTTTTGAATAAGAGTTTTTATTATTTTTATCATTTCACCAATATTTTCTGTAGCCTTTGGTCTAATCATACCCTCTTCTTTTAAATTTACTTTAGCAGTGTCTTCGAAGTATGCATCAATATATTTTTTTGCTATATCTTCTAACGTTACACCTTCTTCATTCGCCTTTTTTATCATTTTATCATCTACATCTGTAAAATTCTGAACATACGTCACTTTATATCCTCTAAATTCGAAGTATCTTCTCACCGTATCAAAAAATATAGCAGGTCTTGCATTTCCTATATGAATATAGTTGTAGACTGTAGGCCCACACACATACATTGAAACCTCTCCCTCTTTTAAAGGTTTAAATATCTCTAGCTCTCCCTTTAGAGTATTATATATCTTTATCATTTTGATCCTCCTATTTCATGTCTTTTAGTAGCTTTGAAGCGGTTTCTTCATTGATTATTGTTTTTATCTCCAACCTATTATTTTCAGCAATACCAATTATATCTGTATTTCCTATTATTTTCCCTTGGAAATTTTTAATATCTATTTTTCCATATACAAACTGTTTTTCTTCTATGTTTACATTAGTTGCTGTTCCGTCCTCTATCAATTTTATATCCGTTATATTTTCAGCATTATTTATATAAATTTTTGATGAAAGTCCGTCTATAAAACTATTTTTTAAAAAATAGTTTAGAAAAAATAAAAATGATCTCAACTCTGTTTCACGAGAACTTCTCAAATGTAACCTATTTTTTTCTAAAACTCTCTCTCCTGAAAGTCCATCACCTTTTATTCCATTAAAACTTTTTATAATATCATTCTCTCCGCCGATATTCACAGTTAATATTGTTTCAGAGTTCTTATTTACCTCTCCTGTCATTACCAACTCATTAAATCCAGCCAAAGGACTTTTAGCTAAATTAACTATCAACATTCCTAAATTCTTCTCTTTTTCTCTATCTAATATCTTTAAAAGACTTTGATTAAAGTATTTTTCATTTTTTAGGATTCTTTGAATATCTTTTTCTCTTTGAGCAACTATAAAATTTCCTTTTTCCACTTTTAGATAAAGTTTTTCACCCTTTAAATATTTTTTTCTATATTGATCTTTTAAAATATAAAAATTTTGATCTTTATCAAAATAATCTTCAATTTTTAAGGCTACGATAGGGTATTTATACCCAAAATCTATAATCCCAACAAAAGATTTGTTAGAAGTTATAAAGCTGCTGTCTGAGAGTATATACAATCCATTTACATACCCTAATCCCTTTTCTACACCACTATCTACAGAAACTCCTGATTTGCTTAATAGCTCAATTATATTTTTAAAATTTTTATTACTTATATTTTCATTTACATACGCCATATTTATTCTATCACTCAAATAAACTCTTGGATTCTCTTTACTCCCATAAAATATTCCACCAATTATTGAAATAACAATAAAAACACCTGCAATAACTTTCAAAGTTTTTTTCATCGGCACTCCTTTTAATAAATTTATCTACTTTTTTTTATTCTAACAAGCTCATTTAGTACCAAATCTATTTTTTCACTTTTACTTGATCCCGATGCAAATCTAACTTTTACAATCTCTTTTTTATCTAAAACAACTGTTTCCCCGTCTTCATTCATCAATGAAAGTTTTTTATTTATTGTTCCAGACGGTAAAACTGAAAAACTTCCACCCCAGAAGCTTACTCC
This sequence comes from uncultured Cetobacterium sp., assembly GCF_947072685.1. Lineage (GTDB taxonomy): Bacteria > Fusobacteriota > Fusobacteriia > Fusobacteriales > Fusobacteriaceae > Cetobacterium_A. The sequence goes on along the minus strand of NZ_CAMTIK010000022.1, from coordinate 16,886 downwards.
ATCTTCAATTCCAACTCTATTTACCATAACCACATTACAACTATTTCCCACAGCTATAGATTTACATATAGATTCCCACAATTCTCTTATTTCTAATCCTTCATTTGTAATTCTAACTGGACTATTTGTTAATACCAATATCGTTTCAACTCCGTCTTGTCCCAATATATAAGAACTACTCTGATGAAAAGCATCCTCACATATCAACATTCCAACTCTACCATGTTTAGTATTAAATGCTTTTATTCTATCTCCATCTTTAAAATATCTTCCTTCATCAAAAAGACCATATGTTGGCAAATACACTTTTCTATGTCTATGTATCACCTCTCCATCCTCTAGGTAATAGGCCGTGTTGTAGTGATACAGGTCCTCCCCTAATTCAACGGCACCAAATACTATCGATATTTTTTTTGAAAGCTCCAGTAGTTCTTGAGGTACACTTTTTATCGCCACATCAAAAACTAAATCTTCCAAAAGGTATCCTGTTAAAGAAAGTTCCGGAAAAACAACTAAGTCACCTTTATTTTTTATTTGAGTATTTATAATCTCAATCATACCCTTTAAATTTTTTTCTATATCTCCTAAACACGGTTTGGTTTGGGCTAAAAAAACCTTCATTTACTCCTCCATTCTAAAGATGTTTTAAATCCTCAACTGTTGTAATTTTTATATTATCATAATCCCCTATTAAAACTCTAACTTTACCGCCTATTCTCTCGACTAATGAAGAGTCATCCGTCCCTAAAAAACCTTCGTTTTTAGCTTTTAAATAGGCTTTTTTCAAAATCTCACCTCTGAATATCTGCGGTGTATGAACAGCTATAAACTCTTCTCTCTTAGGAGTTTCCACTACAAATCCTTCCAAATCTATTTTTTTAATTGTATCTTTTAGTGGAACTCCCACAACCACTCCATCAACCATAGAATCGTTTTTCAAAATCTCCAGAGCATCTGTGAAATAGTTTTCTTTTAAAAAAGGTCTCACGCCATCTTGTACAGCTATTATACTATCATTTGAACAATGTGCCAATGCTTTTTCAATAGAATATTGTCTTTCATTTCCACCAGAAATCACTTTAGAAACTTTATGAATTCCATTTTTAAAACATTCATTCTCTATGTATTTTACAAACTCATCACCAGTAACCACTATTACATCAGCAATTACCTTTATATTTTCAGCTAACTCCAAAACTTTTAGAAATAGAGGCTTCCCATCTATTTCTAAAAATTGCTTTGGATATCCAAGTTTCATTCTTTTTCCAGAACCAGCAGCAGCTACAATAAGAGTTATTTTAGAGTTACAACAGTGCATCCAATTCCTCCCTCGTTATGCCCTCCAGTTCTAAATTCTTTAACATATCTTGAAGTTTTTAGAAATTCTAAAACACCTGTTCTCAAAGCTCCCGTTCCTTTTCCATGAATTACATAGATTTCACGATATCCATTCATAAGTGCTCTATCCATATAAGTTTCTAGCTCATATATAGCTTCATCAACAAGTTTACCTCTTAAATCCACCTCTGACTTCACTCTAGTTTTTGTATGGGTATTTATTGGCTTATACTCTTTTTTCTTAGGTTCAATAACAATTTTTACATCATCCATAGATACTTCTAATTTTAAAATTCCCGCTTGAATATTTAAAGTTTCTTTGTTTAAGTTTATTTTATTTACAATAGCGTACTGGTTGATACTGTTTACAAATACTCTATCCCCTATTTTATATTCAATTTTTCTAATAACTTTAGCTTTAATCTCTACTGTTTCTGCCTTTTCTTCTTGAAGAGTTGTTCTTAGCATATTTAAGCTTTTTTGAACATCTTTCATATCCTCTTTTGTTTTATCCTCTTTTTGAATTCTGTTTACCAGAGCCGCAGCTTTATTTTGCATCTCTCTCATCATTTTATCGGCTTTTTCATAAGCCTCTTTTAAAATCTGATTTTTCTCTTTTTCTAAAACTCTCAATTTTTCTTCATAATCATCTTTATCTTTTTTTACTTTAGTTCGTAACTCTTCAACTTCCGCTTGCATAGTTTCTAGCTCTAAAGATTTATCTTTAATATTTGAAATCATTTTTTCTACTTTTTTATCTTCATCACTTATATAGGATTTTGCTCTTTCAATTATAACTTCTGAAATACCAAGCCTCTTAGCGATTGTTAGAGCATTACTTTCCCCAGGTACCCCTATCAAAAGTCTATATGTTGGTGATAACGTCTCTACATCAAACTCCATAGATGCAGTTTCTATGTCTACCTCATTATAACCATACGCTTTAACCTCACTGTAATGAGTTGTAATCATTGATTTACACTTTTTATCCTTTAAGTAATCAATTACAGCCATTGCAAACGCCGATCCTTCCATAGGATCTGTTCCTGATCCAAGCTCATCTAAAAGTACCAACGAAGCTTTTGTTACTGAATTTAATATCTCCTGAATATTTTTTAAATGAGCAGAAAATGAAGATAGCGATTGCTCGATACTTTGCTCATCTCCTATATCTGCATAAACTCCATTAAAAAATCCAATACTTGTTTTTTCGTCAGCAGGAATTGGAATTCCAGATAGCGCCATAAGAGTCAAAAGACCGGCAGTCTTTAGTGCCACTGTTTTTCCACCAGTATTTGGTCCTGTTATAAGTAACGTATTATAACCTTTTCCTATTTCGAAAGATAACGGTACTACTACATTTGGATTTATAAACGGATGTCTAGCTTTTACCAATGATACCATCTCTTTATTGTTAATTTCCGGCATTGAACATCTTTTTTCTATTCCATATTGTGCCTTTCCATTCAATACGTCCAAATATAAAAGTGCTGATCCTATCTCATTTATCACAGGAGTGTTCAATCTTACTTGATCTGTTAATCTTAACAAAATCTTTCTTATCTCTTCTCTTTCCCTCACTTCTAACTCTCTCATTTTATTGTTTAAAGAAACAATCGAAATAGGCTCTACAAACACCGTAGACCCACTTGAAGATCTATCGTGCTCTATTCCTTTCAGAAGTCCTTTGAAATCCGTTTTAACGGGTATTACACTTCTTCCATCCCTAGTTGTTATTATCTTTTCTTGGATAGCTTTTGAATATGTTGGATTTGTAAATATTTCATCAAACTTTCTCTTTATATTTGCCACTGTATTTTTCTTCTGAATCCTTATCTCTCTCAAATCAAGAGATGCGTCATCTTTTATATTCTTTTCTGGATCGATAGCTTTATTAATAAGATCTTCTATATTTTTTAAAGTTGGAAGGTTCATAAATCTATTTCTCAACTCTTTGTATTTTTCAAGAGTTTCCAATCTTCCTTTAAAAATTCTAAACAATCTAAGATTGATATTTAAAGCCCACAAATCCTCTGTTTCCAGATAAATTCCCATAAGTTGAGCTTTTTTAGTTATTGTCGCAACATCTTTCATTCCATTAGGCTCAAATCCACCATCAAATCTTAAAAAATCCATAAAATCTCTAACTATCTCCAACTCTTTTCTTAAAAAATTGATATCTCTAATTGGTTCTAGTTCTAAAATTTTCTCTTGATTTTCTTCAATTGCCATATACTGTGCTAACTCTTCTCTAAGTTTATTAAATTCTAAAACTTTATAACTATGAATATTCATTATCAATCACCTTTTTCCATGTATTTTTCATATTTATTATATCATATTTAATGTTTTTTATAAACTATCCTAAATAATTTAAAAAATCACTTGAAATTTTCTTTAAGGAATGGTATAATTATTTGCATGTTTATAATGAAAGTGAGGTGTAATATAATGCAAAGATGTGAAATTACTGGAAAAGGAATGACTTTCGGAAATCAAATTTCTCACTCTCATAGAGTAACGGGAAGAGTATGGAAGCCAAACCTACAAACTACTAAGATTGTTATCAACGGTGTTACTGTTAAAGTTAAAGTTTGTACTAAATCTTTAAAGACTTTAAAGAGTGCTAATGAAGTTGAAATTATGCAAATTCTTAAGGCAAATGCAGATACTTTAAGTGCAAGACTTAGAAAAATATTAAGCAAATAATGCCTAATAAAAAAAGACAGCTTATTTAAAAAGCATGTCTTTTTTTTATTTTTGTAAAAGAAAAAAATAACGATTTACTGTATCCACGCTAAAAAATCATAAAAAAAAGAGGCTGAAGAATAATCTTCAACCTCATTAATTTTACTTCTCTACTCTTGTATATGGAATAAGAGCGATATTTCTAGCTCTCTTAATAGCTTTAGCTATCTTTCTTTGTAACTTAGCGTTAGCTCCTGTTACTCTAGAAGGATTGATTCTACCTTTGTCAGATACGAATCTCTTTAGTAAATCAACATTTTTGTAATCGATTTCTTCAGCTTTAACTCTTAATTTAGCTCTTCTTCTTCTGAATTCTGCCATTCTAATAACCTCCTTATTTGAGAATAAACGTCTTCTTTAGTTTAATTAGTCGTTCTTAACTACCATGTATCTCATAACTTCTTCAGTTATGTTAAGCTTTGACTCAACCTCAGTTAACTTAGTACCGTCCATCTCTAAAGTAGTTAGTACGTAGAATCCTGTTTTCTTCTTATCGATTGGATAAGCAAGCTTTCTCTCTCCCCACTTATCAGATTTAAGGATAGTTGCTCCAGCGTTAGTTAATATAGTATTAACTTTAGCTATTACAGTTTCTCTTCCTTCTTCTAATATAGTTGGATTGATTATGAACATTAATTCATACTTTTTCATTTTATTACCTCCTCCCTATGGTTTTAGCCCAAAATACTTAATGATTATGAGCAGGGTATTATTTATAATATCATAAAATAAATAAATTTACAAGTTTTTTTATTCTAACACTTCTCTATTTACTCGCTCTAATCCAAGGTGGTAAATCTAACTCATCTCTAACTTCGGCTGTTTCTTCTACTTTTATAACCTCTACTTTTTTCTCAACATTTATAAAAGATTCTGTTTTTTCTTTTTCATCATCAAAACTATTTGCAATTATTGTAACTTGAATTTTATCCCCATAACTTTCATCAGCTGTAATTCCAAACATTATATCTTCTGCTGTTTTTCCAGCAGCTTCTTTAACTATGTTAGCTATAGCTTGCGCTTCCATAAGTCCTAAATTTGAAGACCCTGCAATATTTATTAAAACTTTGCTTGCTCCCATTATAGATTTTTCTAGAAGTGGTGATGATAGAGCTTTTTCTGTAGCTTTTGTCACTCTGTTTTCACCTTCACCCTCTCCAAATCCTAATACTGCTACACCTGAATTTAACATAGTTGCCTTTATATCTGCAAAGTCTAAGTTTATTAGTCCTCTACCTATCATTAAATCTGCAATTCCTTTTATACCAATTTTTAAAATGTTATTAGCTTCCTTAAAAGCATTTTGAAGAGTTATTGTCTTTTCTGGTAATTCAAATAGTTTATCATTAGGTATTATAACTAAAGAGTCCACATGCTTTTCTAAATTAGTAAGCCCTGATTCTGCATTTGTTTTTCTTTTTCTTCCTTCAAAAGAAAATGGTCTAGTTACGATTCCTATTGTTAAAACTCCCATTTCCTTTGCTATTTTAGCAATTACTGGAGCTGAACCTGTACCTGTTCCTCCACCCATTCCTGCTGTTATAAATAACATATCTGTTTCTTCTAAAAGATTTCTTAGCTTTTCCACATCTTCTTCTGCAGCTTGCTTACCAACCTCTGGATCAGCTCCAGCTCCAAGCCCTCTTGTCAATTTTTCTCCTAATTGAACTCTTATATCTGCCAAAGAGTTATTCAAATCTTGAGCATCTGTATTTGCTGCTATATACTCCACACCAGAGACTCCTGCTGCGATCATGTCATTAAGAGCATTCCCTCCTGCTCCTCCTGCTCCTATTACCTTTATCTTAACTTCACACTCGTTATTAAACATTTTAACACAGCTCCTTATTATATAAAATTAGAAATCCATTTTTTTATTTTATTCAAAGTTTTATCCGATTTAATCTCTTCTTCAAATTCCTCTTCAAAATCCTCTTGTTTAAAAATATTTTCATTTAATGGGATTTGGATATTTTCTTCAAATTCCTCTTCCATTTGAATTTTTTCACTTTCTAACATCTCTATATTTACTTCATCTCTTCTTTTAAACTCTAATTCAAGTTTATTGAGTAAAATTCCTATAGATGTAGACATCGAAGGATTAACATTTTCTAACCCTCTCAACGGAAACGGTGAAACCTTTCTAACAGCGCACTCCATTCTGTTTCCAACCTTGCTAAATATCTCATCTATTGAAACAGCACCGCCTGTAAATGCTAGCCCTTTCCCAAGGTACCCATTAAATCCAGACTCCTCTATAGTTTTAGATATAAAGTTTATTAAATCTCCTGTACGTGCATCGATAATCTCTTTTATTTCTTCTAAATTGTACTCTCCATTAGCTGTCTTCATTTTACCATTTGAGTACTCTTTCTTTCTCATTTTTTCAAGAATCTCTTTAGCTTCTTTTTTAGGTATTTTTAAAAGATAACTTATATCATTCACAAAGTGCATTCCACCAATAGATAATGATTTTGTATATATTATTTTGTCATTTTTATATATGGCTATATCCGTAGCTCCCTCACCAATATCAATTAATGCCACTCCCATCTGTCTATCTTCATACTCCAGAGTCGATTTTGCCGAAGCTGATGCATTTAAAAATATATCCTCAATCTCTAATCCCGCTTTATTTACAACCTCTGCTAAGGATTCTAACTCATCTTTTTTAATAGTGATCAGATGGACATCTCCTTGAATACTTCTCCCTACTTGTCCTATCGGATTTTTTAAAATTCCAGAACTATTTACTCTCACGTTATAAGTTTCTTGTTCAATAACGATTTCATCATCTTTAAGAATATTCTTTTTTACAAGCTCAACTAGGCTGTACATATCTTGAGCTGAAACCTCTTTTTCATCAAAATCAATGCATCCGTGATCGGTTTTAGATATTATTCTATCACTACTTATTCCTAAAGAAACTCTATCAAACTCTCTTCCATTTCTTTGCTCTAACTCTCTTAGCGCTTTTGCTATACTTCCACTTAAAAGTTCTGAATCTTCAACCACAGATCTTTTTATTCCTTCACTTGGAACCTCTAAATAATCCAATACTCTCAATTTAAGACCCTCGGTACTCAACTCTCCCAAAATAAACTTTATCTTTCCATTTCCTATATCTAAAGCTAATTTAGTAATATTATCTTGCATCCTTCCCCTCCTTTTCCTTTATAAGTATATCTTTAAATCTCACATCTATATATTCTATATTCTTTGTTTTTATCATCTCTTTGTACAGATTCATTGTAGTCTTATATCTACTTTTAGACACTTGTGCTTGAGTTTTAACTCTTGTTCCATCTCGTAAAATAATAAAAATCAAATTTTTATTTTCCATATATATCTGTGATATCTCTTCTTTTAAATCTAGCTCTTTTAATTTTTGTATAACTTCTAAAAGTTTTAACTTCTCATCATCCGATTTTATCAAAAGTATTGGCATACTTCTTCTTGGGTACTCTTCTAACATTCCAAAAATTACTCCGTCTTCATCCATGCTGTAAATTCTATTTTTGTATTGTATATAGTAACTGCTCTCTTTTTCTGTGACGTCTATAGTTATTTCATTCAATTTTTGCTTAGAAATTTCTACTTTTTTTATTCTGGCATCTTTAGATATTTTCTCCTCTAAATTTTTCAAATTTAAATCATTTACATTTTTTCCCAAAAGATCAATTTTTATTCTTTCTAAATCCTCTTGTAAATTTTTTGAAACTTCATTTATTTGAACTTTTGATACATTAAAAAAAGATCTATTTTTAAAATCTTTTTCAACTTGAATTGTAATGAAAGTTAATGCCATTATTATAACAATTTTAAATACTTTTTTCAAGAATCTCTCCCTGTTATTTCTTAATTTTATGCCTTTGCAGTTTCAATTATCACTCTTGTCAAATCATCAAATGAATACCCTTTAGAACCTGCTAATTTTGGGGCTAAACTTGTTTCTGTCATCCCTGGGCAAGTATTGACCTCTAAAAAATATGCTTTTCCATCTCTAAGTATAAAGTCACTTCTTGTAACCCCAGTTAAACCAAGCTTTTCATGTATTTTCCTAGCTGCTTCACAAACTTCTTCATATATTTTTTCATCTATCTGAGCTGGGCACTCATATTCAGTTTTTCCAACTGTATATTTAGATTCATAGTCGTACACTCCAGATTTTGGCTTTATTCTTATAACGCCTAATTTTTCACCATTTAAAATTCCCGCAGTTAACTCTTCTCCTTTAACAAACTCCTCTATTAAAGGGTACTTATCCTCTAATGCCTTATATGCATCTAAAGCTTCTTCCTTCGTATTGCAGATATAAATACCAACACTCGAACCCTCTTTTGCTGGTTTTATAACTACTGGATAAGCTTCTATCCCTTCGATTGTTAAATATGTTTTAGGTATTCTAATACCCAAGTCCTTAGCTATAATTTTCGTTAATATCTTATCCATTGCTACTGCACTTCCCGTAACCCCAGAACCTGTATATCTTTTCCCTAACATATCTAGAACTGATTGAACCCTTCCATCTTCACCATATTCTCCATGAAGAGCCAAATATGCTATATCAAATTCATTTTCTATAAATGCCGAAACTAAATTTTCTTTTACTAAATCTATTTTATATGCATCATATCCCTGTCTAAGTAAGCTGTTCAAAACCGCTTGTCCACTCCTTAGCGAAACTTCTCTCTCCGATGTAATTCCACCCATAACTACTGCTACTCTCATTTTCCCTCCTAGTTTTCAACAATTATGATTTCCTCTTCTAATTCAATTCCTGTTTTGCTTTTCACTTCTGATTTTACGGTTTTAATTATTTCAATAATATCAACAAATTTTGCATCCCCTTTATTTACAATGAAATTGGGATGTACCATCGAAACCTCTGCTCCACCTATTTTTTTCCCTTGTAATCCAGCCTCAATTATAAGCCTAGCCGAAAATAACCCTTCTGGATTTTTAAAAGTACTCCCTAAATTTGGTTCATTTAATGGATGATTTTCATTTCTTTTTAATTTATACCTGTCCACAACCTCTTTTAGATATCCTTTATCAAATTTAAACGTTGTACTCACAACTATCCATTTTTTTTCTTTTATTTCAGTTATTCTATACGAAAATTTTATGTTTTCTTTATCTATTTTTCTAAGTATTCCTTTTTCATCTATAACCTCTACCGAAGATATTTTATCAAAGATCTCTGTTCCATGAGCTCCACCATTCATAAAAACTAATCCACCAACGGTCCCAGGAATACCCGCTAAATTTTCTAATCCAGTATAATCTTTTTCTTCCATATAGTCAATAAGTTCACTAAAATCTAGTCCCGATCCAACCTCTACTAATCCTTCACTTTTTTCTTCTATATAATTAATCGGCTTTAAAGAAATGAACGTTGTCTCCAAAACCCCATCATTTATAAGGGTATTTGTTCCATTCCCTAAAATAAAAATATTTTTTTTATCTTTAATAACCTCTAATAATTCATCTTTATTTTCAATCTCTATATATTCTTTTGCCACTCCACCTATCTTCATATTCGAGTGTTCCTTCATAACATGATTTTTATATAATTTCATTTCCAGCTCTCCCTATATTATCCGCTATATTGTGAGCCAATGTAGATATATTTCCTGCTCCCATAAATAAAAATGTCACCGCATTTTTTTCTCCTATAACTCTTTTCTCTATTTCTTCATTTTTTTCTACTATTATACAATGTTTATGCCCTATTTTTTCTTTTAACTTCTCCAATGTAACACCAAACTCATTTTTTTCTCCAGCACTAAACACTGGCATCAATATAACTTCATCCACACCCTCAAAACTTCCAATAAACTCATTTAAAAGAAAATTTACTCGACTGTATCTATGTGGTTGAAATATTGCAACTGTTTTATTTTTTTCAATGGTTTTTGCCCCTTGAATTGTCGCCTTTATTTCTGTTGGATGATGTGCATAGTCATCAATTATTCTTATTTTATTGTTATGCAAAATATCATATCTTCTCTTAGCGCCTTTAAACTGAACTATTTTTTTTGCAATTACTTTCTTGTCTATTCCAAACTTTTTTGCTAAATAAATAACTGGAAGTGCATTTTGAATATTATGATTTCCAGGGATTGAAAGCTCAAAAGTTCCAAATTTCTCCTTATTTATATATACAGTAAATTTAGTTTTTGAATCAACTATCTTTATATTTTTTGCCACTATATCCGCATCATCAGAATAGATACTGTATGTCAAAATATTTTCTCTTCCCGATATCATTCCTAAAACTTCTGAGCAATCCTTACATACCAAAATTTCTTTTGTTGTTTGATCCATAAACTGAGCAAAAGATTTTTTTATATTCTCTAAGCATCCGTGATTTTCTAAATGATCTGCTTCTATATTTGTTATAATCGAAATTTCTGGTGTTAGATGTAAAAATGAGTTATCACTTTCATCAGCTTCAGCTATAAAAATCTCATTTCTTCCACATCTAGCATTAGAACCTATCTCCGGTAGAATTCCTCCTACAACTATTGTTGGATCTATATCTAATAACAGTGACCCTAACATGGAACTTGTTGTTGTTTTCCCGTGTGTTCCAGCAACAGCTATCCCTCTTTCTTTATTCATTAAAAGAGCTAAAAGTTCTCCTCTTTTTATAATCTTTATCCCCAGTTCTTTGGCTCTTACTATCTCTGGATTATCTATTTTTATAGCACTTGATGCCACTACTAAGTCCACACCCTCTACATTTTTCTTATCGTGCTCAGAAAAAACTTTTATTCCTAAATTTTCTAACTCCTCAGTTACGTAATTCCTTGTCAAATCGGCTCCTAAAACTTCATAACCTTTTAGCTTCATAATTTTAGCAAGTCCACTCATTCCTATCCCATTTATCCCTATAAAGTATATTTTTTCCATTAACTCCTCCAAATATCCAAGCATTCAACTATTCTTTCAGCTGCATTGCTCTTTTTTAAATTTTTAGCTCTTCTACTCATTTTATGTAATTCCTCATCATTTTTTATCAATTCCAACGCTTTTTCGATAGCTTCTTCAGATTTACTGTCACTATATACTAATGCGGCCTCATTTTCTACCAATATTTTAGCATTTTGATATTGACCAACTTTTATGGAATTATATGGTATCAATATAGACGGTTTTTCCAATTGAACCAACTCAGATACTGTCAAAGCTCCCGCTCTACAAACAACCAAATCAGCTGCCGCCATTATATTTATCATATTATTAAAATAAGGTTTTATTATATCGCTCACTTTTATTTGTTGATCTTCAAGTTTTTCATTTATCTCGTTAAAATTTTTATCTCCCGTCGCCCAATAGATTCTTATACTTTTATCTTTAAAAATATCTTTAAGATTTTTTACCACTGCCTCATTGAGAGATTTTGCACCCAAACTTCCACCAGTTATAAGCAGGACCTTTTCGTCTTTTCCTATTTTCATTCTATCTCTTTCAACATCTTTATCCATAGTATATATATCTTCTCTCAACGGATTCCCTGTAACTAAAAACTTGTGTTGATCTTTTATAGATATCTCTTCATATGTTGTATCAAACGCTAAAAAACACTTCTTAGCCAATTTATAAAAAATTTTATTTGCCATTCCTAAATCAGCATTCTGTTCTTGTAAATATATCTTTTTTCTCGCAACTACTCCTGCAAAAAGCATTGGAATAGAGATGTAGTTTCCAAATCCTATTATTATGTCTGGATTTTCTTTTTTTAATATTTTAAAAGATTGAAAAAAAGATTTTATATTTAAATATAATTTTTTAAAATTTTGAAATGGGTGAACATCTATACCTATAAATCTATATCCTTCTTCCGGAACAATATCCTTTTCCATTCTCGATGTACTTCCTACAAAAACTACTTCCATACCTCTATCTTTCAACTTCTTCCCTACAGCTAAAGCTGGGTATATATGCCCACCTGTTCCGCCAGTTGTTAGTATTATTTTTTTCATAACAAACTCTCCTATCCAAAATGTGCAATAACTAATTCTTTAAAAATATGTCCCCTCTCTTCAAAGTTTTTAAATTGATCAAAACTTGCTGTTGCTGGAGATAATAGTACTATATTCTCCTCATCTCTTCTCAATCTAAGCTTTAATAATTTCACTACTTTTTCTAACTCTCGTAAATTAAAAATTCTATCTTTTGGATAATTTAAGGCTTTCAAGTCACTCTCTAATTTATCCGCAATCTCTCCTATTAAATATACCTCTTTTACTTTTTCTTTAATTATTTGGGCAAAAGGTCTCAAATCCAATTTTTTGTCCGACCCACCACATATCAATATTGGATTCTGATATGCTTCTATTGCAAATCTAGTTGACTCAATATTCGTTCCTTTTGAATCATTTATAAAAATATTTTTTCCAAAAGAGTAAAAATTTTCCATTCTGTGCTCCAAGGTTTTAGTTGAGTAAAGAAACTCTCTTATAATCTCTGTAGGAACATCTAATAACTTACCTACACAAACTATAAATAACATATTTTCTAAATTATGTTTTCCTTTTAAAGAAACTAAGTTGATATCTAAAACTTTTTCATCTCTGTGCATTAAAAAACCGTCCTCAATCCAAGCGGATTGATTGTGATCATTTTTATCTAACCCCACATAAATTATATTAGTTTTTTCGTCTTTTATTCTTTTCATAGAGTTATTGCAATTAGTATTTACTAAAAAATATTCATTTTCCTTTTGATTGTTCTTAATTTTAAACTTTGTGTTATAATAGTGTTCAATAGTTTCATATCTATTTAAATGATCTGGTGCTAAATTTACTATTAAAGATATATCTGCTTTAAAATCCCTTATATTTTCAAGCTGATAAGAACTTAATTCTAAAACAAAAAAATCTAAATCTCTATTTTCTAAAACTGTTTCACTGAATGAGAATCCTATATTTCCACATACTTTAGATTTATATCCCGCTAAGTTTAAAAGTTCTTGAATTTTTGAAGTAACTGTCGTTTTCCCATTGGTTCCTGTCACGGCAATTATTTTACCTCTGATATTATTTGTAATTTTAAATCTATATCCAAGCTCGATATCATCGATCACTTCTACATTTTTTTCCAATGCTTTTTTTACAAGATCTGTGTACGGAACTCCTGGACTTTTAACAAAGATATCTATTTTTTCATTTTCTAAAATTTGTATCCCCTCTTTTGAAGAGATTCCTATTTTATCATCAATCAACATCACTTCGTATCCCATATTTTTTAATGTTTTCTCTGAACCTCTTCCGCTGATACCAGCTCCAAAAACAATAGCTCTCTTCATAGATAATCCTCCTTATTTTTAAACGACAAAAACCACAGTGGATATCACTGTGGTCTCATTACAATATTCCTCTCATTCTAACTATTCCCAAAGCTATCATTCCCAAGAATAATGCAACTATCCAAAACCTCATCGTCACTTTTGTTTCAGGTAATCCTGCCAATTCAAAATGATGATGTATCGGTGCCATTCGAAAAACTCTTTTCCCTCTCAACTTAAATGATCCTACCTGTAGGATAACCGAAATTGCTTCTAAAACAAATACTCCACCAATTATTGGAAGCAGTAACTCTTGTTTCAAAAGTATTGCAACTACACCTAATATTCCACCCAAAGTTAATGATCCTGTATCCCCCATAAATATTTGAGCCGGGTAAAAATTATACCATAAAAACCCTAATCCAGAACCTATCAACGCCGATAAGAAAACAGTTAATTCACCAACACCTGCTATATAGTGTAAATTCAAATGATTGCTAAACTCTGTATGCCCAGTAAAATATGCTATTATTCCCAGTATTGTTGCCCCTATAACAGCTGGCATAATTGCTAATCCGTCCAATCCATCTGTTATATTTACTGCATTTGAAGTTCCCATCAATACAACAGCTATGAATAGCAACATCAAAAAACTTCCCAAATAGTAATTACTATTTGATATCATTGGATTTACAATAGATAGGTCCAATATTTTATTCCCCGTCAATCCAAATGTTTTTATAAAATACCATGTTCCTAAAGCTATACAACATTGCCCTAATAGCTTCTTTTTTCCCGATAGTCCTTTTTTATTTACTGTAAATTTCTTATAATCATCTATAAATCCAATACTACTGAATAGTAACGTTATAACTATCATTAAAATAATAAATTTATTGCTTAAATCACTCACCAATAAACTTGTTATTAAAGTACCAAAAATTAGTAATAACCCACCCATTGTGGGTGTTCCTTTTTTAGAAAAATGACTCACTGGCCCCTCTTCTCTTATTGATTCTCCAAATTTTTTCTTTTTCAAATATTTTATAAATGGTTTTCCCGTAACTAAAACTACTAAAAATGCCAATATAAATGCTAAAAAACTTCTCAGATATATAGATTTAAATCCTTCTAGTACCGGTGTATATCCTGCCAACAAATAAAGCATCCCTCTACTCCTTTAATCACATATTATTTCTTCTAGCTTCATCCCTCTCGAGCCTTTTAAAAGCACTGCAACTGAACCTAGACTTATTATTTTTTCTTTTATTAATGACTTGCTCTCAAAATATTTTACTTTTGATGATTTAACTATATTTGATGCTTTTTTCATTCGCTCTCCATAAACAAAGACCTCAAAAAAATTGCATTCTAATGCTGTTTTTATTATTTGAACATGATAATCAATCTCATTTTCTCCAAGCTCCAAAGCATCACCTAGTACAACTATTTTTTTTCTGTCTATAGGTAAGGATAAAAATGCTCCTAAAGATGCTTCCATTGATACTGGACTAGCATTGTAAGCGTCATTTATATATAAAACCTCACCTTTCTCTATCTTTTGAAACCTCATCCCTGTTATAGATACATTTAAAAGTGAGTCCCTTATCTCTTCATAACTCATTCCATTTTTTTTCCCCATCGCTATAGCAAATGAAGCGTTTATAGAGTTATATTTTCCATTGAGAGGAACAAAATATTTTTCATCGTTTAATGTGAAATTTCCCCCCTCATAGGTTTCTACAAAATCTTTAATTAAATAATCATTAATTTTATTAAATCCTACCTTAACAGTCTTTAATTTTTCAAAATATGGATCGTCTCCAAAAGTTAAAACATTTTTTTCTTCAATATATCTCAGAAGTTCTGTTTTAGCTAAAAAAACATTATCTCTATTTTTTAAATATTCTAGATGTGAATCCCCTATATTCGTTATGATCCCAAAATTCGGAGCAGCTATCTCAGACAATCTCTCAATTTCACCTAAAGCACTCATTCCCATCTCCAATACTACAATCTCGTCATCATCTTGAAGTTGAAGTATTGTATAGGGTAATCCTATCTGATTGTTATAGTTTCCCAACGTTTTTTTTGTTTTATATTTTTTTGATAAAACTCCAAATACTAAATCTTTTGTTGTTGTTTTTCCTTCACTTCCCGTTATAGCAATAACTTTAAGCCCTAATGCAGCTCTATATAATTTTGCTAAGTTTTGAAGAGTTTCAATACTACTCTCAACTTTTATTACTTTTTCATGCGTTGAAAAGTGTTTTGGATTGTCACTTATAATCCAACTAGCCCCTCTGTTTATAGCTTCCTCTATATAATTATTTCCATTATTTATAGCAATGAAAAGTGTATTTTCACTCACTTTTTTACTATCCATCTGAACATCGTATATATCTATATTTTTTGGTATATTTAAACTTTGAAAATACCTTTTTAAAACCCTAGTAAATGTTTTCAATGTTACATCCCCTTTTTTATTACTTCATTACATTTTACCATTTTTTTGGTACTATTTTCAATTTTTTTTTAGCTGATTCCTAGAACTTTTAGTCCTTTGTGTATACACTCTATCTCAACAGGTAAACTAGGACCTGTCTCTCCATCGATATCTGTAACATAATTATCAACCCCCACTATTTTTAAATATTTCGTTTTAAAATATTTTACAGAATGGAATTTTTTTTCTAAATGTGTTTTTGTTATCAGTGCTGCACTCATCTCCGGAACATCCCCTATAAAATCAGGTTTCAATACTAAAATATCAAAATAGCCATCATCCAAAAGTGCATTATATGCTAAAGGAAGATTTCCTGCACTTCTTCCATTAAATATCAATATTGAAATTACATCCGTTATTGTACTATATTGTTCGCTCTCTAACATTACTTTAAGCTTTTTTACCTTAGTGAACTCTTTTATTCCGTTCAGGACATAGGCTAATTTACCCATTGTTTTGATAAGTGTTCTGTCGGTTGTTTGAGATATCGTTGAAAAAATTCCCAAACTCGCTATATTTATAAAAAAATAGTCATTTATACGCCCCACATCTATACTTTTAGCTTTAGAGTTCAATATTTTTCTACAAGCTTCTCCTATATCTTTTGGCATATCAATCACATTAGCAAAATCATTTGCGGTTCCTGTGGGTAGTATTCCTATTGGAATATCTTTATTATTTTTCTTCAAAAGGTTCACAAAACTATTAACAGTCCCATCTCCTCCTGAAATTAAAAAATGATCGTATAATTCGATATCTTTTAAAATATCCTCTTTTATACAATCCTTTGAAATTCTAAATATATCTATAATATAATCAAACTCTTGATAAATTTTAAAAATTTTATCAAGCTCTTTTATAATTTTACCACTACCTGAAGCAGGATTATATATCAATTTTGCCCTTTTTTGTATTCTCATATAAGAATCCTCCTATTTTTTTGTATAAAAAAAAGATTGGCAACTTCCTATCCTCCCAGAGGGCTGCCCCCCAAGTACT
>NZ_CAMTIK010000021.1 GCF_947072685.1 uncultured Cetobacterium sp. | reverse complement strand
CACTCGGTTCATACCCGAGCGGTCGAAGGTTCGAATCCTTTTCTAGGCACCATTTTAAAAATACAAAACACTCATAAGAGTGTTTTTTTTTTTGAAGTAGAATTACAGGACATACAACAACAATAAAAAAATAAGGAGACTTCCAAACCTAACGGCATAGAAACCTCCTAATTATTTAGCTATTTTTTATCTATTCTTTAGTCCTGCTTCTTTTAGTCCTAAGAAAATTGGTAAAAATTCATTTTCATTTTCAACAACATGCCACTCTGGATGAAATTGAACACCTACAACAAACGAAGCACTCTCAAGTTCAACAGCTTCAATAATACCATCTGGAGAAAGGGCAACAACTTTCAATCCTTTTCCAAGTCTTTCAACAGCTTGATGATGCCAAGAATTAACAGTTATTTTGTTAACATTTAACATTGAGAACAAATTCGAGTTAGTATCCGTTACCTTTATAATATGTCGGGCAAAATCAACTTTTTTAGGGTCTCTATGAGAAATATTAGAAATATACTCAGTTGGTAAATCTTGATACAGTGTGCCTCCAAGAACTATATTTAAGAATTGCATTCCACGACAAGTTCCTAAAATTGGATAATCTTCTTTTAAACCAACTTTCAATAACCAATAATCAGAAATATCACGATCATTTTTTAACTCTTCTAAGTTTTTATGTGGTTTTTCAGAATAGTAAACTGGATCGATATCTTCTCCACCAGTTAAAACAAGCGCATCAACCGTTTTTAAAGCATTTAATGCTTCTTGTTCATTCGTAATTCGTGGTAGCAATACCGGAATAGCATGCGCTCTTTTTATAGAATCTATATATACTTGAACATCTTCTGGTACTTCATTTTTAGGAAATTCTCTTTCCCATGAAATTCCAATTTTAACTGGTGAATCATCTTTTGTAGCAGAACTTTTACACCCACCTAAAACAAACAAAACAATAATAAGTAAAAAAAACAATGTTAATCGAATTTTTTTCATTTAATTCCTCCCCAAATCTAAAAAAATATACATAACAAGTGTTATATATATTATTTTAGCACTTTACACTATAAAAAACAACATTATAGCGAGGTATTATCAAACGGTTTGTCTCTAAATCAAAGCATTTTATTATCTATCATATTTTATATATTTCAAAAGTTGTATTATTAATGTTGGTATAAACGCTAATACATTGATTTCCAAAAAGTTTTTAATTGTCAAATCTGAAATCGCAAACATTTCATGAAATGCTGGAATCAATAAGACTATATACAACAGTGTTGCTCCTAATAAAAAAGCGTAGATACTAAACATATTACTAGTTATTCCTAATTTAAATATTGATCCATTTCCTCTACAACTAAACCCATGGAAAAGTCTTCCTAAACATAGTGTTGAAAATGCCATTGTGCTTCCTAATGCTGCATTTCCTTTGCTATAACCTAAGTAAAATGCTACCATTGTTGCTATCGCTATCAGTAATCCCTCCATCAAAATTCTGCTAGATAATTTTTTATCTAACAAAGGAGCATTTGCTTCTCTAGGTTTATCATTCAATACATCTCCATGTGAAGGTTCCATTCCAATCGCTATTGCAGGTAAGCTATCAGTCAATAAATTTATAAATAACAAATGAACTGGTGCAAATATTACTGGCAACCCCATTAGAGATGCATAAAATACAGCCAGTATCCCTGCTGTATTTCCTGACAATAAAAATCTAATAGAATTCTTTATATTTGCATATAAATTCCTACCTGTTACTACAGATTTTATTATTGTTGAAAAATTATCGTCTGTAAGTATCATAGAAGCAGCTTCCTTAGATACTTCTGTTCCTGTTATTCCCATCGCTATTCCAACATCAGCTTTTTTAAGAGCTGGAGCATCATTTACTCCATCCCCTGTCATAGCACATATTTTCCCCAATTTTTGCCAAGCTGATATTATTCTAATTTTATGTTCTGGAGAAACCCTTGCATATACTGAGATATTCGGAACATGTTTTATCAATTCCTCATCTGACATAACTTCAATTTCAACACCATTTAAAGTTTCATCTCCCTCCTTATATATCCCAATCTCCTTAGCTATAGCCTTTGCTGTAACTTTATAATCACCTGTTATCATAACTGGTTTTATTCCAGCTTTTATACAATCTTCAACGGCTTTTTTTGATTCCTCTCTCGGCGGATCAATCATACTTATCAACCCAACTATAGCAAACTCTTTTTCTAAATCAAAATTTATCTCTTGCTTTCTGTCTATCTCTTTTATAGCAAAAGCTAACACCCTAAGACCACTTTCTGATAATTTTATATTTGCGTTCTTTATCTCTTCTATCTCTCCTAATCCAATCTCCTTATAATCACCATTCTCTTTAATTATGTATTTAGCTCTATCGATAACTACATCTGGAGCCCCTTTAGTTATAAGATAATATTTCCCATCTATCTCATGAGTAGTACTCATCAATTTTCTTTCCGAATCAAAAGGTAACTCCTCTATTCTCGGGTATTCCTTTCTTATATTGACCTCTTTCAGATTATGCATATGCCCTACATTTACTAAAGCTACCTCTGTTGGATCTCCAATTTCCTCTCCCTCATGGCTTACAGCATCACTACAAAGAAGTGCACTTCTTAATAGCTCTTTTTCTAAAGTATTGTCTAATGATATCTTTTCAGATTCTACTATTTTTCCATCTACATAAATCTTTTTTACTGTCATTTTATTTTGAGTCAATGTCCCTGTTTTATCGGAACAAATCACAGACACACATCCCAACGATTCAACAGAGTGGAGTTTTTTTATGATTGCATTCTCTTTTGCCATCTTTTGTGTCCCTATAGCTAAAACTATTGTCACTATTGACCCCAATGCTTCCGGAATAGCAGCCACAGCTAGTGCTACTGCAAACATAAGTGAGTCAAGTGTATTCTCTCCTCTAGCCACACTCATGAAAAACACCACTATACATAACAGTATAATTGCTACCGATAATTTTTTCCCAAATTTTTCTAATGATTTTTGAAGCGGAGTAGCACTCTCCTCTGTATTATCTAGAAGTGATGCTATTTTACCAAGCTCTGTTTCCATTCCTATAGCTGTTACTAGAAGTTGTCCTCTTCCGTAGGTTACTAAACTTCCGGAAAAAACCATATTTTTTTGATCCCCTACAGTCAACTTTTCATCATCTAAAATACTAGCTACCTTTTCAACACTCTCCGATTCTCCAGTTAAAGAGCTCTCATTTACCATAAGAGAGTATGATTCTATAACTCTTGCATCACTTGGAACAACATCCCCAGCTTCAACCAAAACGATATCCCCTGGTAAAAGCTCGGAAGAATTGATTTCTTGCTTTCTTCCATCTCTTATTACTCGTGCTCTAGGAGAAGACATCTTCTTTAGACTTTCAAGAGATTCTTCCGCCTTTACATGTTGAATTGTTCCTAGTACAGCGTTCATTGTTATTACAGCTAAAATTACTATAGTACTCTCTTTATTTCCCGAGATAAAAGAGATTGCGGCCGCTATCAAAAGTATAACTACTAAGAAATCTTTAAACTGTTCTAAAAAAACTTTGAAGGCTGTTTTTTTCTCCTTACTATTCAGTTGATTTTCTCCATATTTCTCCTTTAAAATTTCCAATTCTTCGCTTTTTAGCCCATCAGATGACGTGCTAAAATAATTCATCAAACTCTCTTTGCTTTTAGAATAAAAATCCTTCATCTTTCCTCCATATCTTTTAATAAAAAATAAAAAAAAGACTTTTAGCGTAGGTGAAAACCCACGCTAAAAGTCTTGTCACCCTCACAGGCGTATAGCACCAGATTCTTTCGAATCGAGATGTTGACACTATACTTAATAACTACTCCCTCTCAGCATTACTGATAAGTATTCTTTTTTTCTAAAGTGTATACCCTTTTTTTTATTTTGTCAATTTTTTTTTAGATTTCTGAAATATCAAATACATCTAAATTCATCTTATCTACATTTTTTTCTTGTATTCTTATTACCGCATTTAAAGTGTCAATTGAAGTTAAAACTTCTACTCCATACTCTATTGCAGTTCTTCTTATTTTAAAACCATCTCTTTGAGCATCATTTGCCTTAGTCGGTGTGTTTACCAATAAGTCAACCTCTCTATTTTTCAATAGATCCAATATGTTAGGACTTGCTTCGTTAATTTTTCTTACCGATGTTGCTTCTATTCCATGCTCTTCAAGATATTTTTGGGTCCCTTCTGTCGCAAACAAATGACATCCTAAATTTTTTAAAGATTTAGCAACTGGTAAAAACTCATCTTTATCTTTATCTCTTATAGTTAAAAGTACTTTTTTATCTCTTATATTCTGTACTCTTCCACCACCTAAAAGACCTTTATATATCGCTTCATCAGCTGTATTTCCCACTCCTAAAACTTCTCCCGTAGATTTCATTTCAGGTCCTAATGAAACTTCTACTCCTGACAATTTTTCCGTTGAGAACACTGGTACTTTTACAGCAACTACAGACGGTCTTTTATATATTCCTGTTCCAAACCCTAAATCCTTTAATTTTTGACCCATAATTACTTTAGTAGCTATATCGATTACAGGGACTCCTGAAATTTTAGCAATATATGGAACTGTTCTTGATGATCTTGGATTCACTTCAATTACATATAACTCATTTTCATAAGCTATAAACTGGATATTCATCATCCCTTTTATTTTTAATTCTTTTGCTATTTTTCTAGTTATTTCTTTTATTTTTTCCTCAGTTCCTTTATATAAATTTTGAGGTGGATAGATTGTTATCGAATCTCCTGAATGAACTCCCGCTCTTTCTAAATGTTCCATAACTCCAGGTATCAATATCTCTTCTCCATCACAGATTGCATCTACTTCTACCTCAATTCCATTTAAATATTTATCAATTAAAACTGGATTTTCCGGATCTCTATCAAAAGAGGCATTTAAATAGTTAACAAGGTTGAATTCGTCGTGACAAATCTCCATACCCTGTCCTCCTAAAACATAAGAAGGTCTTACAAGCACTGGATATTGAACCTCAGCAGCAATTTTCTTTCCTGTTTCACTATCCCAAACCGCTTTTCCTTTAGGTCTTTTTATATCTAATTTCTCCATAATATCTTCAAATTTTTCTCTATCTTCTGCCGCATCAACCATCTCTGCTGAAGTTCCTAAAATTGTTATTCCTCTATCTCTCAAGTCATTAGCTAACTTTATAGCAGTTTGTCCTCCAAACTGTATAATAACTCCTTCTGGATTCTCTTTTTCTATTATATTCATCACATCTTCCGTTACAAGAGGCTCAAAATATAATCTATCTGCAGTTGAAAAATCTGTAGAAACAGTTTCAGGATTGTTGTTGATAATTATACTTTCAATTCCCATTTTTCTCAAAGTTTTTATTGAGTGAACAGTACAATAATCAAATTCAATTCCTTGTCCTATTCTAATAGGTCCTGACCCTATAACTATTACCTTTCTATTATTAGTTACTTCTACCTCATCAAATTGATCATATGTTGAATAAAAATATGATGAATCCGCTGCAAACTCTCCTGCACAAGTATCAACCATTTTGTAAACTGGTTTTATTCCATACTCTTTTCTTTTTCTTGCAATATCTTTTTCACTTACGTTCATAAGTTGAGATATACCTTTATCTGCAAACCCTTTTTTCTTAACATTTTTTAGGAACTTTTCATTCAAATCTTTAAGTTCCATTTTTTTCATAAGCTCCTCTTGTTTAACTAACCACTCTAACTTCTCCATAAAAAACTTATCTATCCCTGTTAGTTTCTGCAATCTTTCTTTTACATAACCTCTTCTTAGCATCTCAGCTACTACAAATATTCTCTCGTCATCAGGTCTTACAACAATCTCTTTCAACTCTTGCATAGTCATCTTCTTTACTGCTGGATGTTCCAAATTATAAGTTCCGATTTCAAGCGATCTCAATCCTTTTAAAAATGCAGCTTCAAAGTTATTCCCAATTGCCATAACTTCACCAGTTGCCATCATCTTTGTCCCTAATCTCTTGTTAGCTTTTTTAAACTTATCAAATGGCCACTTTGGAATTTTTACAACTATATAGTCTAATGCTGGTTCAAAGCATGCAAATGTTTTTCCAGTAACTTCGTTTACAACTTCATCTAATGTATAACCTAAAGATAATCTTGTAGCAACTCTCGCTATAGGATACCCTGTAGCTTTTGAAGCTAGTGCAGATGATCTTGATACTCTTGGATTGATCTCTATAATTGCATACTCAAATGATTTTGGATGAAGAGCAAACTGTACGTTACATCCTCCAACTACACCTATCTCGTTTATTATTTTTAAAGATGATGTTCTTAACATCTGATACTCTCTATCTGAAAGTGTTTGCGATGGTGCAACAACTATTGAATCTCCAGTATGAATTCCAACCGGATCAATATTCTCCATATTACAAACTGTTATACAGTTTCCATTCTTATCTCTAATTACTTCATACTCAACTTCTTTCCAACCCAAAATTGATTTTTCAATTAAAACTTGTCCAACTCTTGAAAGTTTTAGCCCTTTTAACAAAATGTCCTCTAACTCTTGAGGCGTATCAGCTATTCCACCACCAGTTCCTCCAAGTGTATAAGCGGGTCTTACAACTACTGGATAACCAATCTCTTTAGCTACTCTAAATCCATCCTCTAAACTCTCTACAATTTTACTTTCAATTATAGGTTCGCCTATTTTGTCCATAGCTTCTCTAAATAGCTCTCTATCTTCGCCTCTTTTTATTGATTCTACAGAAGTTCCAATCACTCTAACTCCATATTTTTCTAAGATACCTTTATCATTGAGTTCAACAGCCATGTTTAGAGCTGTTTGTCCTCCCATACCTGCAAGTATTGAGTCAGGCCTTTCTTTAGCTATAACCTTTTCTACAAACTCTGCTGTTATGGGCTCTATATATATTCTATCCGCAACTGCCTTATCTGTCATTATTGTAGCAGGATTTGAGTTTATAAGAACAACCTCAACTCCCTCTTTTTTCAATGTTTCACAAGCTTGAGTTCCCGAATAATCAAATTCTGCTGCCTGTCCTATTATAATAGGACCCGATCCTATCACCAGTGTTTTTTTTATTGTTTTATCTAACATTTAACTCCTCCTACAATGTTCTATTTTAAAATATTTTCTAAAATTATCCCTCTATTACTTTTAAAAAATCATCAAACAGATATTCTGAATCTGATGGTCCTGGCCACGCCTCAGGGTGATATTGAACACAAAGTATTCTATGTTCCACACTTCTCATCCCTTCAATAGAATTATCATTTAAATTGATATGTGTAACTTCCATTGAATCAGGCACTTGATCAACAACATATCCATGATTTTGAGATGTTATAAAGATTCTATTTTTCTCTAAATCTTTAACTGGATGGTTACAGCCTCTATGACCATACTTTAATTTTTTTGTAGTTCCACCAAGAGCCCAAGCTAAAAGCTGGTGACCTAAACATATTCCAACTATAGGTAATTTCCCAACCAGTTTTTTGATCTCATTTATAACTGCTGTTAATTCTGCGGGATCTCCTGGTCCATTCGATAAAAACACTCCATCCAAATTATGAGAAAGCAACTCTTCTGCTGTCACATTCCAAGGAAAAACGATTTGATGTATTCCTCTTTTTTCAAATGATCTCAAAATGTTTTTCTTAACACCAAAATCTATTACTCCAATTCTTTTTCCTGATCCTGGAATTTCATAGATCTCTTTTGTACTAACCTGCTCTACAGCATCTATGTTAGTAAATTTTTCAAAATGTTCATCTATCTCTTTTTGAGTTAACTCTTTTGAAGTTATAAGAGCCTTCATAGCCCCCTCTTCTCTTATTATTTTAGTTAAATGTCTTGTGTCCACCCCTTTAAATCCTACTACTCCATACTGTCTTAAAAACCCATCCAAAGCCATTTCACATCTGAAATTATTCGGCAATTTTGCATCCTCTTTTATTACAAATCCTTTTAATTTAATTCCGTCTGATTCCATATCTTCTAAGTTAACTCCATAGTTTCCTACCATCGGATAAGTCATCACAACTATTTGCCCATAATAAGATGGATCTGTTAGTAGTTCTTGATACCCTGTCATCCCTGTGTTGAAAACAAGTTCTCCTACACTTTCTCCCAACTCACCAAAAATTTTCCCTTCAAAACTCATTCCATTTTCAAGAATTAATTTCCCTTTCATTTAGAACCCTCCTAAAATTTTGCATTAAAAAAGGAATATGAAAATCATATTCCTCGCTTTATATAAATATTAAAATTAAAAACTAAAAAATTAAAAAATATAAATATATTTGTAAAAAATGAAATCAATAGATTTAAAAATGACAATAAATATTTTTTCTTTTTTCTAACTTTTGTGCCACTCTTAAATATCATGCTTCACCCTCCTTGATTTTTGCTCTGAGAAAAAGTATATACTAATTTTAAAAAGTTGTCAATTTTTATTTTATTTTACTCTTGATATATTCCGATTTACGTTGTAATATTAGTACTGAAAATCTACATATCACTTGGAGGTATTTTTATGGATTATAAAATAATTACAAACAATAATAAAGTTTTTAACTTTTTCAAAGAAACCGATGAGGTTGTCTTTTTAAAAGATTACAGTATTGAAGATGTTCTAAATTTTATAGAGTCTAAATGTCTAGAGGGACACAGACTTTTAAGTGATCCTATTTTATATAATTTAGAAAATCAAGATAACCCTTTTAAATCTATTTTGATTACAAATAATCAGCTTGAAGATAATTCTCATTCAATTAAAATAATATTAGGTGTTTTAGATTTGATAACAAAAGTTAATTTTACACCTAAGGAACTTTCCAATGAAACTTCACTGGAAGAGTTTAGATTTATTGACTTGAACTTAATTAGAGATAGCATTGATAAGATCAATTTTATGTGATGGATACAGGTTAATAACCTTATCCATTTTTTATTTTTTTATATAATTTTACTCGGTATTAATGTATAATAAACTAAAAGATATTTGGAGGAGTTTTACAATGGAATTGATTATTTTAACTGGTCTTAGTGGCTCTGGTAAGTCCACTGGTTTAAAAACTTTAGAAGATTTAGGTTTTTTCACTATGGATAATATTCCTTTTCGTTTTGCCGGTTCAATATTAGAGGATTTAAAAAACTCTAAAATAGATAACTCTGTTACACGGATTGCCTTAGGACTGGATATTAGAACGGTTATAAACCAAAACGATTTTGAAAATTTTTTCTCCCATGTGGATAGATTAAATATTGATTATAAAATAATTTTTTTAGAAGCTTCTACACAAGCTATTTTAAATCGATATAACTTAACTCGAAGAAAACA
Organism: uncultured Cetobacterium sp.; assembly: GCF_947072685.1. Taxonomy (GTDB): domain Bacteria; phylum Fusobacteriota; class Fusobacteriia; order Fusobacteriales; family Fusobacteriaceae; genus Cetobacterium_A. The sequence goes on along the minus strand of NZ_CAMTIK010000021.1, from coordinate 30,099 downwards.
TCCCCTTACAAAAGATACTCTTTTGCAGAGTATTCAAGATGAATTTTGTCTTATGAAAGATATCAAAGATAAAGCTAATTTAATTATTGATACAAGTTTTTTAAGTGCAAAAGAATTATCACGTAAAATTGAAACAGCTATCGAAACATTTTCTAAAAATGTATTTTTAAATATCCATATTCAGTCTTTTGGATTCAAATATGGTGTTCCTATTGATGCTGATATGATTTTTGATGTTAGAACTCTTCCAAATCCATACTATATTCCGGAATTAAGAGAAAAAACCGGATTTGATGAAGAAGTATACAACTATGTTATGGACTTTAATATCTCTCAAGAACTCTATAAAAAAATATTAGATTTAATAGTTTTTTTAATCCCTGGATATATGAAGGATGAAAAAAGACATCTCACTATTGGTATTGGATGCAGTGGTGGAAAACATCGCTCGGTTTCATTTGTTCGAAAATTAGAAAGTGATTTAAAAACTGTTGAAGGAACCAATGTCTATACTTTTCATAGAGAAGATGAACGTGGGAATTGGTAGCCTATGATCACTCTATTTAATAAAGATATTCCTGATAACCCAGGTGTTTATTTGATGAAACAAAAATCAAAAGTTATTTATATCGGAAAAGCTAAAAATCTTTCCAAAAGAATAGCTTCGTATTTCAATAGAGAGCATATCGATGAGAAAACTAAAGAACTTGTTAAAAATATTGATAATTTAGAATTTATAATCTGTACTTCTGAAACAGATGCACTTATTTTAGAAAATAATTTAATTAAAAAATTTTCTCCTAAATATAATATAAATTTAAAAGATCAAAAAACTTATCCATATATACTTATAACTAAGGAGTTATTTCCTAAAATCTCTATCATTCGAACTACAAAAAAATTAGATTTTAAAGTTGGGGATTTCTTTGGTCCCTTCCCTTTTGGAGCTTGGAACTTAAAAAAAACACTGACTAAACTCTATCAGATTAGAGACTGTAATAGAGACATGAGCAAAATTTACTCTAGACCCTGCCTGAAGTTTCACATGAAGCTTTGTAGTGGCCCTTGTATTGATAAAAGCATTTTAAAAGCATATTCAAAAAATATACATGATATTAAAGAGATTTTAAATGGAAATACAAAGGATATCCTTTCTAAAATTGAAGTTGATATGCTGAATGCTGCTGAAAATATGGAATTTGAAAAAGCTATTATGTTTCGAGAACAAAAAAAAGAGATTGAATGTAATATTCAGAATCAGATCAGTGAATATAAAAAAGATATAGATGAAGACGTCTTCACTTTTATAAAAGAGGATGAGCGAGTTTTTTTATGTGTTTTAAATATTCGTGCAGGGAAAATATTAGGAAAAAATACACTGACTATAGATTTATCCAAAATAATTTACGATAATCTTTTAGAGGAGATTTTGATGCGTTTTTATTCAAAATTCCCACTTCCAAAAAATATTATTTTCCAAGAAAATCTAGAAAGTACACAAAATAATATAAAAAATATTTTGGAGTCCCTTTTTAATAAAAAAATAAATGTTTTTTTTCCAAAAGTAAAATCTAGAAGAAGGGAACTTCTCAATATGGGACTTTTAAACTTAAGAAAAGATATTGAAAATTTCTATAATAAAAAATCTGTCGTTGAAAAAGGATTAAAAGATCTCTACTCAAAACTTTCTTTGACACGATTTCCATTCAAAATCGAATGTTTTGATATCTCTAATATCCAAGGGAAAGATGCTGTTGCATCTATGAGTGTCAGTGTCGAAGGAAAAAAATCTAAAAAAAATTATAGAAAATTTAAGATAACATCTAAAGATACTCCAGATGACTTCCAAATGATGAAAGAAGTTATTGAACGTCGATATGGAAAACTTGATATAAAAGATTTCCCTGATATAATCCTTATTGATGGCGGCCTTGGACAGATAAACGCAGTTGGTGAAATATTGACCTCTCTTGGAAAAAACGGTATTTCTGAACTTTTAAGTATTGCAAAAAAAGAGGAACAAATCTTTAAATATGGTTGCACCGAACCATATATTTTTTCTAAAAATGATGAAGCTCTTAAAATACTTCAAAGGGTTAGAGATGAAGCTCATCGATTTGGAGTTACATACCATCGGCTTTTAAGAAGTAAAAGAGTAGTTTCAAGTCAACTCGATAGTATTCCCGGGATTGGACCTAAAAGAAGAGATCTTCTTTTAACAACTTTTGGATCTGTCGAAAGAATAAAAAAAGCGAGCTTAGCAGATTTAGAAACTCTTATACCACATAATTTAGCTATAAAAATAAAGGAGATGATATGATTTATGAAAAAAATATTAGTTATTTTTTCTTTAGTTATTTTAATGGGATGCTCTGAATTTTCACACAGAAGAGATACCAGCCAAAATATTATTTTTCAAAATACTATCCCTAAGGGCGAATACAATTTTAATTTAATATCTATAACATATCCTAATTCATATAATGAAAAACTATCCTTTTATCAAAAGTTCAACGAAACTTTAAAAGATCTCAACGATGCTCAAAAAGAAGGAATAAATCTTTTGGTTGATGAGAATATGGAGAAAGATCTCTCATCTCTTTTTAAGTCCGGATGGATTGATAACGAAATTATTGGAATGAAAAATGCTGAAGATTTAACAGATAATGATTTAATAGTTTTAAAAACTTTAAATATTGCAACTCCTGAAAATGCCGGAGAAATACAAAAAATATTAAACAAACAATATTACCTTTTATTAAATCTTACTGATAATAAAGAGATGTATAATTCATCTTATCTTTATACTGAACTTGATAAAAGTTTGCTAATGGAAAATCTTTTAATAGATAGAACTCTTCTTATTGAGAACTTAAAAAAATTGAAAAAAAACTTTGTATATTGTAATCCTTCAAATACTTTGGAAACTATCGATAGCCCTATTTTTATTTCAAATAATTTAGCTTCACTGCCACAAGAGTTAAAAAATCCTATTATTTTTAAAAATTCGAATGAGTTTTCTGGTTTCAAAGTGCTAAAAAATAATCTTCTTATCTTTGTTGGTGATGGAAAAGAACTCTTTTCTACAGAGGACTACAAACTTTCGTCTCATCTATATAGTTTAAATTCTCCAACCGAGCTCAAAGAAAATTTAATTCTATCCTATTCTGTTGGAATTTCACGATTTTTAAACTGGAAAAGAAAAGAGTGGAAAAATACAGATATGAACACTTCACTAGAAAGTAAGTTTTCTACTTGGGAGGCAATAAATTGACTGCATACTTTATAATAATTTCTCTTCTAGCTATTTTCTTTTTTAGCTTAAAAAAGCAGGAAAAAAAGAACACTGAGGAGATGTCTCAAATTTTAAAAAGTTTTATAGATAAAAAATTTTTAACAAATATCTCGGAAGATTTTAAAAATGATTACGAGGCCGCTATAACCAATATTATTAAACAAGATTTAGAGCTTGATAACTCTATCGAAGAGCTAAGAGAATATAAAAAAGAGTTAGAAGTAACATACAACTCTCTTCTTACAAAATCTAAGCAACTTGAATATAGTAATCAGGTTCTAGAACAAAGAGTTGCTAGTCTTTCAAATATCAACTCTCTTTCTAGAACTGTTCTTTCGATTATGGAGTTAGACAAAATTATTTCTACCATCTTAGATGCTTACTTTGTTTTAACTGGAGCTAAAAGAATCTCTCTTTATCTTTGGGAGGGTGGTAAACTTATCAATAAACGTATCAAAGGAGAAATCAATTTTCGTGGAGAGCTCAGTTATCCTGAAGAAATTTTAGAACAGTTTACTCGGCAAGATTTTAAAAAGATCTATAGTGAGATGCTCAAAGGGTTTTCAATAACTCCTGATGAAAAAATTATTGCCTCTCCGCTTACTGTAAAAGGAAAAGAGTTAGGAGTTATCTTTATAATTGAAGATAAATCTAAACTTATTAAAAGTGATGAAGAGACTATTTCTGCTCTTACAATACAGGTTGCTATTGCAATTAATAATGCTCAAATATATTCAGATCTAGTTATTAAAGAAAGAATGTCTCAAGAACTTGAAGTTGCATCTCGAATTCAAAAACGAATTATTCCAAAAAAAATAAAACATGTTCTTGGTTTAGATGTAGCTACTTTTTTTGAACCCGCTAAAGAGATTGGTGGCGATTACTACGATTATTCTTTACTTGATGATAAAATTTTTAGTATTACCATCGCCGATGTCAGTGGAAAAGGAGTTCCTGCCGCATTTCTTATGGCTCTTGGTAGATCTGTTTTAAAAACTCTTGAACTACAAGGTGAACAACCCTGTTGTAATGTACGAAAGCTTAATAAACTGATCTATCCTGACATAACTGAAGATATGTTTATAACTATGATGCACAGTAAATACAATTACGATACTAAAATGTTAACTTACTCCAATGCTGGACACAATCCTCTTATAGTTTACAACAAGGAACTTCATCAAATTGAAACACACTCTGTAAAAGGTGTAGCTATCGGATTTCTCGATGATTATAGTTACAAACAAGGAGAACTTAAAATCAATGTTGGAGATATCGTTATCTATTATACTGATGGAATCACTGAAGCTGAAAATTCTAAAAAAGAACTTTTTGGAATTGAACGTTTAAAAAATGTTATCTTAGAAAATTATCTTCTTACATCTAGAGAGATCAAACAAAAACTTCTGTTTGAAATCAATAAATTTCAGGATGGTTGTGAACAAAATGACGATATAACCTTTGTTATCATTAAAAGAGAAGAATAAAAACGTTGACTACTTTTGTATAACATACTATAATTTTAAAAGGTTATTTTTACAAACTGATATTTAAATCTAATTTAGGGAGGATTCTAAGTGAATAATTATATCTTAGAAATGCAACATATAAGAAAAACTTTCTTAGATGGCAAAATAATAGCTAATGATGATATCACTTTAAAAATTTTAAAGGGTGAAAAACATGCTATAGTCGGGGAAAATGGAGCTGGTAAATCCACTCTTATGAAAATGTTAAATGGTCTATATACACCAACTTCAGGAAAAATATTTTATCACAACGAAGAGGTTTCAATTGATTCTCCCAGTAAAGCAGCTAACTTAGGAATTGGAATGGTATATCAACACTTCATGCTTGTTCCAACCTTGACAGTAGCTGAAAATATGATTTTAGGTGTAGAGCCTAAAAAAGGATTCTCTCTTGATATTGACAAGGCAAGACAAGATGTTATTGATGTTTCAAAAAAGTATGGACTCTCTATCGATCCAGATGCACAAATTTCCGATCTATCGATAGGTATGCAACAGAGAGTTGAAATATTAAAAATTCTTTTTAAAGGTGCTAACCTTTTAGTTTTTGATGAGCCTACCGCCGTACTTACTCCACAGGAGATAAAAGAGCTTTATAAAATAATGGACAATCTTATAGCTGAAGGAAAAACAATTATTTTTATCTCTCATAAGCTTCAAGAAGTTCTTGATATTTCGGATAATATAACTGTTATTAGAAGAGGTAAGGACATTATAACTTTTCCCACAAAAGATGCAACTAAAGAAAAAATTGCCAATGCTATGGTTGGAAGAACTGTTTTATTTACAACTGAAAGACCTGAAGTTGAGATTGGTGAACTCGTTCTTTCTGTCAAAAATCTCAGTGTAAAAGATAGTCTTGGTGTTACAAAAGTAAGTAATGCTTCTTTCACTATTAGAAAAGGAGAAATTCTTGGAATTGCTGGTGTTGAAGGTAGTGGCCAAACTGAACTTGTTGAAGCTTTAACTGGATTAAGAGGTATCTGTTCTGGTGAAATGGTTCTAGACCAAATTGTCTTAAAGAAAAAAACACCAAGAAAAATATCTCAACTTGGATTAGCTCATATCCCAGAAGACAGGCATAAACGAGCTGCTATTTCTCAATTTAGTGTCATGGAAAATTTTGCTCTTGGTTTAGAAAGAGAAGAATATTCTAAATTTGGGCTTTTAAACTTTAGCAAATTAAAAAAAGATGCACAAATGTTTATGGAGAAATACGATGTTAGACCTAGAAATGTAGATACCGCTTTTGGTAGACTTTCTGGTGGAAATCAACAAAAGATTATTGTTGCCAGAGAACTTGAAAAGAAAAATAATAATTTGATTATTGCAGGGCAACCCACTAGAGGAGTGGATATCGGAGCAATAGAATCTATTCACAAGCTAATTCTAAACGAAAAAGCAAAAGGAAAAGCAGTTATGGTTGTTTCCTCTGAATTATCGGAAGTCTTAAATCTTTCTGATAAAATAGCGGTTATGTGTGCGGGAAAAATAACTGGAATACTTTCTCGAGAAGAAGCAAACGAAGAAAAAATTGGAATACTTATGGCGGGTGGTAAACTTGATTAGAAATAAAAATATTTTAAATGTTCTTGTACCTATAATAGCTGTCTTATTGGCTCTACTTATTGGTGCTGGTATTATTTTTTACATGGGAGAAAATCCTGTAAAGGCTTATTATTACTTATTTTCTGGAGCTTTTGATGGTCTTACTCCTATTGCTAGAACTCTTTTAGAAGCTACTCCTCTTATCTTTACAGGGTTGGCAGTTCTAGTCGCTTTTAAAGGTGGAATGTTCAATATCGGTGCTCAAGGACAGATGATGATGGCTGGACTGACTGCTGCTGCTATTGGAGGCTTTGTTACAAATGTCTTTATAAATAACGTTTTTGTTATACTGATTGTTGGTGGATTTGCTGGTTTTCTTTGGGCTTCTATTGCAGGTTGGCTAAAAGCAAAACTCGGAGTACATGAGGTTATCTCAACTATCATGCTTAACTATATAGCTGTTAGTTTTGAACAATATTGTTTAAATTATCCTTTAAAAGCTCCTGGAATCAATCCTCAAACTCCAGCTGTTACTGAAGCCGCAAGATTAGGGAAACTTTTAGATGTAAGGGTTCCTTTAAACTATGGTTTTATTTTAGCATTAGTTGCCGTTTTTTTAGTTTGGTTTATTCTTGAAAAAACAGTTTTAGGATATCATATCAAAGCTGTTGGATATAACCCCTCTGCTGCAGAGAACAACGGTATTAATGTTAAATTTATCATCCTTTTAACTCTTGGAATTTCAGGATTTCTAGCAGGTCTTGGTGGTATCGAAAGAGTTCTTGGTGGTGTTGGACAATATGCATATAAAACTGGTTTAACTGCCACTTATGGATTTGATGGAATAGCTGTTGCCTTACTTGGAAAAAATACTCCTATTGGCGCCTTACTTGCCGCTATACTTTTTGCCGCTCTTAGAGTTGGTGGAAGAGCTATGCAATTTAATACAAATGTTCCTAGTCAAATGGTTATCATGATTCAAGCAATAATTATACTACTTATTGCTGCTGAAAATATGATTAGAACTTGGTTAGAAAAGGGATCCAAAGGAGGTGCTGAGTAATGGTAAATATTATTATAAGTTTAATTTTAGCTACAATCAGACAAGCAGCACCAATTCTTATTACAGCAATTGGTGGTATGTTTTCTGAAGTTTGTGGTGTTGTAAATATTGGTCTTGAAGGGATGATGCTTATCGGTGCTTTCTCTTCTGCTGTAATCTCTTACTACACAGGAAGTTGGGTTCTTGGTATTCTAGCTGGAGCAATCTCTGGTGGATTAATCGCCCTAATTCATGCTATAATAAGTATAAAATATAAGGGTAATCAAACAGTTTCTGGAGTTGCAATCAATCTATTTGCTTCTGGATTTACAATTTTTATGTTAAGGGTTTTGTTTGAACAGGCTTCTAATAGCCCCGTGGCGACTAGAATTCCATTAGTTTTTAACTTCTCTTTACTTATATATATTATCTATGGTATTGCTATTTGGTCTGGATATTTCCTTTATAGAACTGTTACAGGACTTAGAATGAGAGCGGTTGGTGAATATCCACTTGCCGCAGACACTGTAGGAATCAGTGTAGAAAAAATAAGATATTTTGGTGTTATTATGTCAGGAGTTTTTGCTGGACTTGGTGGAACTTACCTTTCAATTGGGTCTCTTAGTCAATTCTCTAAAGAGATGTCAGCTGGTAGAGGTTTTATTGCACTTGCAGCTCTTGTTTTTGGTAAGTGGAATCCTAAAGGAGTTTTATTTGCGAGTTTACTATTTGGATTTGCTGATGCAGCTCAAACAGTAATTCAGCAATATGTCACTTTTATTCCCCCACAGTTTATACAAATGATTCCATATATTCTTACTCTTCTAGCTCTTGCTGGTGTTGTTGGTAAAGCTGTTGCACCGAGTGCTTCAGGTAAACCTTACGATAAAAATACAATCTAACTTAGATTATGGATGGTGAAAATGAATAGTAAAAAATTTTCAAGTGTAGGTGGACAAGCTGTTATTGAAGGAGTTATGATGAGAAATGCAGATCTTCTTGCAACAGCAGTTAGAAAACCTAACGGAGATATTGTTTATAAAAAAACTAGAATTTCTAAAAGTAGAAATAAACTTTCTACAATCCCTTTCTTAAGGGGAGCTATCACTCTTTTTGATTCTTTAGTTTTAGGGATTAAAGAGCTTACCTTTTCAGCTAATCAAGCTGAAGTGGAAGAGGAACAACTTTCTCAAAAAGAAGCTGTTATGACAACTATTTTCTCTTTAGCTTTGGGAATCGGACTATTTATTGTTCTTCCCTCAGTTATAAGTAGTTTTTTATTCAAAGATAATAAAATACATAGCAATATGCTTGAAGCTCTGTTGAGACTGAGTTTCTTTGTCCTTTATATTTTTCTAATATCTTTTTCAAAAGATATTCAAAGAGTTTTTCAATACCATGGAGCTGAACACAAATCAATATACGCATATGAAAACCATATGGATTTAACTCCTGTAAATGCTAAAAACTTTACAACTCTTCATCCTAGATGTGGAACTAGTTTTCTTCTTATAGTTATGTTCATTGCCATTATTGTTTTTACTGCTTTAGATTTTATTTTACCACCACCCACTAGTTTCACCATGAAACTTCTTACTAAAGTAATTTTAAGAGTCCTATTTATGCCTTTAATAGCAGGGATCTCTTATGAACTTCAAAGGTATACTAGTAATCACTTGGATAAATGGTTTGTTAAAATGATTGCTGCTCCTGGAATGGCTTTACAAAAACTTACAACTAAAGAACCTGATTTAGAACAGCTAGAAGTTGCTATTGTTGCTCTTAAAGTAGTTTTAAACCAACCAGTTGAAAATGCTATTGAAGTATTTTAATAAATTTGTAGATGTAGTTTGAGTTTTATACTTAAACTACATCTTTTTTTTAGACTATTTTAGAGGATTTCGCTATCTTTTCTAGAAAATATTTAAAGAACAATTTGGACTCTTAGTTCTTGTGATTTATTTCTTGATTTAATCTCTCAAGAGTAGTATATTAAGATTATAATAATTATTCTAGGGGAGGTTTTTATGAATTATAAATTTAATCAAAATAAGTCTTGTGAGTTTTTTCCATGCCATAAAATGGAGGATACTGACAATTTTAACTGTTTATTCTGCTACTGCCCTCTTTATATGTTAGGTAAAGATTGTGGAGGAAATTTTAGGTATACTGCGGGAGATATTAAAGATTGCTCACAATGTATTCTGCCTCATATTAAGGATGTAGGTTATGATCACATCCAAAAAAAAATGATGGAAGTCATAGAAATAGTAAGAAATGAACATTTAATCGAAACTGGACAAGAGGATAAAATAATTAGTTTGAAGTAAATTTTATCTTAATTTATATTTAAGGGGTGATATCTATGAATCCTAATGATTTTACAGAAAATTCTATGCTTGTTTTAAACGATGCTCAAATTTTGGCTCAGACTTATATGCAACAAACAATTAAACCTGAAATTTTAGCACTAGCCTTAGTGGCCCATAAAGAGGGTCTTATTGTCCGTGTTCTAAATAAAATGGGTGTTGATACCAAAAGTTTACAAAGCAATCTTGAAAATTTATGCAATCGTCTTCCTAAAGTTCAAGGTGGAAGTAGTTCTGCCGGATTAGATAACAAAACTAACCAAATTTTAGTAGATGCACAAAATCTCATGAAAAAAATGGGGGATTCCTATATCAGTGTTGAGCATGTATTTATGGCTCTATTGGACAACAGCAATTTTATGTCTAACTTTGGAATTGAACGATCTAACTTTGAAAAAACAATCTTAGATATAAGAGGAAATAAAAAAGTGGATTCTCCCAATCCCGAAGTGAAATATGAAGTCTTGGAAAAATATGGACGTGATTTAGTGGAATTAGCTCGACAAGGTAAGATAGATCCTATTATAGGAAGAGATAGTGAGATTAGGAGAACTATTCAGATTATATCTAGAAGAACAAAAAATAATCCTGTTCTTATAGGTGAACCAGGAGTTGGTAAGACTGCTATTGCAGAAGGTTTTGCTCAAAGAATTTTAAATGGGGATGTCCCCGATTCTTTAAAAAATAAAAAAGTTTTTTCACTTGATATGGGTTCTTTAATTGCAGGAGCTAAATTTCGTGGTGAGTTTGAAGAGCGTCTTAAAGCTGTTTTAAAAGAAGTTGAAGATTCTAATGGTGAAATCATACTATTTATTGATGAGATTCATACTATTGTTGGTGCTGGAAAAAGTGATGGAGCGATGGATGCTGGAAATCTATTAAAACCTATGTTAGCTAGAGGAGAGATTAAAGTAATCGGAGCTACAACACTGGATGAATACCGAAAATACATTGAAAAAGATCCGGCTTTAGAAAGACGTTTCCAAATTGTTATGGTCAACGAACCTTCAGTTGAAGACACTATTTCTATATTAAGAGGAATCAAAGAAAAATTTGAAGTTTATCACGGTATAAGAATTACCGATGGAGCTATTGTAGAAGCTGCTGTTCTTAGCAATAGATATATTCCAGACAGACAGCTCCCTGATAAAGCTATAGATCTTATAGACGAAGCAGCAGCTATGATTAGAACTGAAATGGATTCTATGCCAGAAGAGTTAGACCAACTTACTCGAAAGGTAATGCAGTTAGAAATTGAAAGAGAGGCTTTAAAAAAAGAGACCGATCCATATTCAAAAGAAAGACTGGATATTCTAGAAAAAGAACTTTCAAATCTTGTAGATAAAAAATCAGTTTTAAAAGCTCAATGGGAAAATGAGAAGCAAGATTTAAATAAAGTTAAAGACATTAAATCAGAAATTGAAAAAGTAAAACTTGAAATTCTCGAAGCTGAAAGAAAATATGATTTAAATAAATTAGCCGAATTAAAATATGGAAAATTAGCTACTCTTGAAAAAGAACTTATTCAAGAACAAAAACGTTTGGAATCTGCTCCTATAAATCAATTGGTGAAACAAGAGGTCACTGTTGAAGAGATTTCAGAAATAATCTCCAAATGGACAGGTATTCCTCTTTCAAAATTGATGGAGAGTGAAAAAGAAAAACTTTTAACTTTAGAAGATAATTTAAATGCTCGAGTTGTTGGTCAAGAGGAAGCTGTTAAAGCTGTTTCTGAAACCATTCTAAGGGCTAGAGCTGGACTTAAAGATCCTAATAGACCAATTGGATCATTTATCTTTTTAGGCCCTACTGGAGTTGGTAAAACTTATCTTGCAAAATCTCTTGCTTATTTTCTTTTTGACAATGAAGAAAATGTGATCAGAATCGATATGAGTGAATATATGGACAAATTCTCTGTTACCAGATTGATTGGAGCTCCTCCAGGATATGTTGGCTATGAAGAAGGTGGACAACTGACAGAGGCTATTAGAAGAAAGCCATATTCAGTTATTCTTTTTGATGAGATTGAAAAAGCTCATCCCGATACTTTTAATATTCTTTTACAGGTTTTAGATGATGGAAGATTAACTGATGGGCAGGGTAAGGTTGTCGATTTTAAAAACACTCTTATAATAATGACATCAAATATAGGTAGTCACTTGATCTTGGAAGATCCAACTCTAAATGATGAAACTAGATTTAATATAAATCAAATGCTTTTATCAAACTTTAGACCTGAATTTTTAAATAGAGTTGACGATACTATTCTATTTAAAGGTCTTGGCATTGAAGAGATTAAAAACATTGTTCGTCAACTTTTAAAATCTCTTGAAAATAAACTTAAAGAGAGAAAAATTAATTTTGAAATTACAGATACTGCTGCTGAATTTCTAGCTAAATCTGCATATGATCCACAATTTGGTGCACGTCCTCTAAGACGATATATTCAAAAATATATTGAAACTGAAATCGCCAAACTTATTTTAAAAGGTGAGGTTAAAGAAAGAGGAACTATCGAAGTAGATTACAATGAAAATCAAATTTTATTCAATGTAACTGAATAAAAAAATGAGCGGTAAAACGCTCATTTTTTTGTTGACAAAATCCAAAAAAAATGTTATTATTATTGTATAGCTTGGTAACGATAGCTACGGAGGTACACCCAGTCACATTTCGAACCTGGAAGTTAAGCCCGTAAACGCCGAAAGTACTTGGGGGGCAGCCCTCTGGAAGGATAGGTAGTTGCCAAGTTTTTTTATTTTTTGTAATATATTTAGCTGTCAGAAATGGAATTAAAAAAAGCTGACTCATATACATGATAGGAATCAGCTTTTAAATATTTAACTTTCTTTTTTATCTTTTATTATATCTTGGAATAATTTCTTCCTCTTCATCAAATCTGTGACTTGTTGAATTATTTGAAAGTTCTTTATAATCTAATTGATAACTTTTATTTTTGGGAATTGAACAATATATTTTTTCACCAGGATTAATTATTTGCCCCTCTTGAATATGCACTGCTCCACTTATAAAGTCTAAGACTCTTTGAGACTTATCTGAATCTAAATCACAAAGATTTATATGTACTATTTTATCAGTTTTTATATAATCTACACACTTTAGACAATCCTCAAATCTTGTAGGTTTCAAAAAAACTATATCGTAATCTGCCATTCTAACCCCTCCTATTTTCCTTTGATTATACACTATTTATAAATTTTCTACTACTTTTTTTACAATTTCATCTGCTGAAAGTTCACTCGTGAATCCAGCTGCCTTTATATGACCACCGCCGCTAAATATACCTGCTATTTTATTAACATCTATATTATGCTTACTTCTTAAACTTCCTTTTATTTTTCCATCTGCTTCTCCTCTTAAAAAAAGAGAGGCTTCACTTCCGCTATAATTTATCAATTCTTCTACAATACCTTCTGTATCATCTCTTTCAATACCATTTTCCTTTAAATATTCATACGGAAGATAAAAATACATCAATTTTTTCTCTTTAACAAAAATCATCTCGCTTAGAGCCTTTCCTAAAACTTTCATTCTTTCAAATGATTTAGACTTAAAGAAATCATTTACTATCTTATTATTATTTACTCCTAACTCCATCAAATTCGCGGCTACTTTAAATGTATTCTCTGTCACATTACTGTGAGCAAAGTTTCCAGTATCATTTACAATCCCTAAATAGATTGCTCCCGCCATATCAAGAGTAACCTCTATTTCCAACGCTTTTAATATTGAATACATCAACTCAGAAGTAGAGGATATATCTTTAACTATATTTATATCTCCATAATTCGAATTGCTTATATGATGATCAATATTTATTTTAAAAGCATCTTTTACCAATTCTTGAGCACTTCCTACTCTATCAATAGTTGCTGAATCAACAAATATAACTAAATTATAAGTCTCATCTTTAGAATCTTCTATCCTCTCTATTTTTTCACACCCCTCTAAAAAAGAGATGTTTTCAGGAACTTTATCCTGTAAAATAAACCTTATTTTTTTCTCTGGATATTTTTTCTCTAGTCCCAATAGTAGGGAAAGTCCAGCTCCCACAGTATCTCCATCTGGATTTATATGCCCCAACAATAGAATCTTTTTTGCGGCTTCTATCTTTTCTTTAACTTTATTTATCTCATTCATTTACTTTCCTTTCTGTTTTTTCAAATTCAGATCCAAATCAAATGTATAACCTCTTCCCATAACTTCATGTACATCTGAAACTACTATAAAGGCTTCTTTATCAACCTCTGTTATAAGCTCTTTTAGAAGATGCATCTCTCTATTTCTTAGAACAGTTGTTACAACATCCCTCTTATTTTTAGAATAGAGCGCCTCTGCTTGATAATAATTTCCTGTTTTTCCCAAATCTTCCACTATAATTTTTCTAACTTTCTCTATTTCAAAAGTTATGATATAGACCATTTTAGCATCTCCAACTCCATTTATCATCTTATTTATAACAACACCTGTTGCATAAAGATTTATAAGGGCATATAAAGCTTTTTCTGCACCAAATATATAAGCGGCTAAAAGAACTACAATAGAATCTACCATAACTAATCCTTGACCTATAGGAATCTTAAAAAATTTATTTAAAATTCCAGAAACAATATCGCTTCCACCTGTTGTTCCACCATTTTTTATTACGATACCAAGACCTACTCCCATTAAAACTCCACCATAAAGAGTTCCTAAAAATATATTTCCTGGATTAGTAAAGTCTATTAATTTATCAATTTCTGGGACAATACTTTTTATTATCTCCACATTAAAAGATAAAAATGATATTCCTGCTAATGTTTTTATTCCATAGGACTTACCAAAAACTTTTATTCCAATCAGAAATAATGGTATATTTATTACAAAAATTAATGTTCCTACCGGAATACCAGTAACATAATTTATAAGTATCGAAAGTCCTGTGGCTCCTCCAGGTGCTAAGTTAGAAGGAACTAAAAAAGCGTTAATTGCAACAGATGCTATCATTGTTCCAATATAAATATATATATAATCTTTTAGTATTTTTATTTTTTTTCTTTTCAATTCAAATCCCCCATTTAATCATTACTACAATTTTTATTTTTCAACTCTTTTAAATATACCTCTTCTGAATTATACCCCATTCTTTTTGCCATTAAATTCATAACAGCTATTTCTACCATCGCTGCTGCATTTCTTCCAGAGGATATATATAATTTTATTTTTGAAACTTCATTTCCTAAAATTGTTTCTGTCGATTCTTGATAATCCATCGCAGTTAAATAATCTTCACTTTTCAATTCTTGAAGTTCTATTATCATATCCAGTCTTTTGCTTATTCTCACAGCTCCAACCCCATATAGAGCCTTTACATCTATTATTCCAAGCCCTCTAATCTCCATGAAATACGGTAACTTAGAAGCTCTTCCAGTTATATCCCCAATCACACCTTTTTCTAGTCTAACTGAATCATCAGCTATCAATCTATGCCCTCTATGAATCAATTCTAAAGCAGTTTCACTCTTTCCTATACCGCTTTTTCCTGTAAGCAAAACTCCAAAACCATATAACTCTACAAAAACTCCATGCACTGAAACTGTTGGTGCAAAATAATTTTCTAAATAAGCACTAAAAGTTGCTACAACATGGCTTGGTCTATCCAGTTTAGTTTCCATTAAAATTATATCTCGTTCTCTTATCTTATCTAAAAAATATTTAGGAATTTCTTTTACTCCAGATATTATAATCAATGGAAAATCTTCTTCTAAATATCTATTTAAATTTCGATCTCTCTCCTCTTTAGATATTCTTTCTAAATATTTAAACTCTGTTTCGGTAAATAGTTGTATTCCTTTATACCCGTCCTCATCAAACATATCAAAATATCCTGTTAGAGCTAAAGACGGTCTATGGACACCTGTTGTAGTTATATATCTTGTATCTAAAAACTCTTCTCCACTTAAAATAGTTAAATTAAATCTAGATTTTATATATCTTACTGGCATACTTGTTTTTTCATCCACAACTAAACCTCGCTTTTTATTTATTCTATTTTCTTCTATTAATTTTTTAGATTCTTTCCAAAAATATTCAGCTGAATTGACTCCTGTTTTTTTCAATCTATAATTTATTGCGGCAGTTTCAATTATTATAGCTAAATTTCTTCCTTTTCTAACAGGAAGTGTCACTTTAGGAATTTTAAATCCTAAAAATTCCTCATACACCTCATCTAACCCTAATCTGTCATAAAACTTTTTTTCATCCCATTTTTCGAGCTCTATCAACAGTGTCACTTTTTTTCTTTTTCTTGTACTTTTAATCCCAAAGTGAGTTGTCACATCTATATCATTTCCATCTTTTCCAAAAAGATAGAAATGACTATCTCCTTTATCTTTTTCGGCTGTATTAGAACCTAAAATAAATCTATTGGCTATATTTTGAATTTTTAATCTTGTATCCGTTATAAATTTATGTCCTCTTTCTAAAAGTTCAACTGTGGCCCCTAAACGAGCATCTTCATAGCCTCTTAGCAGAATTCCAACACCATAAATATCTAAAAGTATACAATCATCAAGTATTATCTCTTCCGCTAAAATTTTCTGAAGATAAAACTTTGCATTTCTTATTAATTCCAATGTTTTAAGATCTGATTTTAAAATAGGTTTATTGTATCTCTTTGCAATCTCAAGTATTTCATCCACAATTGCATTCTCAAAAGTTACTATCAGCGCTGGAAATGGATAGCTTAAATATTTTTCCAATATTTTTTTTCGAGTTACTTTATCCATTCTCTCTAGATAACTACCCTCTTTTCTTCCTAAAATATTAACATTTGTTTGTAACTCTTCCCCCTCTGAAAAAAAACCAGTCAATTCATAACCAACTCTATAAACACTTTGAGTTTGAATCACATTTTTCATATTGACTTCTAAAAGGGGCTTTAATTTTAAAGCATCCACCAAATCTTTAACTTCAGGAAATTTTGAGCTTATTTTTTCAACTCTCATTCAAACTCCTTTTTAACTCTTTTTATAAAAATCTAAGTTTCTCTCTTTGAAGTTCCCTTCTATTATCTCCATAACATCTCTTTTTTTATTTTCTCTTATAATATATTCGTTTTTTAGTATATTTCCAAATATATATAAATAATATAGAGTTATACAAAATAAAATGAAATTTATAATTTTTAAAAAAACTTTAAATTTCATATTTTAATACTTCCTCTTTAAACTTACTTAAAAGATAAAATGATCCACATACCAAAATAACTTTTTTATTTTTTTTATTTTTAGCATTTTCATATGCAATTCTTATATCTTCACAATAGGTCTTATTTTTTTTATTTGCAAAATTTTCGTAGAGTTCTTTCCCACTTTGACCTCTTTTATTTTCAGATAGAGAAGTAAAAATAATATCTTCTACATAATTTTCTAATATTTTTATAATTTCTATACTATCTTTATCCTTTAATATTGATACAATCGATACTATCTCCTCACTTTTATATCCTTTTTTCAAAGTTTCACAAAGTGTTTTAACTCCATCTTCATTGTGAGCTCCATCCAATATAATTAACTTTTCTTTCTGTATAATTTCAAATCTACATTGCCAAATAATCTGAGTCATTCCTTTTTTTATAATATCTTCTGGAACATTTAAAATTTTTAAAACTTCTAATGCACATAAAAAATTTTTATATTGATACTCTCCAAAAAGTGAATATTCATAATTTTCACCTTGAATATCAATATAAGTTCTAAACTTTTCAAAATCCAATCTATGAGTAGCATCTTCATATTTTAAAATAACATTCGTATAAGTTGAAGTTTTCTCTTCTATAGCTTTAATAAATTCAGAATCAGAACTCCCCACTATAACTTTTGAATTTTTCTTAATTATTCCAGCTTTTTCACATGCAATATCATATATTGTCTTTCCCAAAAACTCTGTATGATCTAAACTTACATTTGTTATTATACAAATTTCAGCATCAACCACATTAGTGGCGTCATATTTTCCACCCATGCCAACTTCTAAAATAACATATTCAACTTTTTTGTCAGAAAAATATTTAAACATCATCGCAGTAGTTACCTCAAAAAATGTTGGTGTTATTCCTATCTCTTCAATTATCCCCTTTACATAAGAGTAATAATAAGCTACTTCACTATCTGATATCTCTCTCCCGTTTGCGCATATCCTTTCATTGAATCTCAATATATGAGGAGATGTATATTTTCCTACTGTTTTTCCATACTCTAGGAGTACTCTTTCTATTGTTGTCGATGTGGACCCTTTTCCATTAGTCCCTGCAACATGAATAACTTTATAATCTCTTTCAGGATTTCCCATAGCCATACAAATTTTTTCAATATTTTGTAATCCTAATTTTATTCCATGAAGTGAGTAAGAATACAATTCATCCAATAATTTTTCTATGTTCACAATCTCCTCCCTTAAAAGTA
The DNA here is from genome assembly GCF_947072685.1 of uncultured Cetobacterium sp. Classification (GTDB taxonomy): domain Bacteria; phylum Fusobacteriota; class Fusobacteriia; order Fusobacteriales; family Fusobacteriaceae; genus Cetobacterium_A. Next base: position 11,851 of record NZ_CAMTIK010000021.1, on the reverse strand, counting down.
AAATTATTATATTCCCTTTAACATACCTTCTATTATCACTTTTGAATTTTGTGCAGCCAATTTAACAAACTCATCAAAATTCATATTTGCATCATGATTTGCTTTATCTGATATAGATCTTATTATTACAAATGGTTTTTTTAATACATGACAAACATGAGCAACTGCTGCTCCTTCCATCTCTGTACACTCCCCATTAAATGTTTCTCTCAACCAATTTATTTTGTCAATTGATGCAACAAATACATCTCCACTCAAAATTGTTCCCATAAAAACTCTATTTTTCCCAAAATTATCAATTGCTACATTTTTTGCTAATTCTACAAGTTCTTTGTCTGATTGGAACTTTGAAATCTCCATTCTAGGTATTACTCCATGATCATACCCAAAAGCTGTCGCATCAAAATCATGTTCCACCAAATCCGTTGAAACTACAATATCACCTATATTTATTTCTGGATTTAAAGCTCCTGCAACACCTGTAAATAAAACTTTATCCACATTAAACTCCTGAATTAAAAGAGTTGAACAAATTGCAGCATTAACTTTTCCAATTCCACACTCTACTAAAACTATATTTTTCTCTAAAAGTTTCCCTTCAAAAAAATTATATCCTCCTATTTCTTTTGTATTTTCAAGAATCATTGCTTCTTTTAATTGAACAACCTCTTCATTCATTGCACCTATAATTCCTATCAACATTTTTTCCTCCTATAATTTTACAACTTTATTTATTTTGAGTTTATTTTTTTACTATTTTTTTATACAGTTTCCATCTATCATGAAACCACATCCATTGATTTGGATAGTTTATTATTATTCTTTCCATTCTTGAAATTAACATCTGAGTATTGTTTTTTACATCATCTTTAAAGGAGTCTGTTCTTTCTAACTCTATTTCATCTGTAAAATATGTAGTACTTGTGTTGTCTCTATTCATAATATTATATCCTATTACAAGAGGCATATTATGTTTTAGAGCAATATTTATGATTCCTGTTGGAGAAACTGTTTCTGTCCCAAAGAATTCAACACTCGCACCCTTATCTCTGTGATCACTAAATAGTGCAATTATATTCTTTTCTTCAATCTGCTCTAGAAGCTCTCTTGACGTTTGTTTAGATTTTTTTATAAGTACAAGATTTAATTTTTCTCTTGATTTTGTTATAAATTTATCTATATACGGATTTCTTTGAGCTTTTGCAACTGTAACAACCTTATATCTCTCCGTCGCCTTTAAATGAGCCTCCATATTACCCATATGAATGAGAGCAATCGCTAATCCCTGACCTCTTTCTTTTATCTTTTCAATTCTATCCATATCCTCTATATGAACATTATTTTTTAAATACTCATCAAACCACAGTGTCGATAAAAATGCTTTTGACATTATTTTATAGGATTCAAGAGCTATTCTTTCTCTATCTTTTTCACTTTTTTCTGGAAAAGCTAGTTCTAAGTTAGCAAGAGCTATAATTCTTCTTTTTTTTATCAATCTGTATCCTAAAACTGCTAATACTTCTGCAAATTTAAACCTTGTTTTTTCTGGAAACAATAGCAATAACCAACGAAAAAATTTAAATATTATATACTGTAATTTATACATCTCTTCTCCCACCTATCCCATATGATTTAACAAATTTATTATATCATATAATACATTGTTTTTTCTTAATTTTTACAAAAAAAAGGCAAGCTATTCCTAGCCTGCCCTTTATTAAAATACTATTAAAATACTATTACCATTACATTTTCATTAGGACTCTGAAAATTTGATTTTCTATTTACTTTTCCATTTGTAACCCAATCAAATAAAAATTTTATATGTGACTCCATATTTCTAATACATTTTCTAGTTCCTTCGATAGTACCTAATGTCCCATCCTTTTCTCTTAAAAAGAAATCTCTATTTATATTCTCTTCAAAATTTATAGGAGTTCCATGGATGTATCCTCCACCTGAAAAACGAATAGCATATTTAGCCATACCCGCAGCTTTGTTTTGCTCGTCTCTATATCCCATCTCATATTTTAATGCTGGAACAATAAAGTACCCTGTTGGTGTTTCAAACCCTAAAGTACTCTCCATTCCGGTTTTATTTAATGTGTAAGCTATTAGCTCCCATTTGCCTTCAGCATTTTTTTGAAAAATACCTTGATTTTCATTTTCTAAATCTATGGCTATAACTTTCCTGAAATTAGGGTTTACTGCTGGGTGTTTTGTTAAAACATTTTTATTAACTCTTAATGGTTTTTCTTGAATTGAAAGTGTATTTACATAAGCATCACTTCCTTTTACAGAATCAACAGACATAAGAGATCTATCTGGAATATACAGTGTCTCACCGTTGTAGATAGACTTGGCATTTTGATCAGCTGATACTCCATATTTATCTTTTGCTCTATCCATATTCTGATTAGCAGGATTTGGTACATACGTATTTACAGAAACTAGTTCCTTCCCTTTAGCTGCTTCAGACGTTAAGAAGTTTTCTAATTTTTTAACTCTATTGTTCATCTCTTCGAATCTAAATCTTCTAAGGTTTACAAGCAGTGCAGAAATATATCCCTCGACTTTTGTACCCTTATTATCTTTTAGCTCGACTTTATACCACTCATTTCCACCAGCTTCAACTTTCTCTAATACTTTTATTTTTGTATTAAAAGGAAATCTTACAATCTCCCTAGAATTAACAGAAGCATCCTCTCTAACTGGAGCATCTACACTTTTTATAAACACATAATTTAGAAATTCTGGTTCAGCTTCATTGTTCATTATATTTACACGAACACTCATTGGTACTACATTCTCATATTTTGCTTTCAATGTTTTAGTAACAGCTAGAAGTGGTTGAGATAAAAAAGCAATTCCAAACATTACAATCCCTAAAGAGATTAATTTTCTTCTTTTCATATAACCCACCTATTTCAATTTCGATTCCATAAGCTCTGTAACTATCGTAGGATTTGCTTTCCCCTTAGATAATTTCATAACTTGTCCAATTAATCCTTTTAAAACTCTTGGTTTTCTGCCTTCATCAGAGTTTTTAAAGTCTTCCACCATTTTAGGATTCTCGTTTAGAACTTGTTTCACTATTCCTTCAATTTCTCCTAAATCCACAACTTGAACCATTCCATCCTCTTTTACAATAACTTCCGGATCTCTAATATCTGTTAATTTTTTTATAAATAACTGTTTAGCTATTTTAGAGGATATTACATCCTTTTGGATTAGATTTATTATTTTACCTAAATCTTCAGACGTTATATTTGATTCCTCTATTGTTTTTCCACTCTCTTTTAGTTCTCTTAGAACCTCTGTCATTATCCAGTTGGATGATAATTTTGGATTTTTTGTAAACTCCACAACTTTTTCAAAATAATCAGCTAGTTCAATCTCATCTGTTAAAATATTTGCATCATATTCTGGTAAAGTATAATCTTTTATAAATCTCGCTAATTTTTCACTCTTTGATTCCGGCATTAATGCTTTTATTCTTTCAATCTCTTCATTTTTAATTACAAGTCTTGGAAGATCTGGCTCTGGAAAATATCTATAGTCCATTGCATCCTCTTTACTTCTCATTATTCTTGTCACTTGAGAGTCATCATCCCAAAGTCTTGTTTCTTGATTTATTATTTCACCATTTTCAATTGCCTCAATCTGTCTTCCGATTTCATAATCGATAGCTCTTGCTACAGCTTTAAATGAATTTAAGTTTTTTACTTCGACTCTTGTTCCGTATACTTTACTTCCTTTTTCCATAACAGAGATATTGGCATCACATCTAAGTGATCCTAATTCCATAGAAACATCACTTATTCCTGTATATTTTATTGTGCTCTTTAGAAGGTTTAAGTATTCGTAAGCTTCTTCTGAACTTCTTAAATCTGGATCAGATATAATTTCCACAAGTGGCATAGATGCTCTGTTAAAATTTATAAGTGATTCTGTCCCCATATGTATTGATTTCCCTGCGTCCTCTTCTATTTGAATTCTTGTTATTCCAACTCTAAATTCTCTTCCTGAGTTTAGTTTCACATCCAAATGTCCATTTTCACAATATGGAGTTTCAAACTGAGTTATCTGATAATTTTTAGGTGTATCTGGATAGAAATAATTTTTTCTATCAAAACCACTTATATTATTTATTTTACAATTTAAAGCTAGTGCTCCTTTTATAGCGTATTCCACAACTTTTTTATTCAACTTTGGTAATGCTCCAGGATGCCCTAAACAGATTGGACATGTGTGTGTGTTTACTTCTGAATTATCATAGTTTGCATCACAACCACACCATACTTTTGTTCCAGTTTTTAATTGAAGGTGTACTTCAAGTCCTATTACTGATTCCCATTGTCTCGCCATTACACTCTCTCCTTTATCGCTTTTTCAAAAGCATCCCCTGCTCTTAATATATCTTTTTCTCCAAAAGCTCTTCCTAGCAATTGAATTCCTACAGGTAATCCATCTGTCATTCCTGCTGGAATAGATATTCCTGGAATTCCCGCTAAGTTCGCTGGTATCGTAAAGATATCCTCTAAATATAGTTCAACTGGTGTTTTTTTAGCATCCAGTCTAAAAGCTGGCCCTGGTGTTACTGGTGTAAATATTATATCCACTTGTTCAAAAGCTCTATCAAAATCATTTTTTATAAGTCTTCTAACCTTTTGAGCTTTTTTAAAGTAAGCATCAAAGAATCCTGCACTTAAAACATATGTTCCTACCATTATTCTTCTCTTAACTTCATCCCCAAACCCTTCACTTCTAGATTTCACATAAAGATCATCTATATTTTTTGGATTTTCAGTTCTATGCCCATACCTTACTCCATCAAATCTAGCTAGATTTGAACTCGCTTCTGCTGGTGCTAGTACGTAGTAAGTTGGAGCTGCATATTTTGTATGAGGTAAAGATATTTCAACTATTTCTGCTCCTAAAGATTTAAATACTTCCAAAGCTTCATCTACAACCTTTTTTACTCCTAAATTAAGTCCTTCTATGAAATATTCTTTCGGAACACCTATCTTCATTCCTTTAATATCTCCAGTTAAATAATCTAAATAATTTGGAACTTCTATATCCTCTACAGTAGAATCATAATCATCGCTACCCGCCAACACATTTAGAGCTAGTGCTGAATCTTTTACTGTCTTTGTAAACGGACCTATTTGATCCAGTGATGAAGCAAAAGCCATAAGACCATATCTTGATACTCTTCCATAAGTTGGTTTCAAACCTACAACACCACAAAATGATGCGGGTTGTCTTATACTTCCACCAGTATCTGATCCCAATGAAATAAAACATTGTTGTGCTGATAAAGAGGCTGCTCCGCCTCCACTACTTCCACCAGGAACTCTTTCTAAATCCCAAGGGTTTTTCGTTGTTTTTTCATATGCTGAAGTTGTTGTTGTTGAACCCATTGCAAACTCATCCATATTTGTCTTCCCTATAATTATAGCACCAGCATCTTTTAACTTTTTAACCACTGTTGCATCATATATTCCTTCATATCCCTCTAATATTTTAGATGCTGATTGAGATGGTTCTCCAACAGAAACCATATTATCTTTTATCGCTACTGGAACTCCTGCTAAAGCTCCTAACTGTTCCCCATTGTTTACTTTTTCATCTATAGCTCTTGCCTCAGCTAAAGCTTTCTCTTTTCTAAGAGATACAAAACTTCCTATCTCTCCATCTGTTTCCTCTATTCTATCAAATATTGCAGTTATAACCTCTTCAGATGTCAACTCTTTATTCGCTATTTTTTCTTTTATTTCAAAAGCTGTTAGCTCATATATTTTTTTCACAGAAAAGTCCTCCCTCTAAATTATTCTCCTACTACTTTTGGTACGATTAACGCCCCATCTTGAGATGCTGGTGCATTTTTCATAGCTTCTTCTGATGTTAAAGATTTTTTAATAATATCTTCTCTTAACTTCATTCCACTCTCATTAACTTGAACCAATGGCTCCACATTATCCGTATTTATCTCACCTAAAACATCTATATAATCTAAAATGTTGTTAAGATCTGCTTGGAATCTTTGAATTTCCTCTTCATTGAATTCTAATCTTGCTAATTTAGCTACACCTAGAACTCCCTCTCTTGTTAAAGACATTTTTTTCCTCCTCTATAAATCTTATAATGATTTTAAATATTTTACCTCTTCTGATGTTAATCTTCTATATTTTCCTATCTCTAGGTCTCCGATTTTTATTTTACCTATAGCATCTCTTCTTAGGTAAATTACAGGACATCTCACAGCATCAAACATTCTTCTAACCTGACGATTTCTTCCCTCTCTTATAGAGATTGTAACTTCACTTTTACCTTGATCTCTTTTTAAAATCTTAGTTTTAGCTGGTAACGTTAACCCATCCTCTAAAATAACTCCTTTTGCTACCCTAGAAAGTTCTTTATCTTTTATTTCACCTCTTAAAACAGCATAATATTCCTTGTAAACCTCACCTTTTGGATGAATTACTTTATTAAAAATATCCCCATCATTAGTTAAGATTATTGCTCCTTCTGTTTCTGAATCCAATCTTCCAATAGGATATAACCTTTCTTTTGTATCAATAAAATCTACTACTGTTTTTCTTCCTCTATCATCTTTTGAGGCACTTAAAACACCTTTAGGTTTATTCAATAAAAAATATAATTTTTTTTCAAATTTAGGTTTTTCAAAAGTTTTTCCCTTTATTAAGATAACATCTTTATCTGATACTTTTTGCCCAGGAGAAACTACCTCTCCATTCACTTTTACTTCTCTTCTTTCAATAAGCTTATCTATCTCTCTTCTTGATGCATAACCATTTTGTGCTAAATATTTATTTATTCTCATCGGTTCCATTTAATTTCTCCTTCATCTCTTCATATCTTGGTAATTCTTCTACAGATAATACTCCCAAATAACCTAAAAACTTGTCCGTGATTTCGTACAGATTAGGTTTTCCTATACTTGCTTTTTTTCCACATATCCTAACAAATTTTCTCTCTTCCAGAGTTTGCATAACTCTATCTGTAGAAACTCCTCTCACAGCCTCTATCTCACTTTTAGTAACTGGTTGACGATACGCAATTATTGAAAGTGTTTCTAAGGCGGCATTGGACAATTTTTTAGGTTTTGCTTCCTGCTTAAAATACATATTAATTACCTCTCCACATTTGGGATTTGTAATTAAATACACTATCTCCTCATTTATCTCTAAATTTATTCCAGTAAAAAATCTGTCTCTTTTTAACTCCTCTAAAACTTCTAATATTTTTTCTACTGGTAAAGAAAAGAATTTACTCAAATCTTTTATTTTAACTTCGTCTCCTCCTAATAGAAGAATAGACTCTATTTGTTCCTTCATTCTTACATCGTTAATGTTGTTCATAATAATCCCCTGTAATAAATATTTTTTATATACAAAAATACCTCTTCCGTATCTATTTCATCTTGCTTTTCAAAATATTCCATAAAATAATTCAATCCATAGAACAACTTATCACTCTCGGTGGTTAAGCCTTTTTCATATAAAAATAGAGCCAATTCTAAATTTTCTACATACTGTATCTCACCATTTTTTATTAAAACCCCATATGGGTTACTCAATCTCTTTAATAAAATATTTAAGTTTTTATCTTGTTTTTCTTTTGAAAGCAAACTTAAAAACTTTATATACGAACTTTTTTTTATTATCCCTTCAGATGTTAAAATCTCTCTTTCTAATCTATTTAACACATCTTTTTTCATCAAATCTATATTTTCTAAATCTAAATCAGATTGAAATATTACTTTAAATTTATCCAAAAATTCACAAAAAATAAAGCTATTTGACAACCAATCCCCTTCTTTAAACAATATCTCTTGATAGGACTTATTTATATTTTCTTGGATATTAGGTAGTAATTTTTGTAAATCACTGCTGTTCATTATGTCTATATTGAGTAGGTTTAATGTTTTTAGGTAGTAGTAATATGAGTAAATGTTTTGTATCCCCTTCTCTCTTTCAAATGAAAATTTAGAAAGAATACTTTTATCTCTATTTAATATAGCATTTAAATATGTTACTTTCAATTCAGTTAGATAATTAGCCCTACTCGTGTTCACATTTAACCTACTTTGAGCAAAACTGTTTGAATTAATTATATAGAAATTTTTAATCTGTTTTATCATTGATTTTCTTAAATAGAAATATTTTTTTTGAAAATCAATCCAAAATTTAATCTCTCTATCATATATTTCTTTAAAAGATTGCCCTGTTTTATTTGGAATCTCTTTATTAAAATTTATAGTTAAAAAGTCATCCTTTTTACTATTTATATTGATATCTTTTACCACATATATTCTTTCATCTAGCTCTTTTACTAAAGATCCTTCTAAAACTTTCACTTTAAAATTATCTAGATCTCTTTCCGTTGCCACAAAAACTTGGGTACCAGGGTCTTTTGAAATATTTATATCATCATACTCAAAATAGCTTCCATTATTTAAAATTCCACCTGTCAATAACATCGGCGATATTTTATATACAATTTTATAGTCAGAATCCCACTTAATATTTTTCAAATCAGTATATACATACATATTATTTTTATCTTTATTTGAAAGAATAATATAGGTAGATATATTTTGTCCCTCTACAGAGTAAGTCATTTTAAAAATATTTCTTCCCTCTTTAAATTCTACTTCTGTATAGTAATCTCTTATCTGATATATCTTAAAATCTTTTATCAATAATATCTGAAGATTTGCAATTTTATCTTTATGATATATTCTTCCTCTTATATTTCTTAAAACATTATTTTTTCCATCATAAAAAAGAGCTATCTCACCATTGGTGATGAGATAGTTCGCCTTTAATATTGAACATAGAAATATAAATACCAATATTAAGTTTTTCATAAAACCCCTTTTTAATAATCACTTTCTGGAGAAATCAAAACCCTTTTATAGCTGTCAAACTCTTTTAACAGCTGCTGAATTCCATTTACCACTGCATTTAACGGATCTTCTGCGACAGTTACTTCAAGACTTAAGCTTTCTGCTATTCTTTTATCTACTCCTCTAAGAAGAGCTCCTCCACCAGCTAAATATATCCCTTTTCTTTTTATATCCGAAGATAATTCTGGTGGTGTCTTTTCAAGAATACTTTTTATCTCTTCTATAACTAAAACAATAGCTTCTTCTAAGGCCTCAGCTATTTCTGATGAATACACTTTAACATTTTTAGGTAATCCACTAAGTGCATTTCTTCCGCTTATTTCAATAAATATATCCTCTTCTAAATCAACAACTGCTCCTACAGCTATCTTAATCTCTTCTGCTGTTTTTTCCCCAATAAATAGATTATGCTTTTGTCTTATATAATCTATAATTAAAGAATCAAACTTATCTCCTGCCATTTTTAAAGATGACGTTTTTACTATTCCGCCCAGTGATATTACACCTATTTCTGTTGTTCCTCCACCAATATCTACTATCATATTTCCTTCGGGTTCAAAGATATTTAACCCTATCCCTATTGATGCTGCCATCGGTTCTTCAATTAAATAAGCTTCTCTTGCTCCTGCTTCCCTTGTAACATCCATAACAGCTCTTTTTTCAACTTGTGTTACTCCGGCTGGAACACATATTATTACCCTAGGACTAGATAAAGTTTTCCCTTTATTAACAACTTTATAAAACTCTCTCAACATTTTTTCTGTAATTTCATAATCAGCAATTACACCATTTTTTAACGGTCTTATCGCTTCAACTGTATGTGGAGTTCTCCCTATCATCTGCTTCGCTTTTTCTCCAACTTCAAAAATCTCTTTTGTTTTAGTGTGGATGGCTACTACTGATGGCGCATTCATTATTATCCCTTTGTTTTTTACACATATTAAAGTATTTGACGTCCCTAAATCTATCCCTAAATCATCCGAAAATATCCCTAAAAATTTTCCAAGTATTTTTTTCATTTTACTCTCCTTAAAAACAATTTATATTTTTTGTATATCTTTTATATTTATCCCTAACTTTTTTAAAGTTTTAACAAAGTCATTTATTGGAAATCCCATAATTGAAAAGAAATCGCCTTCTATTTTATCTACAAATATAGCTCCTAAACCCTGTATTCCATATGCTCCTGCTTTATCCATAGGTTCTTTGCTCTCTATATACCAATCAATTTCTTCTCTACTTATCAATTTAAAAAACACTTTACTTTCTACAGCTTCACTAATATTTATATTTTTTTCTAAATTTATTAGTGTATACGCAGTTATAACTCTGTGCTCTTTTCCTGAAAGTTTTTCTAACATCTCTCTAGCTTCATTCTCATTCTTAGGTTTCCCCAGAACTTCCCCTCCGATCTCCACAAGAGTGTCTGCCCCAACAACAAATGAATTCTGATTCTCTTTTGCTACTTCAATCACTTTTTTATAGGAGATATCTTTTATTTTATCTATCAGTTCAACTTTTGAACTAATTTCTTCTACATCTTTAACTTGGATTTTCACTTGGAAGCCAAGTTGCTTCAGTATCTCTTTTCTCCTCGGAGATTTCGATGCTAGTATCATCATTATCATCATCCTTTTCATTTTTTTCTTTCTCTTGATAAATTTTTTGAATATTACAGATCTCTTCATAAATTTCTTTTTCAAGTTTTTCTTGTTTTTCTATTTTTAACTTTTCCTCTTTTATTCGTTTTTTCTCTTTTAAATCAAAATAAATTTTTTTAAAGAAGTTAACAATAAATAACAGTACTCCTTTTATTGCCTTACCTGTTATTATAATTGTTGAGATAAATATTATAGATACCAATATTCCTACAAAAATATCTTTTCTTACATTTGAGTATATTTTTAGAAACGTATATATTTCTAAGTATCCAAGATTTATATTTAAAATCCCCACTTGAATAATAAATTCTTGAACTCTATCCAAAGATGTCTCCTCTAATTTTTTCAAACTCTCTATCAAGTATAGATAGCCTATAGAAATACCAGAAAGTAACATAAAATATAATCTTATTTTTAAAACTATTCTTTTTATTGGATTTTTCATAAACATTGAAAATACATACCCTGCAAAAAATATCCATAATAAATTTTCATATATTCCAAAGTATTCTGTTATATATAAATAAATATTATTATTTTTTAAAAAATTCGGATAAAAATATCCTGAAATAAAATAAAGTAATAAAATTATGGATATATTTTTTTCGTTAAATAACAATCTTATTTTATTCATTTAGGCACCTTTTTATTAACTTTTTTCATATTATTGTACCATAGAGATATTTAGTTTTCAAGCAATTAACAACTCTTATAAATAAAAAAGTAGACTTCTTAAGAAGTCTACTGCTGTTTGTTTATAAAGTGGTGCGAGAGGAGGGACTTGAACCCTCACGTCGAAACGCCAGATCCTAAGTCTGGTGCGTCTGCCAATTCCGCCACCCTCGCAAGTGGTGCCGCTTATCGGAGTCGAACCAATCACCTACTGATTACAAGTCAGTTGCTCTACCAGATGAGCTAAAGCGGCTTTATTCTTTTGTTCCATCTAAAAATTAAATGGCGGGAGTGACGAGGGTCGAACTCGCGACCTCATGCGTGACAGGCATGCGCTCTAACCAACTGAGCTACACCCCCAAATATGGTGGAAACAACTGGACTTGAACCAGTGACCCCCTGCTTGTAAGGCAGGTGCTCTCCCAACTGAGCTATGCTTCCAAATGGTACCCCGTAGGGGAATCGAACCCCTGTTTATAGAGTGAAAATCTATTGTCCTAACCGTTGAACGAACGGGGCGGTTAGATGGTGCGTCATACTGGGCTCGAACCAGTGACAACACGATTAAAAGTCGTGTGCT
>NZ_CAMTIK010000020.1 GCF_947072685.1 uncultured Cetobacterium sp. | reverse complement strand
ACTTGGGGGGCAGCCCTCTGGGAGGATAGGAAGTTGCCAATCTTTTTTTTATTTTCTAAGGAAATATTTTAAAGAGAAACATGTATAAGGATAAAAATAAAAACCAGGATACCTAAAATTTTATGAAGTTTAAAAAAACTTCGTTTATATTTTATAGGTATTTTTTTATTTAAAAATGGAATTGTACCAATTATCCAAAATATGATAAGGGTAAAAAATCCACTTTGTCCTTTGAGATATGTCAGCGTTTTAGTGGATATATAGATCATACCTAAACCATGAACAGTGGCTAAAATAACAGTAGAAATACCCAAAAATTTATGAAATTTTAAATGATTAAATTTTCCTTGGGAAATTGTATTAACTAAATCTTTAAACTTATAGTTGATGATAAACATTGCAACAGCTAAGATAGCACAAATAAAGGCTAAAGAGCCGATTGCTGAAAAAATGTCTTTTAAATCCATAAAAAATACCCCCTTAATATTAACTTACACTTCAAAGATATTCCAAATAAAGTAAAAAATCCTTTAAAGAATGATATAATATAGAAAAACTTTAAATAAAAAGGAGATTCTATAGATGAAAAAAATAGTGTTTTTAGATAGAGACGGGACAATAAATGTTGAAAAATCATATCTTCATAGATGGGAAGATTTTGAATTTGAAAAAAATGTTATTGACGGCTTAAAAGCGATAAAAGAATTGGGATATGAATTTATAGTTGTAACAAATCAATCTGGGATTGCAAGAGGCTATTATACAGAGGAAGATTTAATAAAATTGAATGCTTCTATGGTAAAAGAATTGAATAATCATGGAATAGATATTTTGGAGTGTTATTATTGCCCTCATCATATAGAGAAAGGTATTGGAATATACAAAAAGGAATGTGAGTGTAGAAAGCCAAATCCAGGTATGTTGAAAGATGCGATTAAAAAATATGATATAGACATAGATAGCTCTTTTATGATTGGAGATAAGGGAAGCGATTTAGAAGCCGGAGAAAATGCAGGAGTTCAATCGATATTAGTAAAGACCGGTTATGGAAACAAAATCGTGGATAAATATGAGGGGAAGTACCCTGTTGCTGAAGATCTTCTAGAAGTAGCCAAGATAATTAAAAAATTAATATGAAAAAAGGAAGCTGAGATCCAGCTTCCTTTTTTAGACTAAATTTAAATGAAAATTTTTATAAGTAACAGTGCTACAACAATTTGTGAAGCACCAACAAATAACCCATACAATGAAGCTTTTGGTCCTTGTTTTAAAAGTTCAGCAATTTTAACTCTCATACCAATTCCGGCTAAGGCAACAATTTCAAATTTAGATGAAATAAGTTTGAAAATTTTTGAAATAGAGGGTGGAATAATTCCCAGAGAAAAAAGAGCACACAAGATAAAGAAGCCAACGATATACCAAGGAATAGATATTTTGTTTTTCTTTTTACTATAAGCTTCCTGTTCAAGCGCAAATTCAGTATTATTTTCAAGTTGCTTTACTTTAAACTCTTTAGATAACCAAAGAACAACTAAAACTAAAAATACAATTCTAACTATTTTAAAAATAGTAGCCATTTCTAGAACATCGTGATTGACCATACTTCCTGCCGCAATAACTTGTCCAACAGATTGAAGTACTCCTCCCAATAAAGCCGAGGTCTGCACAGTTTCAAAATTGAAGAAAAAATTAGCAATAGGAATAAGAGCAAACATAAGTAAAGTTCCTGTTAAATTAACTATCGTTATGGAGATACCTTTTTCTGCATCTTCAGCCTTTATAACTGGAGAGGTTGCTCCTATAGCAGAGGAACCGCAAACAGCGTTACCACTTGCCATTAAGGCACAGAATTTTTTTGAAAATCCAAGTTTTTTACCTATGAACATTGTAATAACTATAGTTATTAGCATCTGTAAAAAAATAAAAATTATTCCTGAAACTCCAAGTTGTAGAATTGTTTTTATACTTAATGTTCCTCCAAGAAGAACAATAGAGTAAGCTAAAAGATCGCTTTCTGAAAATTTAGAACCATCTGCAAATTTTTTTGATTTAGCAAAAGTATTTCCAGCAATAAGTCCTAGGAAAATAGCGAGTGGGGCACCACCAATGCTAGGGATAAATTTCCCAAGAAAAATCCCGAGTTGAGCGAGGATTATACAAAGTATTAGTCCTGGAAGTGTTGATTTTATAGAATTCAAATTAATTACCTCCTAAAAAAGCTTGTTATTTATTTTACAATATACCATATTTTTCAAAAAATTAAAAGAACTTTTTGAATCACGAGTCAAAAACTGAGAGAGAGGGGGTATAAATTGACTATTAAACCTAATTATGGTAATATATGGAATAATAATAAACATAAAAAAAAGCTAGGAAGGATGTAGGAATGTTTGGAGATTTATTAAAGAAAATTTTCGGTACAAGAAATGACAGAGAGATTAAAAGAATCAAAAAATTAGTTACACTTATAAACTCACTAGAGCTAGAGATAGAAAAGCTTTCAGATGAAGAGCTTAAAGGTAAAACTTATGAGTTTAGACAGAGATTAGAGAAAGGTGAAACTATAGATAATCTTTTAGTTGAAGCTTTTGCTGTTGTGAGAGAAGCCTCTAAAAGAGTACATGGAATGAGACATTATGATGTACAGCTAGTGGGTGGAATTGTACTTCATGAGGGGAAAATAACTGAGATGAAGACTGGAGAAGGAAAAACTCTAGTGGCTACAGCACCTGTTTATCTAAATGCTCTTGAAGGCAAAGGGGTTCATGTAATAACAGTAAATGATTACTTAGCTCAAAGAGATAGAGAGCTTATGGCAAGAGTTTATGATTTCTTAGGATTGACTTCTGGAGTAATTATAAATGGAATGGAAAATGAGGATAGAAAGGCAGCCTATGAAGCTGATATAACATATGGTACGAATTCAGAGTTTGGATTTGACTACTTGAGAGATAATATGGTCAATAGAGTGGAAAATAAAGTTCAAAGACCTCTTCATTTCTGTATTGTAGATGAGGTTGACTCCATCCTTGTGGATGAAGCGAGAACACCTTTAATAATATCGGGTGCTGCTTCTGAAACTACAAAGTGGTATTCTATTTTCTGTCAAGTAGCTTTTAGGCTTGATAGAAGTTTTGAAACAGAAAAAATAAAAGATGCTAAACAGAAAAAAGAGATGAATATCCCAGATGAGCAATGGGGAGATTATGAAGTTGACGAGAAGGCTAGAAATATAGTTTTGACTGATAAAGGAATAAAAAAAGTTGAAGAACTTTTAAATATAGATAATCTATATTCACCTGAACATGTAGAGTTAACACATTATTTAAATCAAGCCTTAAAAGCAAAAGAGTTATTCATAAAAGATAAAGATTACCTTATAAGAGATGGAGAGGTAATAATAATAGATGAGTTTACAGGAAGAGCAATGGAAGGAAGAAGATATTCAGATGGTCTTCATCAAGCTATCGAAGCTAAAGAGGGTGTAAATGTTGCTGGAGAAAATCAAACATTAGCTTCAATAACACTTCAAAACTATTTCAGAATGTATGATAAGTTAGCTGGAATGACAGGAACAGCGGAAACTGAAGCTGCTGAATTTATGCATACATATGGATTAGAGGTAATAGTTATCCCAACAAATAAACCTGTTAGAAGAACTGATTTTCCAGACTTAGTTTATAAAACAAAAACAGAAAAGACGAATGCTATTGTAGCAAGAATAGAAGAGCTATATACAAAGGGTCAGCCTGTACTTGTGGGAACTGTAACAATAAAGAGTTCTGAGGAGCTGTCAGAGATATTAAAAGAGAAAAAAATACCACACAACGTACTAAATGCTAAGCAACATGCTAAAGAGGCTGAGATTGTGGCTCAAGCAGGGAGATATAAAGCGGTAACAATCGCAACTAATATGGCAGGTAGAGGAACAGATATAATGTTGGGAGGAAATCCTGAATTTAGAGCGGTAGCAGAGATAGGAGCTAGAGATGCAGCTGAATATCCAGTGGTTTTAGATAAATATAAGGCTGAATGTGAGGTAGAAAAACATAAGGTTATAGAAGCAGGAGGACTATTTATTTTAGGTACAGAAAGACATGAATCTAGAAGAATAGATAACCAGCTAAGAGGAAGAGCAGGAAGACAAGGAGACCCAGGAGCATCAGAGTTTTATTTATGCTTGGAGGACGATTTGATGAGACTGTTTGGTTCTGAAAGAATTCAAGGGGTTATGGAAAGATTGGGACTTCCAGAGGGAGAATCAATTCAACATAAAATGATCAATAAAGCTATTGAAAACGCTCAAAAGAAAGTGGAATCTAGAAACTTTGGTATAAGAAAAAATCTACTTGAATTTGATGATGTTATGAACAAACAAAGAGAAGCAATATATGATAGTAGAAATGAAGCTCTTGAAAAGGATGATTTAAAAGAAACTATTTTAGGAATGTTAAAGTCTAGTATTTCAGATATCATAGTTGAAAGATTTGTAGGAGAGTTCAAAGAAGAATGGGATATTGCTGGAGTTAAAGAGGTTATTTTAGAAAAATATAACTATGAAATAACTGATTTAGAAGAGTATAAAGCCTTGACTGTAGAGGAATATGTTGAAAAATTATATCAAGCTATATCTGAAGAGTATCAGATAAAAGAGAATGAATTAGGTTCAGATGTAATGAGAAAAGTGGAAAAATATGTTCTGTTTGAAGTTGTAGATGCTAGATGGAGAGAACATTTAAAAGCTTTAGATGCTCTGAGAGAGGGGATTTATCTGAGATCTTATGGACAAAAGGATCCAGTTGTAGAGTATAAAATAATATCAGGAGACATGTATTCTAGAATGCTATCTACTATTAAAGTGGAAACAACATCATATATGTTTAAAGTTGTTATTAAAAATCCAGAAGAAGAAGTTATAGAGCCACAAGATACAGAGGATCTTGATTTAGAAGATATTTGTAGATGTGGAAGTGGAAAAGTATATGGAAAATGTTGCGGGAGATTATAGGGAGGAATAATGAAAAAGATTGTTGTATTAGCCTTATTAGTTACATTGATGGGATGTAGTTCTGTAAAAAATGGTGTAAATATTCAAGAGAAGTATAAAATAGATAATGTCGCTATGAAAAATTGGGAACAAACATTCACTACAGTTGTGGTAGGTGAATCGGAATTAGAAGATTGGTATGGAGCAGAAGAACCGATAGGATTTTTAGCTAAAAACCAAAAATTGGATCAAAAACAAGTTAAATTTTTAGATTCTTTAAAAACAAAATCTGAAATAACTGAAGCTGATCAAGAAGAGTTTAATAAAATTCTTGAAAAGGTTGTAAAAAAACTTCCAAGAGAGTATTACTTAAAGGATGAAAATTTTAAAGATCCAAATGGGCTTGCCAAATATATGGTAAATCAATCATATTTAAGAATTTCAAATCCCTCTAATTTTATAGCTAATGAAGTGGCTACAAAAGAGGAGTGGGCAGAGATTGTTGGATTCTCTAAAAAGCAGGATTTAACAGAAAAAGAGATTAAAAGATTTAGAAAACTTTTAAATAAATTTATAAAAAGAAGTGAATTTTTTGATTCAAGAACTTGGTATTTTGTAGAGGTTTCTCCTAGAATGATAGAGGTAAACAATATCTATAAAAAAACAGATAAAACTAAGCTAGAGAGAAACAATGTAAATGCAAAGGCTTTATACCTTGCTTATTCAGAGTATTTTTCAGAGTTAGAAAAGTGGGATGACTAAAAAAATTGTGGCACCTTTTAACTAAGGTGCCATATTTACTTAAATGGGGGGAACTATGAAAGATTTAAATAGATGTTATGATTTACATATTCACACCACATATTCAGATGGAACATTTACAGTAAAAGAGATTTTAGAAAGAGCCAAAGTTTTAGGAATAAAAGGTATTGCTATAAGTGATCATGATACGATGGAAGGAATTGAGGAAGGAAAAGAGATAGCAAAACTATTGGATTTAGACTTCATTCCTGGAATTGAATTTTCATGTGCTTTAGATGGATTGGAAATACATATTCTAGGTTATTTTTTAGATGAAGGATGTCAGGAGTTGAAAGATAAACTGATTGATTTGAAAAAAGCTAGAAAAGAAAGAAATATAAAAATGATAAAAAAGTTAAATGATAGAGGTTTAAAAATAACTCTTGAAGAGGTTGAAAGAGAAGCTACTGGAACAATAGTTAGCAGGGCCCATATATGTAATGTCATGATGAACAAGGGGTTTGTTTATTCAAAGGGAGAAGCTTTCAAACAATATTTAGGTAGAAATGGTGTCGCTTATGTGGAGAAGGGGAATTCAGATCCAAAAGAGATAGTAGAACTTATAAAAAAGTGTGGTGGTGTCTCAGCACTAGCTCATCCGAGCTTAGTATCTGTATCGAGAGAAAAAGTTGAAAAAATAATTGAAGTTTTAAAAGAGAGCGGTCTAGATGGATTGGAAGTTGAATATAGTTCATATACATCAAAAGAAAAAAAATACTACAAAGAGTTAGCTATGAAAAAAAATCTTCTCATGGTTGGAGGTTCAGATTTTCATGGTGGAAATAGAGTGGGTGTAGATATAGGTTATGCTTGTATTTCACAAGAGGAGATAAAAGAGTTATTAGAAAGAGGAAAAAATAAGGAGGAGAATTTATGATTATAGTGACAGGTGCTGCTGGATTTATTGGAAGTGCATATATTTGGAAGTTAAATGAGATGGGGATAAACGATATTTTAGCTGTTGATAAGTTGAGATTTGAGGACAAATGGCTAAATTTAAGAAAAAGAGACTATGCTGATTGGTGTGATAGAGATGAGTTATTTGATTGGTTAGCTGTAGAAGAAAATGCTAAAAAAATAACCGCAGTTTTACATATGGGAGCAATCTCAGCAACAACAGAAAAAGATGGAGATCTACTTATGAAAAATAACTATGAGTATTCAAAGAGATTGTGGAACTTCTGTGCTAAAAGAGATATAACATATGTCTATGCTTCATCAGCAGCTACATATGGAGCTGGAGAGCAAGGGTATAGCGATGAAGGTACTCCAGAAGAGCTAAAGAAACTATTGCCTTTAAATAAGTATGGTTATTCAAAAAAATTCTTTGATGATTGGGCTTTTAAACAAGAAAAGGCACCAAAACAATGGATAGGAGCTAAATTCTTCAATGTTTATGGACCTCAAGAGTTCCATAAAGGAAGAATGGCATCTATGGTGCTTCATACATTTAACCAGTTCAATGTGGACGGAGGAGTAAAACTATTTAAATCTCATAAAGAGGGATATAGAGATGGGGAACAGTTAAGAGATTTCGTATATATAAAAGATGTTGTGGATATGCTTTATTTCTGTATGTTTAATAAAGTTCCATCAGGTGTTTATAATATTGGTACTGGAGAAGCTAGAAGCTTCCACGATCTATCTATGGAGACAATGAAAAATGCAAGTGGAGATTTCAATCTTAAAACAGAGGATGTAATAGAGTTTGTTCCTATGCCAGAGGATTTAAGAGGGAAATATCAATACTTTACAGAAGCCTCTATGAGAAAGATAAGAGAAGCTGGATATGACAAGAGTTTCTACTCTTTAGAAGAGGGCGTAGCAGACTATGTGAAATACTTAAAACAAGAGGATAGTTACCTGTAAGGAGGAAAAAAATAATGAATCCATTTTTACTAGTTATAATACTAGGTATAGTTGAAGGGATGACAGAGTTTGTTCCTGTGAGTAGTACAGGTCATATGATTTTGGTGGAGAGATTTATAAACTCTCCGTCAGTTTCAAAAGCCTTTATGGAAAATTTTTTAGTAATAATACAATTTGGAGCGATACTTTCAGTAGTAGCGTATTTTTGGAAGGATTTAACCCCATTTGTAAAAACAAAAGAGGAGTTTAAAGAGAAGTTTTCTCTTTGGACAAAAATAATTGTAGGTGTGTTACCAGCTGGAGTAATAGGTCTTTTAGCGGATGATTATATATCTAAATTTTTTATGGATAATACCACAATAGTGGCATCAATGTTAATATTATATGGAATAATATTCATTTTAGTGGAGAGAAAGAATCTCAAAGGTGGAATAGGTTCAATAAAAGAGATGTCGTATAGATTAGCTTTCACAATAGGTTTTTTTCAGTGTTTAGCAATGATACCGGGAACGTCACGTTCAGGAGCAACAATAATAGGAGCTCTTCTATTGGGTGTATCTAGATCTGTTGCGGCTGAATACTCATTTTTCTTAGCTATTCCAACAATGGCAGGAGCAACTTTACTTAAGCTTGTGAAAAATGGACTTAACTTTACCTCGGTAGAATGGCAACTTTTAGCACTGGGATCGATTGTATCTTTTGTTGTAGCTTATGTGGTTATAAAGTGGTTTATGGGATATATTAAGCAAAAAACTTTTAAAGCTTTTGGAATATATAGAATCATTTTAGGAATTTTAGTTTTATTGTTGATGAAATAGAAAGTGGTGTTTAAAAAGTGAGTATAGTTACTAACTTTCCTCTAAGTGAAAAAAGCGTAGAGGAGTTTGTAAGGCTGTTATTGCCTGAAGGAATAGGTAAGGATATAAAAGGTGAGGTAAGCTACTCACAAGATAGAATAAAAGTAAGTGTTAGTATAGATGGAAAAGTAGCTTTTTTAGAAGAGGAAAATTTGGAGCATATAGTGGAGGATCAAGGGACTATAATGTTAAAAGGTGCTCTTTTAAAGGCTTATGGAAAAATGTATCCATGGGGAAGTTTGATAGGTGTTCGTCCAACTAAGATGACCAGGAGATTTCTCCAAATGGGATTTTCAAAGGAGAGAGTGGAGAAACTTTTAAATAATATGTATCTCGCTACTAAAGAGAAAATAGACCTTATAATGAAAGTTATAGAGACAGAGGAAAAGCTTTTAAATAAGCAAGCTATGAATATGTATATAGGTATTCCATTTTGTCCATCTAAATGTAGATACTGTTCTTTTGCATCTTATGAAATTGGAAGTGCTTTAGGAAGATTTTATAAAAAGTTTGTAGAAACTCTTTTAGAGGAGATAAAACTTGTAGGGAAGCTTTCTGAGGAAAAAAACTTCAAGTATGAATCTCTATACATAGGAGGGGGAACACCAAGTACTTTAACTTTAGAGGATACGGAAAGAGTACTAAAGGCAATACACGAGAATATAGATCTCTCAAATATTAAAGAGTTCACATTTGAAGCTGGAAGAGAGGATGCTATCACCAGAGAAAAGTTAGAAGTTTTAAAAAAATATGGTGTAGATAGAGTGAGTTTAAACCCTCAGACATTTAAAGATGAGACTCTAAAAAATTTAAATAGAACTTTTGATAGAAAACACTTTGATGAAGTTTATAGGGATATAAAAGAACTTGGATTTATTTTAAATATGGATATAATTTTAGGGCTGCCTGAAGAGAGTGTGGAGGATATTTTAAACACTTTAAATGAGCTTAGAAAATATGAGATGGAGAATTTAACTGTACATTCTTTAGCTAAAAAGAAAGGTTCGACACTCTATAGAGAAAGCTTTGAAGAATCTGAAGTAGAAAGAGTTTTAGTTGAGGGAGAAATATCTAAAATTATCAAAGAAAAAGGAATGGAAGCATATTACATGTATCGTCAAAAAAATAGTTTGGATTGGGGAGAAAATGTGGGTTATTCTATCCCAGGATTTGAATCTAGATTTAATATTGAAATGATTGAAGAAAATCAGCAGACTATGGGACTTGGTGGAGGTGCGATAAGTAAATCTATCCACAAAGAAACTGAGTATATCGATCAGATAGAAAGACTTGTGAACCCTAAGGATCCAGCACTTTATATAGCTGAGATGAGAGATAGACACATAAAAAAAATAAAGTTTTTCTCATAAAGAGGAGATGTTATGAAAAAAATATTTATATCAATTCTATTGATTGCCTTAACAACATTTTCATATTCATTGATAGAGAGTGAGTTTAAAGTTATTGAGAGCAAAAATACCTTAGATTCAAAAAATCTGTTGTTAGATATAAATACAGCCACAGAATCAGAGATGTTAAGATCTGGGATATCAAAAGGTTATGTGGATAAACTTTTAGAATATAGAGCTATAACCGGTGGATTTGAAAATTTAAAAGATATGGTAAGAGTTGATGGGATTGGAAAGAAAACATTTGAAAAACTAAAAGGAAAATTTAAAGAGGTTGAGAAAGTAAAGTTAAATAAATTTAATATAAATAAAGTGGATGATAAAACTTTAATCTATTATGGTTTGTCTAAAAAAGAAATACAAAATATCAGAAAATACCACGAAGATGGGAAAATAAGAAGTAATTTGGAAATAAAAAAAATAATTTCCAAAAAAAGATATGAGGATTTAAAAGATTACATAGAATATTGAAAGAGGTGAAATTGAAATGAGTAGATTAATAAGAGGGGTTAGTAAAAATGCCAGATTTGTTCTTGTTGATACAAAGGATATAGTGCAAGAAGCACTGGATATACATAAGTGTAGCCCAACAGCTATCTCATCATTTGGAAGACTTTTATCCGCTGCTATAATAATGGGAGCAACTTTAAAAGGTGAGGATATATTGACATTGAGAACAACAACAAATGGACCGTTATCAAATATGTTGGCCACAGTGAATAAAAATGGAGTGAAGGGGTATCTCTCTAATCCAGAAGTGGATTTACCATCTAAAGCAAACGGAGAACCAGATGTTCAAAACTTAGTGGGACAGGGAACACTGCATGTTATAAAAGATTTAGGATTGAAAGATCCATATATTGGAGTTTCAACAATAACGAGTGGAGAGATAGCTTATGATATAGCTTACTACTATGTAACTTCGGAGCAAACACCAACAGTTATTGCTCTGGGAGTGGAGTTAGAGAATGAAAAAATAGTAAAATCAGCAGGTGGATATATGATTCAACTTCTACCTGGAGCTGAGGAAACATTTATAGTTGAATTAGAAAAAAAGATAGCTGCTATTAGAGGAGTATCAGAACTGTTCAAAGGTGGAATGGATTTAGAAAGAATTTTACATCTAATCTATGAGGATATGAGCGATGAGGAACATGAAAAGCTGATAGAGGACTATGAAATTTTGGATTCAAAAGAGATAAAATACAGTTGTGATTGTAGCAAAGAGAAGTTTTTTAAAGGTATTATAACTTTAGGTAAGGGTGAAATAGAGGAAATTCTTGCTGAAAAGGGTGAAGTTGAGGCACAGTGCCATTTCTGTGGAAAAAGTTATGTATTTAAAAGAGAGGAGTTGGAAGAGATACTATGATTAAATTGATAGGGGTATTGATAATACTTATAGGATTTATTATAAAATTAGACACTATAGCGGTTGTCTTAATAGCTGGACTAGCAACAGGTCTTGTAGCGGGAATAGATTTTGTAGAGGTTTTAAGTATTCTAGGAGCTGCTTTTGTTCAAACAAGATATATGACACTACTGCTTTTAACATTGGCAGTTGTAGGAATATTGGAGAGAAATGGATTGAGAGAGAGAGCTTCTATCTGTATATCAAAATTGAAGGGAGCTACAGCAGGAAAGGTTTTATCGATCTATGTTGTTGTTAGAATGTTAGCAGCAGTTTTATCTATGAGACTGGGAGGTCACGTTCAGTTTATAAGACCGTTGATATATCCTATGGCAAAAGGTGCTATAGCTAAGGACGGACCTGTAAGCGATGAATTAGATGAGGATTTAAAGGGAATAACAAACGCCTCTGAAAACTATGCAAATTTCTTTGGACAAAATGTATTTGTAGCTTCATCAGGAGTTCTTTTGATTGTTGGAACACTTCAAGAGTTAGGAGTGGATGTTCAGGCTTATGCGGTTTCAAAAGCTTCAATACCTGTAGCGTTAGTGACATTGGTATTAGCTTTTATTCAATATTATCGTTTGGATAAAGAGATAAAAAAATCAAGAGCAAAGTAGGAGGGAAAATTAGTGGATGTTAAAACGTTATTAGAGATCATGTATATACTTTGCGGAGTTGTTTTACTTGTGAGTGGAGTATATTCATATTTAGATAAAAAAAATCCAAAAAGATTTGGATCGGCAGCTTTTTGGATGATATTTGGATTTTTATTTATAGGTGGACCACATGTGAATCCAGCAATAGTTGGAGGATTACTTTTAGTTATGGGAGTTCTGAGTGCTACTAAATCTGTATCTCTGGCTACTTTTACTACAAGTACGGATGAGTTTAGAGAGAAGCAAGCTCTTAAAATAGGAAATACATTGTTTATTCCAGCTGGTTTGATAGGGGTTATAGCTTTTTCTATAGCTCAATTCACTAAGCTAGGAGGTCTTGTAGGTTTAGGTCTAGGGGCTATAATCTCTCTTGGTGTAACAATGGTTGTAACAAAGGAAAAACTGGATAAAATTCCATATGATTCAAGCAGAATTTTACAACAGATGGGGCCAACAGTTATTCTTCCACAACTGCTAGGTTCTTTGGGATCAGTTTTTGCTAAAGCTGGAGTAGGAACGGTTATTGCTGGAATAATGGGAAGTGTAGTGCCAGAAGGAAATATTTTAGCTGGTGTGGCAGTATATTGCCTATCTATGGCAATATTTACTATGATAATGGGAAATGCTTTCGCAGCTTTTGCAGTTATTACAGCAGGAATTGGATATCCTTTTGTGATAGCTCAAGGTGGAAATCCAGCAGTAGTTGGTGCAATGGGATTAACAGCTGGATATTGTGGAACTTTATTGACTCCAATGGGAGCAAATTTCAATATTGTTCCGGCATCAATATTGGAAATGAAGAATAAAAATGGTGTTATACTAAAGCAAGTGGGAGTTGCGTTACCACTTCTTATAATTCATATTGCGTTGATGTATTTATTAGCATTTTAATTAGGAGGTAGTTATGAAAGTTTTAATAACAGGATTTGATCCATTTGGAGGAGAAAGTATAAATCCAGCTTGGGAAGCAGTAAAAGCGATGAAGGATAGTATAGAAGGAATCGAGGTTATAAAATTACAAATACCTACAGTTTTTAAAAGATCGGCAGAAAAACTTTTTGCGGGAATAGATGAGCACAAACCGGACGCTGTTATATGTATAGGACAAGCTGGTGGAAGATTTGATATATCTGTAGAAAGAGTAGGAATAAATATGGATGATGGAAGAATTCCAGACAACGATGGATATCAACCGGTAGATACATCTGTTTTTGAGGATGGAGAGAACGCTTACTTTGCAACTCTTCCAATAAAAGGGATTGTAGAGGAGATAAAAAATGTAAAAATTCCAGCCTCTGTTTCGAATACAGCGGGGACATATGTATGTAATCACATAATGTACTCTTTGCTTTATTATATATCTAAAAATAAACTGGATATAAAAGGTGGATTTATACATGTACCATATATAACGGAGCAAGTTGTGGATAAGAAAAATATGCCTTATATGGAAGTTAGCACTATAACAAAAGCTTTAGAGTGTGCGGTTGCAGCTTTAAAAAAATATAGTGTAGATATTAAAGTTTCTGGTGGAAAAGAGTTTTAACAAAAAAAGCCTGCACTGAGTGTGGGCTTTTTTTTAATGGTTAGATAACTAGTCTTCGATAATTCCTAAAATTTCTTCCAATTCTAAAAGAATGAAGTTTTCTCCAAACCTTTCAATTTTGATACCAGTTTTTTTAGAGAAAATAACATGATCTTTAAGTTTAAAAGTAGTTAAAACTTCATCATCATCACTGAGGGCGATGATTTGTCCAATTCTGTAGTTTTTTTCCTCGTTATTTTGAATAAGTAAAATACCAGTAGTAGTTTTCTCTTCAATAGCGATAGGTTTAACCAAAACTCTTTTTCCGATAGGTCTTATTTTCATTGTTGCCTCCCCTTTTCTATTTACTTATTTAAAACTTTATCAAAAATAAAAAAAAAAAGCAATTAAAATATAAAGAGGAGGCAACGGGAATGCCTCCTCTTTAAACGGGTTTCTAACCAAATACCTGGAGGATATTGGTTATTATATAATAAGTTTAGCACCTTATTATCAAAATATGATATAATTTAGTAGTAAATATTTTTATAATTTTTTTAACTTGGTTTAAAAAAATGTTAAGTTAATTAAAAAATGTTTTATCTAGTAAAAATATATAACAAATTTGTTTATTTGTCAATAAAAAAATTAAGGAGACGGGGATGGATTTAAAAAGTCAGAATAAAAATATTACCAATTTGTTGAAATTTATTAATTCTAGTGAGGGGTCCAATAAGTTAGAGATAGCAGAAAATATAATGGTTTCTCCAGCAGCATTAACAAAGATATCGAAAAAACTTATTGCGGAAAATATTTTATTAGAGCAAAAAAAAATAGATGAAAATGGTCGTAAAAAAAATATCTTATTAATTAATTATGAGAGATTTTATTCTATAGGTGTTTTAATTGAGTTAAAAAAAATAAAAATAAATATAACAAACCTAAAAAATGAAATTATTCAAAAATTTGTTATAAAAAATGATTATAAAAATAATTTTGAAAGCTTTTCAGAGATTATAGTTTTGGAGATAAAAAAAATAATTGAAGACAGTGTAATTTCACTAGATGAAATATTGGGAGTGGGAATTGTTGTATCAAATGATTTTATAACTGACAACTCTATATCTTTATTTAAGGAGGATAGGTTTTCAAAAATTGAAAAACTTGTAAAATATCATTTAAAGAAAAAAGTTTATATAGAGAGTGAGATTAGGGCGTTAGCTCTCTATGAAGCTTTTTTAAATCCAGAGTATAAAAACTTTTTTTTAGTGAGATATGCTAATACAAGGGGAAGTTCAATTATAGTGGACAATAAACTTATAAATCCAGTAGTTAGTCACTATAGATCGATGGGAAATAGACATTTTATAGTTGAGCCAAACTCTGAGGTTTATTGTGATATCTGTAAAAAAAGAGGATGTTTTGAAACAATGGTTTCGCCAAAATATTTATTTAAAGAAATTTTAAAGGAAAATAATAATTCGGAGCGTATAAGACTTCTGTATGAAAATATGAAGTTTGATGAATTTATAGAAAGAGCCGAAAAGGGCGAGATTTTAGAGTGTAAAGTTCTTAGAAAAGTTGCGAAGTATATTTCAATACTTATTATAAATCATAATAATCTATTACCTTTGGATACTTTTTTTCTTTCTGGAAAAATCTTTAAAAGTCAGTTGTTTATAAGTTATTTAAAAATGTATTTACAGGAGTTTCAGTTAGCTGAGGTACATGAAAAATTAGTTATATTGGATACAAGTTTAGATAAAGCTGAGTTTTCGGCATCATTTTTAGCTATAAACTATGTTTTTTATAACTATCATATAAATAATTTAGATGAGAGAGAAAAGAGTGAGATAGAATAGATTTCAAAGACTTAAATTTAACCTTGGTTATTTTAAGTCTTTTTTTATGCGTAAATATTTTATAATGTAAAAAAATATTATTCTTCTTAAAATGTTCAAAAAGCCTTATAAATAAAAGAATTGTTTGTAAAAAAAGTGTTTTTTTAAAATTTACTTAGAAAAATATTGTTTACAAATTGTCAAAAATGTAGTATAAACTAACTAATGTGGGGATTGAATTTTTACTTGAAAAAAAATTTTTCTCTAAACTAAATTATGCTCGGAGGGGATTTTATGAAAAAATTAGCACTTTTATTAGGATCTTTACTTGTAGTTGGAACAGCAGCTCAAGCTAAAGAAGTAGTGGTAGCACCTGTAGAGGTTTCAAAAGAGGTTGTAGTTGTAGCTGAAGAGGTAGTGGAAGTAATTACACCGTCGTTTAGACCAAGTGGATACTTAGGAGTTCAGTACAGAGCATATGGAGATACTGAGGGACAAGGAGATAGCATAAGAAATACTCAATCACAAAATACACCAGATGACAATCAAGATACTTGGAATAGAGGATCAAATAAATACTCTAGACTTGAAACAACTTTTGGAATTCAAGCAACAGAGAACTTCTCATTAGAAGGAAGAATTAGAGACTACAGTGAATTAGAAAGAAATGATTCTACAAAAGATAACGGAAGAGATGGAACTGAAACAAGATTGAGAGCTTATTACAAGCACAATGACTGGTTCACTTCAAGAATTCAATACAGAGATGAAGAGGATGAATCTCAAAACTTAGAGTATCAAGCAAGATTTACAGTGTACAAAAATCAAGGGGCACTATTGAATAAATTAGTACTTGCACCAAAATTATATCACACATTCCCTGCAAATGGTGGCGGAAACTACATGAATACTATCGGTATGGATATCGATTATGCAGGTAATTTACCACTAGGATTTACTTGGGACGGTACAATCTATATAAACCAAAATTTCTATAACCAAGATTTCCACACAAACAGTGATTTAACAGGAAATAAGGATAAAGAACTTAACATCGAGTGGGAGATCTATTTATATAGAACATTTGCTCTATATGCAACTGAAAACTATGCACTTGATCTAAAATTTGAGGGAGGATATGATCCGTATAAATTTGGTCAGTATGACAAATACACTCAAGACAAGGATACTAAGAAGATTACTAAATCAGAAAAAACAACTTATAGTTTATATGCACAGTTTGCTTTAGAAAATGATTATAAAGTAAATGAGTATTTAACAGTTAATGGAGGAATCGCTGCTGAGTATAGAAACTGGGATAGAACAGCTCAAAGTTCAGCTGCTGATTGGAGATGGCAACCATTCGCTTTTGTAGGAATGAAAGCAACATTCTAGTCCCTAATAAAGTGTAAAAATATATAAAAATCCCACCACTATTGCAATAGTGGTGGGATTTTTATATTAATAACTTCCGTAGTTGTCTGCAGCCAATATCGCAGCAAAAACTTTTTCGGGAGTAACTTCAAATGGCATATTATGAATTGTTTCACCAAGAGCACATGAAATTTTAGCGACCTCCATAATTTTATTGTGATCAATAGTTGTAACTCCCATATCCTCTAAAGACGTAGGCAGACCAACATTTTTACAGAAGAATAAAACTTCATCTATCTCTTCTAGTGGAGCATTTTCTAAAAAAAGTTGAACTAAGGTACCAAAAGCAACTTTTTCACCGTGATATAGATGGTGGCACTCCTCTAAAACAGTCAATCCATTGTGGATAGCATGAGCTGCAGCAAGTCCTCCACTTTCAAATCCAATCCCACTGAGATATGTATTTGTTTCAATAATATTTTCAACAGCTTTAGTACAAACATTTTTTTGAGCAGCAAACAGTGCTTTTTCTCCATCCTCTATAAGAGTGTCGTAGCAAAGCTTAGCTAAAACAATAGCTGCTTTTGTAGGGAGTCCTCCTCCCATATTAAGAGCTCCAGATCTTTCACATGCCCTAGCTTCAAAATATGTAGCAAGAGCATCTCCCATTCCACTGACAAGGAGTCTAGCAGGAGCTTTAGCTATAATCTCAGTGTCCATAAGAACCATATTGGGATTATTGGGCAAAAGAAGGTATTCATCAAATACGCCATCTTCGGTATATAAAACAGATAGAGCACTACAAGGAGCATCAGTAGAAGCGATTGTAGGAACGATTAAAACAGGAAAATTAGAATAGTAACCAATAGCTTTAGCGGTATCAAGAGTTTTTCCACCACCAACTCCAATAATCATTTCAACATCTTTAGATTTCATAATATCAATTAAACGATTGACCTCAATTTTAGAGCATTCCCCATTAAACTGTTCAAAGAAAGCCTCTAAATTATGATATTGAAAACTTTTTTCAACAATCTCTTTGGTGAGATTCATAACAAACTCGTCGGCAATGATAAAGGCATTTTTATTGGCATACTTAGCTATATTTTTTAATGAGCCAGAACCTTGAATATATTTGCTTGGCGATAAAATAATGTTCTCCATTTAAAATCCTCCTATGAACTTAATTGACAAATTTTTGTCATATTATCTATTACCATTAAAAGCTTAAATTGTAAATAGAAAAGTGGTATAATTAAGTAAAAAATTAGGTAGGGTGATAGACAGGTGTTAAAACTATTTGATATAGATGAAAAAGAAAAGCCTGAGGAAAGAATAGAGAAGTTAAAGCAAGAGATAGAACGTTATAACTACTACTATTATACGAAAAATGAGTCTTTGATATCGGATATGGAGTTTGATGTACTTTTAAAAGAGCTACAGGAATTAGAGCACAATTATCCAGAATATAGAGATTTAAACTCTCCAACAGTAAATGTGGGTGCGAGCAATTTGAAAGAATCAAAGTTTACGAAAGTTGTGCATAAAAAACCGATGTTAAGTTTAAATAACTCATATAACATTGGGGATGTAATTGCCTTTGCAGAAAGAGTTGAAAAAAACTTGGATGGAACTCATAGAGATTTGGAATATGTTTTAGAGCTAAAATTAGATGGAGCGAGTATAAGTGTGCAGTATGAAGATGGACAACTTGTAAAAGCAGTAACAAGAGGAGATGGGATAGAGGGAGAGGATGTGACAGAAAACATCTTAGCTATAAAAAGTATTCCTAACTATCTAAAAGAAAATATATCGATAGAGGTAAGAGGTGAAATTGTATTACCTTTAAGCAGATTCCAAGAAATTAATCAGAGAAGATTAGAAGATGGAGAGGAGATATTTGCCAATCCAAGAAATGCAGCTAGTGGAACTTTAAGACAGCTAGATGCAGAGGTTGTTAAAGAAAGAGAGCTAGATGCATATTTTTATTATCTAGTTGATCCTGAAGATCATGGTATGAAAACTCATAAAGAAAGTTTAGAATATTTAAGTAAAATTGGAATAAAAACGACAGGAATTGCAGAAGTTATTAGCTCAATGTCTATAATGGAAGAACGTATTGCATATTGGGAGAAAGCTAAAGAAAAATTGGATTATGAAACAGACGGATTGGTTTTAAAATTAAATAATATAGGTCTTTGGGAAGAGGTGGGATACACAACTAAAAGTCCAAGATGGGCAATAGCATATAAATTTCCTGCAAAACAGGTAACAACAAAATTGAATGGGATAACTTGGCAGGTTGGAAGAACAGGAAAAGTTACACCTGTAGCGGAACTAGAAGAGGTAGAACTATCTGGAAGTAGGGTAAAAAGAGCAAGTTTACATAATATGGATGAGATAGTTAGAAAAGATATAAGAATAGGAGATCGTGTTTTTATAGAAAAAGCTGCGGAAATAATACCGCAAGTTGTGAGCTCTGTAAAAGAAGTGAGAGATGGAAGCGAGAAAATTGTAGTTCCGCCAACACACTGCCCTATTTGTAAATCACTTTTGGAGAAAGAGGAAGGGTTAGTGGATTTAAAGTGTGTTAATCCCACTTGCCCAGCTATAATACAGGGAAGCATAGAGTATTTTGTATCTCGTGATGGAATGAATATCAGTGGGTTTGGAAGTAAAATTGTAGAAAGAATGCTAGAGTTAGGTTATATACAAGATATAACAGATATATATGAACTTTCAAAATATGGTGAAGAGATGAAGAAATTAGATAAGATGGGAGAAAAAAGTGTCGAGAAACTTTTTGCCTCAATAGAGAAGAGTAAGGAAAGACCGTACTCAAAAACTCTTTACGCTCTTGGAATACCATTTGTGGGAAAATTCTTAGGAACAGTTCTATCTAAAAAGAGTGGGGATATTGATAAGCTTTCATCTATGACAAAAGAAGAACTTTTAGAAATTGAAGGTGTTGGAGAGAAAGTAGCCGAATCTGTATATAAATTCTTCAGAGATGAAAAATCTATGGAGATTGTAAAAAAGCTTAAAGAGTATGGAATTAACTTCAGTCAAGAAAAGAAAAAAGATACTTCTGGAGAGGGACCTTTCTCTGGAAAAACATTTCTATTTACAGGAAAGTTAGAAAAGTTTAAAAGAGAGGAGATTAAAGAGTTGATTGAATCTTTGGGTGGAACAAATATGTCGTCTGTGAGTAAAAAATTGGATTATCTTATAGTTGGAGCAGATGCTGGAAGTAAGCTGAAAAAAGCTCAAGAACTAGAAACAGTTACAATATTGACAGAGGATGAATTTATAGAATTAACGAAATAGTTGTAAATAACAAAACCCCTAGGGATATAAATCCTTAGGGGTTTTATTATTAGCACTTTTTTTATATTTTAAACTGTGAGGTTTATATATTAAGCTACAACTTCCTCTTCATTAAGAGATTTTTCATAAACTCTTAAGAATGGAAGGTATAAGAAGAATGAAACTCCTACAAGTCCACAACTTAATAGGAAAGCGGTAATGCTGAAGTTTGTCCCTAAGAACGCTCCAATAGGTCCAGGTGTTGTCCAAGGAACAAGAGTTACAATCTTACCAACTAAATTAAACTTTGTCGCAAACCAAGCAATGCAAGCGTTAAAAACTGGTATTCCAACGAAAGGAATAAATAATAACGGATTCATCACGATAGGTGCTCCAAACATAATAGGTTCATTTATATTAAATACAGCTGGAATAACTGAAAGTTTTCCAATTGATTTGATATGTGCATTTTTGCTTACAGACATGGCAAGGGCAAGTCCTAAAGTTGCTCCAGCTCCACCGATGTAAACATAAGCATCCAGGAATCCACCAGCAAATATTTTAGGTAAAGTATCCCCAGCTTGTAGTGCAGCTTGATTAACAGCAAGGTTAGATAAAGTGATTGAGTTAATGATAGCTATAACAATATTTGTTCCGTGCAATCCAGCAAACCATAAAAGGTGAGTTATTATAATTATAAAGATTACAGAGATCAATGAATCAGACATATTTAACAGTGGTGCAAAAGCTTTTAATATAATCTCAGGAACCATAATATTTAAACTCTTCATTGCAAAGATGTTAACTGCATGGAAGATTATAGTAACAAATACAATCGGGATTAAAAGTTCAAAAGACTTTGCTATTGCAGGTGGCACAGAATCAGGAAGTTTAATAACAAACTTTTTCTGAACTAGAAGTCTGAAAATTTCAATTGCGATAATAGCTCCAATTATAGCTGTAAATAGTCCTTTAGCATCCAAATATCTAGCATCCATAACAGGCATCCATCCACCGTCAGGAATTAAGAATAGAGCACTAGCACCCTCTGCTTGACCTACAGGTAACCAATCAAGTTTAGCAGATGTAAGTAAGAAAGCATACATTGATAAGAATCCACCAGTTGTACCATTAAGTCCATAACTATTAGATAGTGACATACCGATTCCATAAGAAACAAAAAGGGACATGATTCCCATACTTACGTAGAAGGGTTGTACTAAATCGGCTTTAAAAGCACCCATAAGATTAGCGTACCACTCCATATATAAAACATTGCTAGGATCAGTAAAAGGTAGGTTCACTATCAAAAGTATAAAAGATCCTATTATTAGGAACGGCATCGTATAAACAAAACCATCCTTAATTGCATTTAAATATCTATTTTGCCCAACTTTTCCAGCTATGGGCATCATTTTTTCTTCAATTAAATTCATAAATTTACTCATAATTTTCCTCCATTTTCTTAATTGATTTAATTATATCAAATTTTACAGAAAGGGGTGGAGGAAAAAATTTCCCCTCCCCATAATTTGTATAAAGAGTTTATATAATTTTAGTTGAAGTTATAGTTTAACCCAACATATGACCACCACATATCAAGATCTTTTTTACCTTCGTTTCCACCAAACTTATCAGCATTTTTATAATCTCTAGTGTTATCATCATAAGCAACACCAACAAATGTAGAGAACTGCTCATTGATTATATAGTTAGCCATCAACTCATATCTAACTCTTGATCCAGCTTTATTTTCATAATTTCTAACGAAATCTCCATTCAACTTTCCATCATCTGTTCTTTCAAGAGTAAATCTGATTCTAGGCATGATAGTAAGTTTTTCCGTAGCTTTATATGGCATCATAACTCTGATTTGAGTTTCAACCATCTCATAAGAGTCATAGAATTCTCCAGTAGTATAAACAGTTGGATTTAAAGATAATTTTTCAGTTAACTTAAATGAAGGTCCAAAATCTCCTTCCCAATACCAACCGTTATCTCTTGTAGTTCCAGTAAGTTCAGTAGATTTATCTTTATCAATACCAGCAACTAACCATCCCGCTAATAGACCATCGAAGTGGTTGAAGTCTGTTCCTAATTCATATCTATCTCTTGTCCAGTTAGAATGGTATGTATTTCTAGAGTAATCCCTAGTTCTTTCTTCATTTCTATATTTTAAATGGAACCCTTGGTTAGCAAAAAGTTGGTATCTAACTTTCCAATCAACTCTTGTAGCCTCCCATTCAGCATCAGTACTGCTAAGTCCTAAATCTCCACCAAATCTTTTTTCAACATTTAAGTCTAATGTTAGCTTTCCTTTTGAAGCTGAAATTCCAGTCCCCCAGAAAGTTCCATCCTCATCATCCCCAATAACTTCTCCAGGCGCTTGCCATCTAAGTGCAGAGCCATTATCAAAATCCTCAGTTTCTAAATACATTCTTCCAGCAAAAGTCCACTTATCTTCAGGAACTTCAACGATTGTCAAAATTTCGGTCTCTTCGTTAACTCTCTCTTCTGTTATCTCTCCAGCGATAGCATTAGATTCAGTTGAAGTTATTGGTGTAGCCACAACCTCTTTTGCAAAAACGTTTGTTCCTAATAATGATAAAGCAGCTAATAAGTAAAGTGATTTTTTCATTTGTTATCCTCCCGTTTTATAAAAAAATTCTTTATTTTTACTTAGACATATTTAAAGCAAAGTCTAAAATTTTCTTTCCGTTTAAAGTTCCGTATGCCATCGTGTCTATAACGTCTAGTGGTTTTCCAGCAGCGGCAGCAAGAGCAGAAAGCTCAGCTTTTTTAAATCTAACTTGTGGTCCCAGTAAGAATACATCATATTGTGGTAATAGATCATGGAATTGCTCTAGTCCTACAGCATCAATTTTAACTTCTATATTTTCAGCGGCAGCAGCAGCTTCCATTTTTTTAACAACCATACTCGTTGACATTCCTGCAGAACAAAGTAATAATATTTTTTTCATAATAATTTCTCCTTTTTAAAAGTCTGAAGTTTTTTTACTTTAACTTTTCAATATGTTTATGAAATTATTATAAAATGTGTTTTAAAAAAAGTCAAATTTGACAAAAACAAGACTTTTTTCGTCGAATAACAATAAAACAAAATAAAAAAAACTTGAAAATAAGAGACAAATATTGTATTCTTTAAAAAAGACGAAAAAAAAGCGTTATAAAATCGTCTAATTTTTAAAAAAAATCAAGAAAAAATCACAAAATAATTTTATTTTTTTTAAAAAAGTTTAAAAAATCTTAAAAAAATCTTAAAAAAGGAGAACAAAAAATGAAAAAAACAGCATTTGATTTTTCTAAAAATGATATTTTTATAGATACTGATAAAAAGCTTAATAAAAAAGAAAGAGAATTTTTGGAAGTAATAAGAGACAAATATAAAGGTAAAAATGAAAAACATATAACTTTTAATGAAAAAGAACTTCGAAATATAGTAAAAGATAGGAGCTCGATAGAGGAGTTTTTAGATAAATTTTCTAAGAGAAGAATACACTTGAGATTGATTGAAAAGGGAGAGGAGATATTTTTTTCATCTTTTTCAATATTTGACTTCTATATGAAAAATCGAGAGGAGTATCGTATATATATATCGAGATCTTTAAAATCTTTGAAAGAAAGTGGAATATTTGATGATATTGATCTGCTTTTAATACTGCTATTCAAGGAGAAAAAAAGTTTTCAACTTTATTTAGCAATGATAAAAAATAGGACTAAGGGAAAATTTCTTTTAACTAGAGATCAATTGAAAGAGCTTTTAGGTGTAGCTCAAGAGAACTACGAGAGATTTTATGATTTTGAAAAAACTATTTTGAGACCAGCTTTAAACGATATAAACGAACTTACAAAATATAATATAGACTATAAAAAAATAAAGAATAGTGAAGGGTTCACGAGTAAAATTATGGAGATTGAATTTGTTTTTAATCATAAACTTTCACCGATTATAGCTAGTGAGATAGATAGTCTTTTGTTGCCTCTTAGAGATAGAGTGGATTCCATCGCAAAAGTTAGTAAAATTATAGAGGAGACCCTGCTAAAAGAGGGGATAGATTTTGTAAGAAATAATTTATATCATTTGGATAAGGGAATTTCAGGATCTTTAGATGAAGCTATCTCTTTAGCACTGAAAGAAAACCCAAATATAGAAACTCAAGAGAGATATATTCTTGTGAACAAAACTACAGATATTTTTTCAAATAGATTTATATTTGAATCAAGACTTTATAAAGAGTTACTAAAATGTAAGTTTTATTACAACTACAATTTTTTAAAAACTTTGAGAAATATGAAAATAGGGGAACTGCTACAATATAAAGATGAAAGACATAAAATTGAGATATTATATCTAGATAAAGGTAGAGAAAGTACAATTGAGATATATAAACTTGCTGAGAATGCTACACAAGAAAAAAAATAAATTCGCCCGTTTAATCTCATATGAAATAGATAAATAGTTATAAGTGTTGAGTTGATTAGACGAAAAAATAACTTTGAATATTCCCAAAATTTTAGTTCTTGACTTAAATTTGTTTTTCTAGTAAAACCTAGGAAACGAAAGGTTTCAGGAGGGAGTTATAAATGAGAGAGTTAGGAATTTCAATCTATCCATTTCACGCTACTTTAGAAGAGAATAAAAACTATATAGAGATGGCAGCAAAATATGGATATAGAAGAGTTTTTACTTGTTTATTATCAGTTGAAGGGGATAAAGACGCTATAATAAATGAATTTAAAGAAACAATAGCTCACGCAAACAGATTTGGAATGCAAGTTATGGTCGATGTAGCTCCATCAATTTTTAATAAGTTGGGAATAAGTTATGAGGATTTATCTTTTTTTAAAGAGATTGGAGCTTATGGGGTTAGGTTAGATTTAGGATTTTCAGGGAATGAAGAGAGTATAATGACTTTCAATGAACATGGGCTTGTGGTTGAGATTAATATGAGTCAGGATACGAACTATGTCAATACAATCATAGATTATATGCCAAATCAAGAGAGATTAGTTGGATGTCATAATTTTTATCCACATAGATATACTGGACTTTCAAGAGAACATTTTAGAAGCTGCAACAAAAGGTTCAAAGGATTTTCACTTACAACAGCAGCCTTTGTAACGGCTCAAACAGGAACGTTTGGTCCTTGGCCAGTAAATGATGGTCTTTGTACTCTAGAGGAGCACAGAGATTTACCTATTGAGGTTCAAGGTAGAGAGCTTTTTAATGAGGGAATAGATGTTGTAATCATATCCAATTGCTTTCCAAGTGAGGATGAATTGAGGGCTCTTGCTGAGATAAATAAAGAGATGTTAGAGTTAGAGTGTGAAATTTATGAAGGTGTTGGAGAGGTTGAAAGAGCTATAGTGGAAAAAGAGCTACATTTTCAACGTGGAGATGTGGGAGAATATGTTGTTAGATCAACACAATCAAGAGTGAAATACAAGGGAACCCATTTTGAACTATTTAACCCTGTGAATATAAAAAAAGGGGATGTTCTTATTGAATCATCACTTTATGGACAATATGCCGGTGAGTTACATATCGCCAGAAAAGATATGAAAAACACAGGAAAAACAAGTGTTGTTGGGAAAATAAAATCTGAATATATGGGTCTTTTAGATAGTATAAAACCATGGCAAAAATTTAAGATAAAAATAAAAAACTAAAACATATAGAGTAGAAAAATGCAAAATTTTAGGAGGATAAAAAATGGTAGATTTTACAGAGGATGAGTTAGAAGAGATAATATTTTCAATAGTTGCATATGCAGGAGAAGCTAAAGGATGTGCGCATCAAGCACTGGCTTTTTCAGAAGAGGGAAAATTTGAAGAGGCTGAAGAGTGTATGAAGGAGTGTAATGCTGCAGTGTTAAAAGCTCATCACGTTCAAACTGATATGATTCAAAAAGAAGCTGGAGGACAGAAGGTTCCACTATCAATGGTCTTTGTTCATGCTCAAGATCACCTTATGACAGCTCTATCAGAGAGAGAGTTAATAAAAAAAATGATAAAAATGAACAAGAGATTATTTGATTTAGAAAATAAATAGTTAGATTTAATTAGTAAAAGCCAAGAAGCTTCGTGATCTTGGCTTTTTTTATTTCTATTGTACAAAAAATATGATATAATAAATGTTCAAATTAAAATGGAGTGTGAGATTTTGTTAAAAAGTTTTTTAATTATTTTTATTATTACATTCACAAATATGTTTTCAATAGACCTGTCTATTGGGGAAAAAGCATGGATTTCTAAAAATAGAGGTGGAGTATATCAAGTAGATTCTTTACGACCACTGACAATATTCCTATATAAGGATAGTATGGGAAATTTTAGAGGTGTTCAAAAAGATTTTTTTAAATATTTGGAAGCGGATACAGGAATTAGATTTAATTTTAGATATATGGATACAAAATTATTACAGGAGAGTATAAAAAAGAATGAGGCAACTATAGTCATCAATGCTTCAAGAACTTTAGAAAGAGAAAACTGCTATACATATCTACCAACTTTAAATAACTATTATATAGGATTTTATACAAAAGATATAAAGGGTATAAATTTAAATGATATTCATGAAAAGACAGTTGGGATTATAGAGGGGAGCACGGAGGAAGAGCTTTTCAAAAAAAATTATCCAAAACAGTATAGGAATACAAAAAAAATAGTGTATGTAGTTAATTCAAATGATGGATTTGAAAAGTTAAATTCAGGGGAAATTGATACTTACTTAGGGAAAAGTAGCAACGATGTATTTAAAGTTTATAATTTTCATATGCTAGATAAAATAGCGAAAAAAAGTATAAAGATGATAGTCAGTAAAAAAGAGCCTGAACTGGCAAGTATTATTCAAAAGTATCAAAAGAAATTTGCCGATAAAATGTTTATGAATTCATTAAAAGTTGAAAGACCAATATTTTATAAACAACTATTGATGAATGATGAAAATATAAAGTGCATACAGGAAAAATATAAAGAGATTATAGTATCGATGCCAGCTGTGGATGAAATTCCGTCTTTTTTTTATAAAAAAAATGGAAAATATTTTGGATATATACCAGATAGATTGGAAGAACTCAGTAAAATATTGGAAATTCCAGTTATTTTAAAGCCGTATAAAGAGGGTGAGGACTATAATATAAAAGCGGTAGATTACCACTTGTTTGAAGAAAAAACTGAATATTTTATACCGTATTATGAAAGCAATATAACGCTGTTTTCAAATATAGATTCTGAAAACTTAGATCTACATGAAGGACTATCGGGTAAAAAATTGGGATATGTATCTCATGAAAAATTAAACTTGGATTTTAAAGAGGTCTATGGTACTGAAAAAGTAGTGAGATACAACACAAATAAAGAAGCATTTAAAGCAATTTTAGAAAGAGATATAGATGTTTTGATGGGAGATTTTAAAATAACATCACTATCGATATCAAGAAAACATTTGGATAAAAAGATAAAAATCATAGGTTTTTACAATGAAAAAACTAATGTTGGATTTGGAATAAATCCGAAAGATATTTATTTGGCTAAAACTTTAAAGAAAATACTTCCCAATCACACAACAGCTTTCCATATACTTTCAAGTCATTTTGAGATATATGAAACCCCATATATAGACTATAAATATATGTTTTTAGTAGTTGTAATCTCAAGTATAATAATTTTTGTCATGTACTTTTTACTGCTTCGAGCACAAGGTGAAAAATATAAGGCTGAAAGAATAACGAAAGCTTTGGTAGAAAGCTTTGAGATAGCCAATGAATTAAATGATGAGGATACAGGAAATCATATATTGAGAGTGAATCTATATTCAAAGCTTATTGCGGAGATGTTGGGATGTTCTCGAAAATTTATTCAAGAGGTCTCAACTTATGCCTCTCTTCATGATGTAGGAAAGATAGGGATATCGGATGTAATTTTAAAAAAACCAGGGAAATTGACTCCAGAAGAGTTTGATGAGATGCAAAATCATGTGGTTTTAGGATACAAGCTTATTAAAAAAATGCAGGTAGGAAAAATAGCGGAGAATATTGCACTTTACCATCATGAAAAATATAATGGAAAGGGATACTCTGTGGGCTTAAAGGGAGAAAAAATACCTTTAGAAGCTAGAATTGTTGCATTGGCCGATGTATATGATGCCCTTAGACAGGAAAGAGTCTATAAAAAAGGGTTTTCACACCAAAAGGCGATAGAGATAATTGAAAGTGAAAGGGGAGAACATTTTGACCCCCAAGTTGTAGATATATTTCTTAAATATAATGAAAAATTTGATATGATATTTAAAATGAATTAAAAATATAAGTCCCTCACAATTTTCACTGTGAGGGACTTTTTTATTAAAATTTATTAAAATTTTGGAGTTTGAGATTCATCTTTAACAATTTTCCCATCCACTATTTCAATAACACGATCACACAGACTAGAAATACGAGTGTCATGTGTAACGATAATAAATGTGGTCTTAAATTTAATATTGATCTCTCTTAAAAGAGTGTAGATTTGTTTGCTACTTTCAGAATCTAAATTCCCAGTGGGTTCATCAGCCAAAATAACGTCAGAATTATTTATGAGTGCCCTAGCTACAGCTACTCTTTGCTGTTGTCCACCAGAAAGATTGGAAGAGTTTCTATCGC
Organism: uncultured Cetobacterium sp.; assembly: GCF_947072685.1. Taxonomy (GTDB): domain Bacteria; phylum Fusobacteriota; class Fusobacteriia; order Fusobacteriales; family Fusobacteriaceae; genus Cetobacterium_A. Next base: position 12,689 of record NZ_CAMTIK010000020.1, on the reverse strand, counting down.
TATAATCTTTTAATCCTACATACTCCAAAATATTTAAAGCCTTTTCTTTTTGATCCTCAGTATCATTTCCACTTTTTATCCAAGTGGGAATGAGAACATTTTCTAAAACGGTAAACTCTGGTAGAAGGTAGTGAAATTGGAAGATAAAACCAATGGAATGATTTCTAAAATTAGCCATCTCATCTCGAGAAAAATTAGAGATATCTTTTCCACGGAATAAAATACTTCCGCGAGTGGGTTTATCAAGCGCTCCAAGAATATTCAAAAGTGTACTTTTTCCACTTCCGCTTTTCCCAATAACTGCAATAAATTCGCCTTCGTAAAGTGTTAAATTTATATTGTTTAAAACTTTTGTAACAACTTTATCACCATAAGATTTATCAATGTCAACAAGTTGTAAGATTATATTTTTTTGATTACTCACCTTTTATCACCTCTATAGGACTCAGTTTCATACATTTTTTAGCAGGGATAATTCCAGAAAGAGTTCCAGCTATTGTCGATATAAAAATTATCAATGCTAATTTTTGTGGACGGACAAGGATATCAAAAGATGGCTGTGCAAAAAAAACATAAATTTCTATAAGAAGGATACCTAGAACAACTCCTACAATTGAACCTAAAAATCCAATTAAGGTACCTTGGATAATGAAAAGATACCCAGTTGATTTGTCCAGGGCACCCATAGCTTTTAAAATGCCAATCTCTTTCATCTTTTGAAGTACAGTGACAAGAAGGACACTGGCTATACTCATAGATGTTGCGAGCATAACTACCACTTGAATTATGATACTGGTATCAGTTTGAGATCTTAAAGCTTTTAATATGTTCTCGGAATCTCTAGTCCAAGGAATAACTTCCAAATAAGGATATTTTTTTTGAAAATCTTCAGCTAAATTAGGAGCTTTAAAAACATCTTTTATTTGTAGATTTATATTAGTAGCATAACCTTTTTTATTAAAAAGTCTTTGAGCACGGTCAAAATCCATAATAACTAAGTTACTATTTGAAAAAGAGTTTTCTAAATCAAAAATTCCTGCAACTCGAACAGTTTCAATTTCTCCAGAAGATAGAGTGAGCTGCATAATATCTCCAGGATTGAGATAATAGTTTTTAGCAAGACGAGTTCCTATCAATATATTTTCAGAATCAATCAAAGGAACCCCTCGAACAGTTCGGTCAGTTATATTATAGAGTCGATCGCCACTTTTTAAATCGATACCCCGAACAGTTAGAGAAGTAGTTTTTTCACCTCTGCTATAGATGGCATTACCTTCTATAGTTGGAACAACGACTGTAACATCATCATAATTTTTTATATAGTTAATTATATCAGAAAAATCTTGAATCTTGTTTCGTGTTGTAGAGAAATTACCATATATAGTGGGACTGTTATCTAAAAGAAGAAGCCTATCCCTCATATTTCCATCTTCAATAGATATATGAGACGAATCACCTAAAATTCTTTGAATAAGGCTGGTTTGAAGTGAAACTATTAGAGAAGCTATAAAAATTTGAATAGCAACTCCAAGGGCGATAGCAGAAACTATAAATATTGTTTGCCCTTTGTTGTGAGTCATAAAATTAATACTTATTCTAAACTCATATCTCATTTTAATCATCCTTTAACAATATATTTTGTTAGTCAAATTTAGGTTTCACTCTAACTCCTTCTATAAGGTTTTTGGGAGAGAGAACAATATCCCCGTCTTCAAGTCCATCGGTAATAATAAAACCATCAATAACAGGAGTGCCAGATACTTCGATTAGTTTTGATTTGTTGTTCTTTAAAATATAAACAAAAATTTTATCCTTTTTAAGGACTGTATATATGTCTTGGAGTAAAATACTATTTTGAAATTTTTGCCCATCAATAACTACATTTGCGGTACTATTAAAAACAAACTCAGGAAGTGGAGTCTCAATATTACCTCTAATCTCTAGAGTTCCAAATGAGCTATCAATATTTATACCCAAGAAATATAGATTTCCTGTGGAGTACTTCTTTATATCCGCATATGGATAGACTTTAATGGGAGATCCTAAAGATACTTTACCAATATATTTTTCGTCTAAATTTATACTGACGATTTTATCACTGCTAGACGAAACTTCAAACATAGGTGTATAGGGTGCAACAGTTTGTCCCACCTCAACATTTCTGACTATGATATAACCATCATAAGGTGCAAAAATATAGTATTTTAAAAGAGTCTTTTGGAGTGAAATAAAAGCATTTTTAGCGGCGTTAACATTTTCAATTGCAACCTTATTTGTAGCACCTTGAGCTTCAGTGCTTTTAAGTTGAGCTTCAATATTTTTTAATTGAGTTTCGCTGTTAATAAAATTATTTTTTTTGATATAAAAATCTAGTTTGTTGATATATTTTTTATCGAATAGAGTTTGAAAATCTAGATATTCATTTTTTGCTATATCGTAGTTAATTTGAGCAGATTTGAGTTGAGATTTTATATTTTCAAGATTGAATGTATTTATTACTTCTAAATCGTAGATAGATTTTTTGTAAAGAGCTCTACTTCGAGCAATATCAGCTTCGATTTCTTGGGTATCCAGTTTAGCTATAACGTCGCCCTTCAAGATATTTTCACCCTCTCTTATATATATTGATTCAACAATACCATTGACTCCGGAAGTGAGAGTAGAAAATTTTTTAGATTGGATAGTCCCTGTAACAAGAATTTTTTCAGTATAATCAATTTTTTTTATCTTTATAGCTGGAATAATATTTTTTTTAAAAAAAAGAAAAAAAAGAATTGATATCAAAACAGTTAAAATGATTCCAAGAATATATAATTTTCTCTTCATTATATTCCTCCAGTTTGTGCTCTTAAAATTATTTTTGAGTTTTAATTGATAAAAAAATTCCCTCTAATCAGGTTTAGAGGGAATTTTAATTTAGGAAGGAGTTAATTAAACTATGCTAACCAAGCACCAAACATCCAAATATGTTTTTGATACAAAGCAGCAATATCTGTCATAAGAGTAAGTGTTTCTTGATCATCCTCTTTTTCAGCAATTTTTAAAATAATATTTATCTCAGATAAAAGAAGTTTAAAATCTTCAAGAATGTGCTTAACAGCTTCTTTAGCAGTATAAGCTTTAGTTTCAGCTTCACCTAAAACTGTATGCTTTAAATAAATCTCTAAAGAACCGAAAGGTCTATGACCAATCATAAGGATTCTTTCAGCAACACTGTCAATTTGAGTATCAATTTCAGTCATAATCCCATCTAACATAGGATGAATTACAAAGAAATGTTCCCCAACAAGATTCCAGTGAAAATTGTGAACCTTAGTTTTAAATACATGTAAGTCCCCTACAAATTTATTCATTTGAAATACAAGATCTTTATTTTCCATAAAAAAATCCTCCTTTGAGTTAAAAAACTTTTATTTTAAATACTTCGCTTTTATTATTCAAAGAATTTAGTTTTTTCCTTCAAAAGTTTTAATTTTTTTTAGTGAGGAATGTTTTTTAGTGTAAAAGATATATTGTTTCCTATCTCTTTCATGGCTTTAACAATCTCATTTATATGTTCATCATTTTGATGGCTGCTAAAAAATGGACAACTGATGGATGCAATAATTTTGTTTTGACTGTTAAATATTGGAGTTGCCACAGCAGATATAGTATTGGAGTGTTCCATGTTGTCGAAAGAGACTTTTTTTATATTTATTTTAAAAAGTTCTTTTTTCAACTCATCTCTATCTACAATTGTATTTTCAGTATATTTAGGTAGAGCTTCTGGAAGTAGAGAGTTTAATTTTTTTTCAGAGAGCTGACAGATGAGAAGCTTACTTGCTGCCCCAGCATGGAGAGGGAAAATAGCATTCTCCGGCACAGTAATTTTATAAAAATCATTACTTTCAACACTGGCAATAACTCTAATTTTATTTTTATCTAAAACACTTATCTTAAAAGTTTCTTTAAATTTTAAAGAAAGCTCTTCTAAATAATGAAAGGATATATTTTTAATAAGATTATATTTTTGATTTTTGTCGGCAAAATATTCAAATTTATTTCCTAAAGTGTATTCTTTACCGTGTTGATTTAAATAACTCATAGTTACTAGAGTATATAAAATTCTGTTGGTAGTCGCTTTAGGAATATCTAATGCTTTAGAAAGCTCTGATTGAGTAGCTTTTTCTTTCAAATAAAGATAGTTGAAGATCTTATCTATTTTTTCCATAGATGGAACTAATTTTTTCATTATATTTTATCCTTTCTCTTAAAAATAGGAGTTTATGTATATAGATATAATATACCATTTAAAACAAAGTGTAAATATGATTATAATTATCGTTAGATATTTTTATAAAAAAAGCTGAGAATGATTTTCTCAGCTTTTTTACTATCTAAATTTTTTGAATAGATATAGAACGACAAACGCACCCAAAGTTGCAGTTATAATACTACCGATATTCAATCCGTGAACAGAGCCAAATCCAATTATTCCACCGATAAATCCTCCGACAAGAGCCCCAACAATTCCTAGTAACATAGTGGCAACAAGTCCAGTACTGTCACTTCCAGGCATTAAAAATTTAGCTAGAGCACCAGCAAGTAAACCGAGAATAATCCAAGATAAAATTCCCATATTCATCCTCCTTATTATATGTTGTTTGTTTTTTATTTATTCATAAAAAATTTATGAATTCTTTTTTTATAAAAAAAATAATTTAGTATGTAACATATGTTACATACTAAATTAAAAAAGATTGCTATAATAAATCAATAGAATACTAAAAAAGGAGAGTTTAAATATGTCAAATATGAAAATACCAATGTTTTGTTTCCAATGTCAGGAGACAGCAGGAAATAAAGGATGTTCTGTTGTAGGGGTATGTGGAAAAAAGGCGACAACATCAAATCTTCAAGATCTATTGATATATATGGTGAAGGGAATATCAATCTATAGAGAAAATATATCTTTAGAAGAGAGAAAGATTGAGAAAAAATTGAATTCAGAGATCGATTATTTTATAACAAACTCTCTCTTCACAACAATAACAAATGCAAATTTTGACGATGATGCAATATCTGCTCAAATATTAGAGGGAATAAAAATTAGAGATATAATAAAAAATAAAATTGAAGAAAAAAATATTGAAATTAAAAGATTAAAAGATCACGATGCAGTGACATTTATGGTTGATACAGTTGTTGATATGAATGAGAAAGCTCTATCTGTAGGAGTTTTAGCTACAGAAAATGAGGATATAAGATCTTTGAGAGAACTGATTGTATATGGGTTAAAAGGTATGGCTGCATACTATGAGCACTCTGTTAATTTAGGATATGAAAAAGAAGAGATTGTTATGTTTATTGAAAGAGCGCTTGCTTCAACTTTAGATGACACTTTGTCTGTAAATGAATTGATAGCTCTCACTTTAGAAACTGGTAAATTTGGAGTGGACGTTATGGGACTTCTAGATTCAGCAAACACTAGTAAATTTGGAAATCCAGAGATAACAGAGGTGAGTATTGGAGTAAAAAATAATCCAGGGATTTTAATATCTGGTCATGATTTAAATGATATAGTTCAACTTCTTGAGCAAACAGAAGGAACAGGTATAGACATATATACTCATTCAGAGATGTTACCGGCTCACTACTATCCAGAGTTAAAGAAGTATTCACATCTGGTTGGAAACTATGGAAATGCTTGGTGGAAACAAAAAGAAGAGTTTGAAACATTCAATGGACCGATTATTTTTACAACAAATTGTATAGTGCCTCCAAAAGCTGGGGCTTCATATGAAGGGAAAGTATTTACAACCAATGCGACAGGATTCCCAGGTTGGACGAGAGTTAAAGAGGACGAGAGTGGAAAAAAGGATTTCTCAGAAGTGATTGAATTAGCTAAAACTTGTAAATCACCAACAGAGATTGAAACTGGAAAGATTGTTGGTGGATTTGCTCATAATCAAGTCTTTGCTTTGGCAGATAAGGTTGTAGATGCAGTTAAAAGTGGAGCTATAAGAAGATTCTATGTTATGGCAGGTTGCGATGGAAGAATGAAATCTAGAGATTACTATACAGAATTTGCAGCTAATTTACCAAAAGATACAGTTATCTTAACGGCAGGATGTGCAAAATATAAATACAATAAGTTAAATTTAGGGGACATTGGTGGAATTCCAAGAGTTTTGGATGCTGGGCAGTGTAATGATTCATACTCACTTGCATTGATAGCTTTAAAGTTAAAAGAGGTGTTTGAATTAAATGATATCAATGAGTTGCCAATAGCTTATAACATAGCTTGGTACGAACAAAAAGCTGTGATAGTTTTACTTGCATTGCTTCATTTAGGAGTTAAAAATATCAATATAGGACCTACAATTCCAGCATTTTTATCTGGAAATGTGTTGAAAGTTTTGATTGAAAACTTTAATATTGGAACAATTTCAACTGTTGAAGAGGATTTAAATAGGTTTTAAAATAAGTAAAAAGCTGATTGTAAGATAGAAAATCTTAAATCAGCTTTTTTTCATATATGGAACTGCTATCTGGAAACAGTTGAAATTCCATTTTTTATAATATGTTGAATTTCATCTTTAGAAACAAGATTGGCATCCCCTCTGATGGTATGCTTATAAACTGAAGCAGCAGTTGCAAAGTCAACAATATCCTGAGAAGACAGGCCATTATATATCGCACAAAGAGCACCGGCAGCAAAAGCATCCCCACCCCCAACTCTATCTACTATTTGAAATTTATATCTATTAGAAGATAGAAGGTTTCCATTTTCAAATATAAATCCAGTCAGAGAGTTTTCATTAACAGAGTGAGTCTCTCTTTTAGTAGAAAGTAGATATTTGATATTGGGATATTTTGAAACAATCTCCTTGTAATATTCCAGTAGAGTTTTATTAGAACCCAAAGCCATTATATGTTCTGCATCTAAACTTCCAGCAAAACAGATATCAATATATGGGAGATAGCTTGTCAAAACTTTTGAAGCTTTCTGTAGAGACCAAAGCTTACTTCTATAATTAAAATCAAAACTTATAAGAATCCCCAAAGATTTTGCTTTTTTAATGATGAGTTCCATCAAAATATTACAGTTCTCAGAAAGAGCGGGTGTTATACCAGAGAGATGTAATATATCACAATCTTTAAATATATTGTCTATATCCAATTCCTGAAAATTTAAAGTTGAAAAAGATGAGAACTTTCTATCATAAATTACAGATGAAGCTCTGATACTTGTTCCAACTTCAAGGTAGTAAGTCCCTAACCTTTCGCCACCGATGACAATATTTTTAGTTTGCACACCATTCCCTTTAAGATATCTAAAAATAGACTCTGCAAGAGGGTTGTTTGGAAGTTTTGTAACATATTCAGTTGGAATACCAAAGTTAGCAAGAGAAATGGCAACATTGGCTTCTCCCCCACCATAGTCAGCTCTAAAAGAGCTACTCTGTATGAAACGATTATTGTTTTCAGTGGATAGACGAAGCATGATCTCTCCGAGAGTAACTATTTTTCCCATGATTAAATCTCCTCTCTAACCTTTTTAATTTTTGCAACAAAAGCTTTAGCAGTTTCAGTTATTTCAGAACTCGGACCAGTGGCAAGTTTTCCTCCAACACCAACAGCAGAAACCCCATTTTTAATCCATTTATCAACATTCTCTAAAGAAACTCCACCAGTAGGCATAATGTTGGCATGTGGAAGTGGAGCTTTAACAGCTTTTATAAAATCAGGTCCAAAAGCGCTTCCAGGGAAAAGTTTGATGATGTCACACCCAAGTTCCATAGCTCTAATCATCTCTGTGATAGTCATACATCCGGGCATATATGGAACAGCATATCTGTTACAAAGTTTTGCAGTTTCTTCATCAAATCCAGGAGAGACGATATATTTAGCTCCAGCTAAAATAGCTAGTCTAGCAGTCTCGCTGTCAAGAACGGTTCCAGCACCAATTATAAAATCATCCCCTGGAAACTCTTTAGAAAGTTCAGATATAACTTCAGTTGCTCCAGGAACTGTGTAAGTTACTTCAATAGCGTTAACTCCACCAGCAATACAAGCATTTGAAATACGTTTAGCCTCTTCTAGGTTTTCTGCTCTAACAACAGCAACCACCCCAGTTTCTAAAATGCTATCTATAATTTTGTGTTTTTTTAACATAAAAATCCTCCCGATATAAAGTTGATATTTTTGTTTAATTCTAGTTAAAAATAGAGATATAAACAAGAGTATATTGTGTGTAATTGTTCCACATATGAAACTTAATTAAAAAACATGCTTTAAAAGTAGAAAAAATAAATAAAATAGAGTAAAATATAGAATAATACTCTAGTTTAATTGAGGAGGAAAAAATGCAAAATTATGATGATTTATTAAAGGAAAATATAGAATGGGTAGAGATGAAACTATCTTTGGATAAAGATTATTTTAAAAATTTATCTAAGGGACAAAAACCGCCGTTTTTATACATAGGATGTTCAGATAGTAGAATGCCAATAGACACTTTTACTCAGAGTGAACCAGGAAGTTTTTTTATCCATAGAAATATAGCAAATCAAGTTTTTGGAAATGATATGAATTTTTTAGCGACACTTGAGTATGCTGTCGAGCAACTTGAGGTTCAGCATATAATTGTATCGGGACACTACGAGTGTGGTGGAATAAGAACGGCCCACGAGAAGTGTACGAACTCTTCTGTTATATCAAGTTGGTTGATGCCGATAAAAAAAATAGAGCTTGAAAATAGAGAGGAGTTAGATAAAATTGAATGTGTGGAGAGAAGAATAGATAGGTTGACTGAACTAAATGTTTTGGAGCAACTGAAACATATTTTTGAACTCCCAATCATAAAAAATAGAATAGAGAGTGGAAAATATCCTAGAATCCATGGATGGATTTTGGATATTCGACATGGAAAAATAAAAGAGATTGTAGTTCCGATGGAGGAGTGGAAATCTAAGGGGATAATTCCGCAAAATTACACAGAACAACAAGTATAGAATATGGAGGGGGCATGTTAAAATTTTTGTTACTATTGATTATTTTTTCACAGATAACATTTGCAGAAACAGTATATCTTTCTAAAAATGAGGAAGAAAAAAAAATCTTAGATAGTTTTAGAAAACAAGAGATAAGAGTAGGAGTATTAAAAAATGATTTCACAGATGAAAAAGTTAATGGGGTCTCACTAAATGATATAATAGAGGATATGTTAAAAAATTATCTTCAGCTGAATATAAAGGTTGAAAAAGGGAGTTGGGAAGAGGTATATCTTCATTTTAAAAATGGACAGACAGATATTTTAAATGTTTTAACCCAAACAAAAGAAAGAAAAAAGTTTGTTGGTTTTACAAAACCATTGTTTGGAGAAAGTCTGTATATAGCTTCAAAAACAAATAAAATAAACAGTAGAGAGGATATAAAAAATAAAGTTCTCTATTTGACCAAAGAATCAATATATATTCAATATTTAGATCTGTTTTTAAAAGAGAATAATTTGGATATAAAAAAAGTTTTTATAGAGGATAACCTCCCATATAGAGATTATTATTTTTTGGAGTCTGAACACAATATTTTAGATATAGAAAATAAGATGAAGATTGGAAGATTGCCAGATAGAGCAATGGCAGTTTCTAAAAAATATGAAAAATTAATACCAATAATAAATAGAGCCCTAGATGAGAGATATAAAAAAATTATAAATAAATGGATTGAAGATAAAAAAATTAATCTATTTCAAAAGAATTTTTATAAATCTTTGACTGAAGAGGAAAAAAAATACTTAAAGGGATTAAAAAGTATAGGGATAACTTATGAGAGCTCAGGAGTATTGAGCTACTATTCCATAAAAAGTAGGCAATATGAGGGGCTTCTTCCCAATCTACTATCGATATTATTTAAAGGGATGGATGTATTACTTGTGGATAAATCAATTGTCGATGAGGAGTGGAAGCAAAAATACACTAAATTTGAGAATGGCTTTATAGATGTTATCCCCATGTCTAGAGATAGTGAAAGAGAGAAAAAACATATTTTTACTAAGAAATTATTTGATTTAAATACCTATATAGTTTCCAACTTGAGAAAAAATAGTGACAACAAGATAGGGGTAATTAAGGACGGAATTGAAGAGATTGTTGTCAGAAAATATTTTTTAGATGACGCTGTGATTACATATACAGATAGAGAGAGCATGCTTAAGGATTTAAAAGAGCGTAAAATATCATCTGTAGCTGTATTTGAGTTAAATGATTTGGAGAAAATAAAATATACTCTAGAACTACTAGAGGTGGTCCCTATAAACTTAGCTTTAAAAAAAGAGGACTATATTTTGAGAGATATTATCAACAAGGCTATAGATAATGTTGTTGATAAGAAAGAAATATTGAAAAAATCAGAGATACAGAATAAAAATTATGAACTCGAAATGATGGAGAAAAAAAGTATAAAATATAACAATATATTGTCGATATTAATTTTGGTACTATTTATTCTAACTATACAATCCTATAGAATTATAAAACAACAGAGAAAGAATAAAGAACTTTTAAAAGACTCTTTAACAGGACTTTTGAGCCGAAGAGTGTTTGAAGAGTTTTGTTTGAATAAAAATTATATCTTTGGAATAACGGTTGTAATTGATTTGAATAAGTTTAAGGTTATAAATGATTCTTATGGTCATGAGGTTGGAGATGCAGTTTTAGTAGCTTTTTCAAACTGTTTAAAGAGTGTATTTAAAAGAGATTATATCTTTAGAATATCTGGGGATGAATTTTATATATTTGCAGAAAATAAAGAGTTTGAAAAAAAACTTAAAGAGATTGAAACAGTGTTTAGAAACATACCTATAATAAAAAGAAACAATGTAGGATTTAGTTTGGGATATTTCATTAAAGATAAAAATATAGGGATGAAGGATGCTTTTAGGTATGCTGATATGGCGATGTATGATGCTAAAAAATCCAAGATATATAAGGTTAAGGAAGCCAATATAGATTTTATAAATCAAACTGATAGAAAAGAGAGGATAAAACAATATTTAAAAGAATCTATAAAAGATGAATTTCATCCTGTATTTCAACCTAAATATAAAGTTTTGACAGGTGAGCTCTCAGGGGCTGAAACTTTGGCTAGATGGGAGAGCAAAGAGTTGGGATTTGTATCACCTGTAGAATTTATTCCACTGGCAGAGGAGATTGGAATTGTCCATAGAATAGATTACAAGATGGCGGAGGAAACAATCAAATATTTGAAGAGTTATTTGATGAGAAATTCTGTTTTATCAGATTTTAGAATATCATTTAATTTTTCAGCAGAAACTTTTAAAAGAGGAGATGCTGTTGAAAAAATAGAGTCTTTACTCACAAAATATGAAGTTTCGGGTGAATATATAGAGGTTGAGATAACAGAGAGTATGATTTTAGCGGATATAGAGGATATACTTAAAAAATTAAACCGTTTAAAATCGTTGGGAATAAAAATTTCAATAGATGATTTTACAGCAGGGCATTCAACAGTTGCACTTTTAACAACTTTACCAATAGATGTTGTGAAATTTGATAGATCTTTGATATTGATTTTAAAGGGTGATTCCCAAAAAGGAGAGGCGATTTACTTAGCTCTCACAAGAATGATAAAAAGTTTAAATTTAAAAATTGTAGCCGAAGGGATTGAAGAGGAGTCAGAGCTTGAATTTTTAAAAAGGATTGAAGTGGACTATGTTCAAGGATATTTACTGGGAAAACCCAGAAGAGGGCTTTAAAATATGGAGGAGTTTTGAATGGATGTGCAATCACAAAGTTTTTTAGAAGAGGTTATTGAAAAACTTATGGGGAAGAATATTTTTGTAAATTTTACAGTTGATATCGTATTTTTTATGATTAAATTAATAATCTGTATAGTTATCTATTATGTAGTTTTAAAAGCAGTAAAAAAGATAACACCGATGTTTGGAAAAGCTTCAAATGAAAAGGTGATAGATGAATCTTTAAGAAGTTTTATAACATCGATATTAAATATTGGATTACATGCAATTTTAATAACATTTTGCTTGTTGATAATGGGAGTTAAGGAGAGCAGTTTACTAGCATTTTTTGGAACTTTGGGAATCGGTGTTGGTTTGGCTTTAAAAGATAATCTTTCAAACTTTGCAGGGGGATTAATTGTATTGATATTTAAAACATATAAAGTTGGAGATGAGGTGAATATAGCTTCTGAAATGGGATATATTCATGATATAGATATATTTTCAACAACAATAAGAACCCATAACAATGATTTGGTAATAGTTCCTAATGGGTTAATAGTTTCAAATAAAGTTATAAATTATACTAAAACGCCACTGAGAAGATTGAAGTTTATAGTGGGGGTTTCATACGATGCAGATTTAAATGTAGCTAGGGAAGCTTTAGAAAAACTTTTGAGGGAGAATCCAAAAGTTTTAACAAATCCAGTGGTGTATAGCCATGTGGATCAGTACGCGGACAGTTCAATAAATATCGCCTTGAAAGGCTGGACAACGAATGAATGCTATTGGACAGTTTATAAAGAGGTTTTGAACGGAATAAAAGAGGTTTTAGATAAAGAGAACATAGGTATCCCATATCCGCAGATGGATGTGCATTTAAATAGAGTGGATGTAAAGTGAGAAAAGCTGACCATAGAGGTCAGCTTTTTTAGTTTTGTAAAATCTA